>DYJB01000065.1:1546-13759 GCA_020723365.1 Candidatus Aquidulcis sp. | reverse complement strand
CGAGCGTGATGCAGACGGAGCTCAACCTGCCGTTCATCACCGCCGACGCCAGCGGACCCAAGCACCTGAACCTCACGCTCTCACGCTCGAAGCTCGAGCAACTGACCGACGACCTGATCGAGCGCTCGATCGCCCCCTGCCGCCAGGCGCTGCAGGATTCCGGGCTCAGCCCGTCGGCCATTCACGAGGTGGTGCTGGTGGGCGGGATGACGCGCATGCCGGCCGTGCAGGAAGCGGTGCGCAAGATCTTCGGCCGCGAGCCGCACCGGGGCGTCAACCCGGACGAGGTCGTGGCCATCGGCGCCGCCATCCAGGCCGGTGTGCTGGGCGGCGAGGTGAAGGACATCCTGCTGCTGGACGTCACGCCGCTGTCGCTCTCGATCGAGACGCTGGGCGGGGTGGCCACGGCCTTGATCGAGCGCAACACGACCGTGCCGACGCGCAAGAGCCAGGTCTTCTCGACCGCCTCCGACTCGCAGCGCGAGGTGGAGATCCATGTCGTGCAGGGCGAGCGCCCGATGGCGGCCGACAACAAGTCGCTGGGCAAGTTCACGCTGGACGGCATTCCCCCCGCCCCGCGCGGCATGCCGCAGATCGAAGTGACGTTCGACATCGACGCCGACGGAATTCTCAAGGTGAGCGCCACGGATAAGGCCACCGGCCGCTCGCAGCACATCACCATTACCGCCTCGTCCGGACTCTCGGAGGAGGAGGTCGAGAAAATGCGGCGCGAGGCGGAGACGCACCGCGAAGAGGACACGCGCCGGCGCGAGATGGCCGACGCCCGCAATGCCGCCGAGAATGCCGCCTACACGGCCGAGAAGGCGCTGCGCGAAGCGGGCGACAAGCTTCCGGCCGATATCCGCTCCAAAGTGGAGACCCGCATCCAGGCCACGCGCGGGGCGCTCGAGTCCGACAACCCGCAGCGCGTGCGCTCGGCGACCAACGAGCTGCTGCAAGCGATGCAGGAGATCGGCGCCCACGCCTCCGCCCAGGGCGGCCCGGCGGCGGGCGGCCCCTCGGGCGGGGCGGGCGGGGCCGGCAGCAAGTCGGGCGACGACGTCATCGACGGCCAGTTCAAGGAAGCCTAGCCGCCGACGACCGCTGCCATGGCCGAGAAGCGCGACTACTACCAGGTGTTGGAGGTCCCTCGCGACGCATCGTCCGAGGACCTGCGCCGCGCCTACCGGCGGCTGGCCAAACAGCACCACCCCGACGTCAACAAGGACGACGGGGCCGAGGAGCGCTTCAAGGAGATCAACGAGGCCTACGCCGTCCTCTCCGACGACCAGCGCCGGGCGGCCTACGACCGCTTCGGCCACGCCGGCGTGCAAGGCATGCCGACCGACTTCGGCATCAACCCGTTTGAGATCTTCGAGGAGTTCTTCGGTTTCGGCATGGGCGGCGGGCGCCGCTCGCGCCGCGCCCCGCGGCGCGGCGCCGACCTGCGCTACGACCTGAGCCTGACGTTCGAGGAAGCGGTCTTCGGCGCCGAGAAGCCGATCCACTTCGCCCGCCAGGACACCTGCAGCGCCTGCCAGGGATCGGGCGCCGAGCCGGGCACGACCCCCGTGCGTTGCGCCACCTGCAACGGCAGCGGCGAGGTCCGCCAGGTGCGCCAGACCTTCCTGGGCTCGATGGTCAACGTGGGCACCTGCCCCGCGTGCGGCGGCGCCGGCGAGACGGTGGCGACCCCGTGCAAGGCCTGCCGCGGCTCCGGCCAGCAGCGGCTGGAGATCGATCGCCTGGTGCCGGTGCCCGCCGGCGTCGACGAAGGCACCCAGATCCGCCTGTCGGGTGAGGGCGAGCCGGGCGTCAACGGCGGGCCGCGCGGCGATCTGTACCTCGTGCTGCACGCCAAACCGCACCGCTTCTTCCGCCGGCGCGGCGATGACATCCTGCTGGATGTCAGCATCAACCTGGCCCAGGCGGCGCTGGGCGCCAAGATCAGCGTGCCGACCGTCGACGGGGACGAGGCCGTCAGCGTGCCGACCGGGACCCAGCCCGGGCGCGTCGTGCGCCTGAAGGGCAAGGGCGTGCCGCACGTGCGCCGCAACGGGCGCGGCGATCAGCTCGTCATGCTCTCGGTCGAAGTCCCGCGCACACTCACCAAGGAGCAGCGCGAGCTGCTCGAGAAGCTCGGCGCCACGCTCGGCGCCGACGCCAAACCTCAAGAGAAGTCGTTCGTGGATTCCCTTAAGGACCTGTTCGGGGGCTCGGCGGGTTGAACTGGCTGGAGATCCGCCTGACGGTGAGCGGCGAACTGGCCGAAGCGGTCGCCGACCTGTTGGCGCGTCACGCGCCCGGCGGCGTGGCGATCCAGTCGGAAGGCCGGGGCGAAGCGGCCGCCGATTCCGCCACGCCGGTATCCGTCTGCGCCTACTTGCCGGCGGACGAGACGCTGGAGGCACGCCGGGCGGCGGTTGAGCAGGGCCTGTGGCACCTGGGCATGATCCTGCCTCTCCCGGCGCCGGCCTTCCAGCCCGTGGACGACCAGGACTGGGCCGAGGCCTGGAAGGTCCACTATCGTCCGATTGCCATCGGCCGCCGCCTGATGATCCTGCCGGCCTGGCTCCCTTCGCCCGATCCCGACCGCCTGCCGATCCTCCTCGATCCCGGCATGGCCTTCGGCACCGGCACGCACCCGAGCACGCAGCTGTGCCTGGCGGCGATCGAGGACTACCTGCGTCCCGGCGATGAGATGATCGACCTGGGCTGCGGTTCCGGCATCCTGAGCATCGCCGCCGCGCGCCTGGGGGCCCGCCGGATCCGCGCCCTGGATATCGACCCGCAGGCGGTGAGCATCACCCGCGAGAACGCCGCCCGCAACGGCGTCGCGCAGGCGATCAACGCCAGCGCCGGTTCGCTCGAGGACCTGCTGGAGGCCTGCGCCCCGTCGGCCGACCTGCTGGTGGCCAACATCCTGGCGCCGGTGCTGGAGGCGATGGCACGCCAGGGGCTGGCGCGTGCCGTACGGCCGGGGGGCGTGGTGATCCTGGCCGGCATCCTGGCCGAGCAGGCCGGGTCCGTGCTGGAGGCCTGCCTTGCCGGGGGGCTGCAGCGCCTGGACGAGCGGCGATCCGGCGAATGGGTGGCCCTGGTGATGAAAAGCGAACCGCCCCACGCGGCTGCGTAGGGCGGTTCGATGAGTCCGGTTCGGAAAGTTACGTCTGTTCCTCTTCCGGTTCCGAGCCGCGCTTCTTGAAGCGGTAGGTGATGCGCCCGCGGGTGAGGTCGTAGGGCGAAAGCTCCACGCGCACCCGGTCGCCGAGCAGGATGCGGATGTAGTACTTGCGCATCTTGCCGGAGAGGTAGGCCAGGACCGTGTGCCCGTTCTCGAGCTTCACGCGGAACTGCGTCGACGGCAGCGCCTCGACGATCATCCCTTCCACCTCGACCTTGTCCTGCTGTTTCGTCATCCAGCCCTCCGGGCCACACCCCGGTCCCTAGCTCTCCATACGCGGTGCGAACTTGCGCTGCCGGCGCTTGAGCCGCCGGATCGCCTTCTTGCGTTCGATACGTCGCAGTTCACTCTTGGACACGAACCAGCGCTTGCGCCGGAAGGTGCTCAGGATGCCGCTCTTGGCCACCTTCTTGCGAAAGCGGCGCAGCAACGCATCCTGGGATTCATTCGGACGAAGAACTACTGTCGCCATGCAGGATCACCTCCCTCCCGGTTGTGTTTCCCCCAGGCCTCACTCGGCGACACCCACGGCCGCCGGAAGGAGCTCCAGCTCGAGCCGCTCGCGCTCGGGGTCCAGCGAGACGACCCGCACCTCAACCTCCGAGCCGTGCGCCGGGGCACTGCCCGCGTCGCCCGTCCGGATCACGCCCTCGACCCCATCGGAAAAGGCCACGTAGGTCCCGCTGCCGGTCTGGCGCGTGACCCGCCCGCGGCACACGCTGCCGGCGGGATAGCGCTCGGCAGCCATCTGCCACGGGTTGGGCTGCAGGCGCTTGAGGCTCAGCCCGATACGGTTGGACTGGCGGTCCAGGCGGATGATGACCGCCTCGACCTCCTGCCCCACCTGCACAACCTGGCCGGGGTCCTCGACCCGCTGCCAGGCCAGCTCCGAGATGTGAATCAGGCCGTCCGCGCCGCCGATGTCGACGAAGACGCCAAACTCCCGCAAACTGGTGACGACGCCCTTGCGGACCTCGCCTTCCCTCAGCTCCGAGATCACCCGGCCCTTCTGGTCCTGGCGCCACTGGCGGATCGCCTTGCGCTCGGAGAGCACCAGGCGCTGGCGCTGCGGGTCGACCTCGATAACCTTGAACGGCATGCGCCGGCCCACCATCTGCTTGAGGTGGACGACGCGGGCTTCCTCGTCCAGGCCGCGGGGCAGATCGGTCAGGTGCGAGGCGGGCACGAAGCCGCGCAGGCGCCCGAAGGTCACAATCAAGCCGCCCCGGTTGTAGCCGCTGGGCACGGCCTCGACGATGGCGTCGGACTGCATCAGCCGCTGCGCGTCCAGCCAGTCGCCGCTCTCCCGCGCCTGGGCCAGCGAGACGACCAGGTTGCCGTCGTCGTCGAGCGGGTCGACGACCATCACGGCGACCTTGTCACCGGGCTTGGGGGCGATCTCGGCCGGCAGGCGGTCGAGGTCGGCTCGGGGGATTACGCCGTCCAGCTTGAGGCCCAGATCGACGATGGCGCCCTGCGAGTCGATCGAAAGGATGACCCCGCGCAGAAGATCCCCCCGCCGGGGCATGGAGACCGAGTCGGCCTGGGCGAGCAAGGCCGCAAAACTGTCGGGTGGCTCCGCCATCCGCCCTCCCCTGCAAACAAAACGCCTGATCAGCTTACGTCACAAGCCGATCAGGCCCTACTTAGCGGATCGACGCCAAACCGAGCGTGGCTACTTGCTGCCCTGGCGCCCTCCTCTACCCGTCGACGCGGCCTGCATGCGACTGCAGCAGGATTATACGCACCCCTCCCGGGCTTGTCAATTCAGCCTGAGGGCGGGTTTTCCGCCTGTCTCAGGCGCCTGGAGGGGGCTGGAGCAGCACTTTGTCGACCCCCCGGCTGACCTCCCAGGGGAAGATGATGTAGGCATCGGTCACGGCGGCGCAGAAATCCGGCCCTGCCTGGGAGAACAGGCTGCGGTGGGGGTTGAAATGGAGAACGCAGGTGTAGGGGAAGCCCCCGGCGGCCGAGACGCGGTTCTTCACGGCCGTGATCGTGCGTCCGGAACCCCAGACATCATCGACAACCAGCACCTTCCGGCCGCTCAATTGGGCGTCAGACGGGAATTGGATAAATTGGGGCCAAGCTAGAAGCTTTGCCGCCTGCCGCTGCGACTCGAACGGGAAGTCGACGCTGGCGGTCATGACGTTCTCGATGTTGAGCGCTTCGCACAGCAGCCCTCCGGGAACGACTCCGCCCCGGGTTACGATCACCATGCTGTCGAACTCGGTGGTGAACTGGGGGGTCAGATGGTCGACCAGCCGCTCGACCTCCTCCCAGGTGACCAACTCCCTGCGCTTCTCCATGCCTCACCGCCTGCCCATGTCTTGCCCGATGGTAGCATCGGCGCTCGGTGAACACAATTCGGGCCGCCACGTCCGGGCTGGTCGACAGACCTCAGATCGCGGCCCCGCGCCTCTGGTCAGGCCGAATCCAACCCACAACGTGACACGTGGCCGTGCCACGTGTCACCTTGTGGGTTGTGGCTCCACCAGGATCGCCAGGGGTCGCCCCAGTAGGCGGGTGAGGAGGACTGTGGCGTCCCCATCGCCCTTCAGTCTCAACCGGCGGCCCAGTGCCTCCGTGTCGACGGCCGAGCCCCTCTTCTTCAGCGTCACCCTCCCCACTCCGCGCCGGCGAAGCTCGGCGCGCAATCCCTTCTCGCTAAAGGGCAGAACGTCGAGCACGCGGTAGGCGTGTGCGAACGGCGTTGGCTGCGCTCGGTCGGCGGTCAGGAGGGAGATCTCCGGGTCCACCTGCTCCGCCCCGAGCCGCTCGGCAAGCTGCCGCACCAGGCCGGCGCGCAGCACGGCCGGATCGGGCTCATACAGGAAGGCGCGCACGGGGGAGATCGGCCCCTGCGGCGCCTCCGGCCCGACGAGCGTCGCCCCGCCGGGGAACAGCGTGGCGCGCCACCCGGCCGAGCGCGGCGCGCCGAACCACAGCACACATTCCTTGAGATCGCCGCTCTCCGAGACGAACTCGATCTCGGCCTCCAACCCTTCCACCTGACGGCGGTCAATCCCAGGCGAGAGCTTGACGCCCATGCCCCTGACGCCCCGGGCGATTCGCAGCAGGGCCTCCAGGGGAGGATCGTAGCGCGCGGCGTCGTGGATGCGACGGCCCTGGCGCCGCCGGGCCGGATCGGCGAAGACCCCGGCCACGGCCGGCAGCCGCCAGGCTGGGCGCGTCAGGTCCCCGCAGACCGGGCGGATGCGGTCGCCCAGGCCCAGGAGGCCGGCGTTAGCGCGCAGCACCAGCAGTCGGAGGGAATCGCGGTCGATGGCGGCGACCGGATCGAGCGCGGCCAGCGCCAGCGCGTCGCCGCCCAGGCCGCAGCCAAGGTCGAAGCGCGGCACCAGATCCCGCAGGCGCTCGGCGTGGTACTTGGCCAGCTGCGCGGAGGTCGCCTGCTCAAGGGCCTCACGCAGAAAGAGCATCTCGGAGGCGCGGGGAAACTTGGTCTCGGCCCGCTGGCGCAGCAGGGCCTGATCGACGGCCACCCTCGCCAGCCTCTCCGGCCAGCGTCCCGCCAGCTGTTGGGAGACGGCCAGGAAGGTCTCGGCTCGCGGCTCAAGCGCTTCCGCTTCTCTGAGCGCTTGGCGGCCGGAATCAGAAAGCAGCCATGCGATCGACTCGGGGGTCAGCACGAACCAGCGCGCCGCCGATCAGGCGTCCGGCAGGAGCCGGGCAAGCTCGATGAACTCCTTCCACTCCTCGTGGAAGAAGTGCACCGTCACCGTGCCGAGCTCGAGGTGGTAGGTGGCCTCACCGTCGGGTTCGTCCGCCTTCCAGGCGATGTAGTCGGTCGTCTCGGCGAGGGTCGTCGTCTTGACTTCGGGTTCGCTGGCCATGGTGGTTTCTCCTCAACGGTCGGTCTCGAGGGCTAACAGAACCTGCTGGAGCGCCAGCAGGCTGGCGCCCGCATGCAGGCTCTCGTCCAGGGCCGGCACGCGGTGCAGCCGGCGGTACTCGTTGGGTGAGAAGGCAGGGTCGCCCAGTGTCAGGCGCAGTCCTTCGGCCACGGCGGAACGCCGACGGGCGTCCCAGGTGCGGGCCTCCTTCAGCCAACCGACGCGGTACGCGTAGGCAGGATCCGGTGGGCCGTCAGGTTCGCCCTGGGTGCGGCGGCTCAGCCGGCCGGGCATGGCGATCTCCCGGCCGCAGGCGGCCAAGGCGTACGCGGGGCGCCGCTCATGCCGGCGGCGCCGGAGGCGTCGGCCGCCGACGTCTGAGCCACCCGAGCGGCAGCGCCGGCGGGGTCCACGGGCGCGTGCTGCGCATGCCGTCGATGGGCGGGTCCCACGGCGAGAGATCGACGAGCTTGCGGAAGGCGTAGCGGATCAGGAGCAGCAGCGTAGCCGTCGCCGGCGCCGAGAGCAGCAGGCCGATCACGCCCGCCAGCGTCGCCCCGACGATGGCGCCGATCAGAACCAGCACCGGATGCAGGTTGAGCTGCGTGCCGAGGACGCGAGGCACCAGCAGGTAGTCGACCAGCTGATCGAGCAGCGTCGTGCAGGCGATGACGATCAAGGCGAAGGCGAGCGGGGTCACGCCGAAGGGGTTGGAGGTCTGGAAGACCGCCACCATCGCCGCGGCCGCGCCGGCCGTGAATGGACCGACGATGGGAACGAACTTGGCCAGACCCATGAGCACGCCCAGGCCGACGGCGAAGCGCACACCCAGGAGCGCCATCAGGAGCGCCATCAGGATGCCCATGATCAGGACGATCAGCAGTTGGCCGCGCAGGAAGGCATGCCAGATGTGTGTGAGCGCCTGGCGCAGGCGGCCCAGGTCGTACTCGTAGCGCGGGATCACGATGCCGCCCCAGCGAGAACGGATACGGTCCGAGTCCAGCGTCAGGAAGTACGACACCGCCAGGACGAACACCAGGCTGGCGAGGGATTCGAGGGCGTGACCGGCGGCGCTGGCGACCAGACTGCTTGCCCGGCCAAAGGCCGGCTCGATGGCGCCCAGGGCCCGCTCCACGAGGGGAATGATCTCCGTCGTCGTCGGGGTGAAGGTCCACGGGCCGAGTACAAAGCTCTGCCGGCTGAGGGCTTCCAGCTGCGTCGGCACGCCTTCCAGGACCCCCTGCAATGCCAACAGCAGAGCCTGCACCTGCTGGACGACGGCCACCCCGGCGGCCGTGAAGGCAACGATCAGGAGCGCCAGCCAGTAGACGAAGATGATGTTGGTCGAGGCCGGCCAGGAAAGCCTGGCCCGGTGATGCAGGGCGCGTACGAATGGAAGGGAGAGATAGGAGATGATGCCGGCGAGCACGAGGAGCGGGACGATGCCCTGGAAGCGAACGAGCAGCGCCGCCACCAGCACCAGGCCGGTTAGCGCCACGAGCGCCTTGACGGTCCCGCCCCAGCGGGGTGAGGCAGCCTCAGGCGTCGTCATGAGCGCCTTCCGGCTCGCTCTCGTTCGGGACTGGCTTCCGGGCCCGGCGCAGGATCGAGAGGCCGCGCGGCGCGGGAGGGGGCTCAAGAGGTTCCGTCCACGGATCAAGCCCAGCCGTCTTGCGATAGAAGTAGGTTACCCAGACACGCAGCATGGCCGCCACGGGCTGCGCCAGCAGCACCCCGACGACTCCCGCCAGGCTGGCGCCAGCCATAGCCGCCAGCAGGATGGTCAGCGGGCGGGACTTCAGCGAATAGCCAAGGATTCCCGGGATGAGGACAGTGTTCTCGATTTGCTGGATGATCACAAAGGCGGCCAGGACGATGGCGGCGAAGGCCAGAGGGTGCAGGCCCCACCAGTTGCCGCCCTGGAAGAAAGCCACGACGACGGCGATCAGGCCCGCCAGCGTGGGTCCAAAGAACGGGACAACGTCGAGAACGCCGGCGATCAGGCCGAGGACCAGCGCGAAGCGCACGCCCAGGGCGGCCAGGACGACGGCCACCACGACGCCCAGCACGAGCGCCAGCACCAGCTGGCCGCGCACGAAGGCGCGCCAGACGCGCGTCGTCTCCGTCAGAAGGCGCAGGGCATCGTCGTGGAACTCGGGCGGCGCCCAGCCCGCCAGCCGCTCCTCGGCGCCGTCCAGGTCGACAAGCATGTAGAAGGCCGTGATGACGATGAGCGCGATCACGCCGACGGCCGAGGCCATGGTCGAAGCCAGCGTCGCCAGGAGCGCCCCGGTCTGCGACAGGAAGGGCTGGAGGATGGAGGCCAGCGTGCTGACCACCGGCTCGGCGTTGATGACGGACAGGTCGAGCGTCCAGGGGCCGAGAACAATGGTGGCGGCGGCCACGCGCTCGAGCTGGTCGGGGAGTTGGTTGGAGAGCAGGATCAGGTCGTCGATCAGCCCGCCCAACTGCTGCGTGGCCGCCAGTCCGAGACCCGTGGCTGCGCCGGCCAGGAGCAGGCCCAGGAGCAGGAAGACAATCAGCGCCCCGGCGGCATGTGGGATCTTCGCCCGGCGCTCGAGAAGGCGTACCAGCGGCGCGAGCATGTAGGCCAGCAGCAGCGCCAGAAGGATAGGAAGCAGCAGGCTGCGCAGGGCATAGAGCAGCGCCCCCAGGAGCAGCAGCAGCATGATGGCGCCGGCGAGGCGCGAGCTCGGCCGCCAGGGGGGAGAGACAGAGGGTGGCGAGGTCGTCAAGAGGTCCTCATGCTGTGCGGCAGGCGGCCGCATGCGGACAGGCGATGCGGCGCACTGCCCCCATGATACACAGATTCGGCCACGTCACGCGGCGTGAGGAGGGGCCGGCCTGGAGGGGCGGCGATTCGGGGCCAAGCGTTGTCCGGCCATCCCGGGAGCGGCCGGACGATCAAGCCGGCGCAAGCGTCAGGCGGTTCTCCGGCGGGCGGGCCACAGCGCCCAGACGGCGAAGAGCGCCGTCGTGGCCGCTGCCGCCCATCCGGCGTTGGCCACCAGAGGCGCCGCTGCCTGCTTCACGCCGATCCCGGCAAAGGCCCAGGTGAGCACCAGGATGTAGGCGGCGTCGCGACGCGTGACGGCCATGGCCAGCGCGATCAGCACGGCGACGGCCGGCAGGAGGACGGCCCACATCTCCGGCGCCAGCCCCCAGCCGCTCCACGTCGTGAGCGACAGCACGTCGGTCACATTGGCGATCGTGGCGACCGTGATCCAACCCAGGTAGACGCTGAAAGGTACACGGACACACCAGCGCTCCGCCTGGCTGGCGACCGGCGTGCGGCCGATGCCGGCGCGCAAGTAGATGGCCAGCAGGCTGGCCAGGATCAGCAGCATGGCCACCAGCGTCCACCCGAAGAGGTTGTAGTGCCAGAAGAACAGCCAGGCGACGTTGGCGATTCCGTTCAGCGCAGGCAGGTAGCCGATGCGCCGCAGCGCTGCATCCTGACGCCTGGCCGGGAGTGCCTGGTAGACGGCGAAGGCCAGCAAGCCGATGTAGATCAGTCCCCAGATCGAGAAGACATACCCGGCAGGAACGAAGAAGACCTTGAAGCGGTCGGAGATATCCCCGGTGAACTGGCCATTCAGCGGCAGCGCATTGGCCAGGATGTTCATGACGATGGTGCCCGCGATGGCCAGGGCGTTGGTGATCTGGCGAACGGTGTCCTTCGACATGCGTGCCTCCCGTGCGGACGCGGCGCCGGATCCCCCCGCGGCCGGAGCAATGACAGTGTACTAGGCAACGAGGCTCCGGTCAGTCCGGAGCCTCGCAGGTCTGCCTGCTAGCGGCGATCGCGCGGGCCCGAGCTTCGCCCGCCGCCGGACCGGCCGCCGCCGGGGCGGCCGCCACCCTCGCCCGGCTTGCGCGTCGGGCGCCGGTCGCGCTCGAGGGCTTCCTCCGGGGTCCAGCCTTCCAGCACCGCCTGGCGCGAGAGCCGGATCTTGCCTTCCGGATCGATGGCCGTGACCATGACCGTCAGCTCATCGCCGACCTTGGCCACGTCCTCGACCTTCTCGATGCGCTCGCTGTCGAGTTGCGAGATGTGCACCAGCCCGTCGGTGCCGGGCAGGATCTGCACGAAGGCGCCGAAATCCGTCGTGCGCACGACGCGCCCGGTGTAGATGCGCCCGACGATCGGGACCTCGATCAGGCCCTCGATCATCTCGCGCGCCTTGGCGGCGCTCTCGCCGTTGGTGGCGGCGATGTAGACCGAGCCGTCGTCCTCGATATCGATCGAGGCGCCGGTCTGCTCCTGGATCGAGCGGATGGTCTTGCCGCCCGGCCCGATGATGGCGCCGATCTTGTCCGGAGCGATCTTGATGACGGTCATGCGAGGCGCGTGAGGCTTGAGATCCGGCCGCGGCGCGGGCAGGCAGGCGGTGATGACTTCCAGGATCGCCAGGCGGGCCACGCGGGCCTGCTGCAGGGCCTCGGCCATGATGGCCGGCGTGATGCCCTTGATCTTGATGTCCATCTGCAGGGCCGTGATGCCGTCACGCGTTCCGGCCACCTTGAAGTCCATGTCGCCCAGGTGATCTTCGATCCCCTGGATGTCGGTCAGCACCGCGTAGCGCTCGCCTTCCTTGATCAGGCCCATGGCGATACCGGCCACCGGCGCCTTGATCGGCACGCCGGTGTCCAGCAGCGCCAGCGTCGAGCCGCAGACGGAGGCCATGGAGGTCGATCCGTTGGACGAGAGGACCTCCGAAACCAGGCGCAGGGTGTAGGGGAAGTCCTCGGCGGCCGGCAGGACAGGGATCAAGGCGCGCTCGGCCAGCGCGCCATGGCCCGTCTCGCGGCGCGACGTGCCCCGCAGGGGGCGCGTTTCCCCGGTCGAGAAGGGCGGGAAGTTGTAGTGGTGCATGTAGCGCTTCTCGTCCACGGGCGACAACCCATCCAGCTCCTGGCGCTCGCGGGGCGTGCCCAGCGTGGCGAGCGTCAGCACCTGCGTCTCGCCGCGCATGAACAGCCCGGAGCCGTGGGCGCGCGGGCTCAGGTCGACCTCGGCGCTTAGCGGCCGGATGTCGGTCAGGCCGCGGCCGTCGACGCGTTTGCGGTCGTCGAGGATGAGCGAGCGCACAGCCTCCTGGTACAGGTCGTCGTAGGCCGCCCGCACGGCGCCCGCATCGAGCTTGCCTT
>DYJB01000065.1:0-1536 GCA_020723365.1 Candidatus Aquidulcis sp. | reverse complement strand
CGTCGTCCACCTGGGGCTTGCTCAGCGGCTTGGCATGCAGGTCCTTCAGGCGAGTGCCGGCCCAGCGCCGCACGGCCTCCACCACCTCGGGGCCGACCCCGTACGGCACGTAGTCGCGCTTGGGCTTCCCCAGCGCGGCGCGCATCTCATCCTGGACGTCGATCAGCGGCTGGATGGCCTGCTGGGCGCGCTGCAGCGCCGCCACCATGACATCCTCGGGGACTTCATTCGCGCCGCACTCGACCATCAGCAGGGCGTCGCGCGTCCCGGCCACCCGCAGATCGAGGTCGGAGTTCTCCAGATCCTGGAAGGTGGGGTCGACGATGAATTGGCCCTCGACGCGGGCGATGCGAACCGCAGCGACCGGTCCGCCAAAGGGCACGTCCGAGATGGTCAGCGCCGCCGAGGCGCCGATGATCCCGAGCGTATCGATCGGGGTTTCGCCGTCGGCCGAGAGGGCGTACAGCACGACCTGGACATCGTTGCGCATGTCCTTGGGGAAGAGCGGCCGCAGCGGCCGGTCCGCCAGCCGGGCGGTCAGGATGGCCGCCTCCGACGGGCGGCCTTCGCGACGGAAGAACGAGCCCGGGATGCGCCCGCCGGCGTACAGCCGTTCCTCGTAGTCGACGGTGAGTGGGAAGAAGTCGATGCCCTCGCGCGCCTTCTTGCTCATGGTGGCGGCGGCAAAGAGCACCGTATCCGCCCGGCGCACCGTGACGGCACCGCCCGCCAGAGGGGCGAGCTTGCCGGTCTCGATCGTGAGGGTCTTGCCTTCGACGACCGCGCTGAATTGTCTGGCCTGCAACATGGGATTCCCTTCCGCGCCGGGGCTGGCTCGGGTCAGGGACTGGAGACCGTCCGCCAGACGCCTGGTGGACGCGCTCCAATTCCCAACCCGGTCTAGGTGCGCCGGCGTCTTTGAATGGTGGGTCAGGCGCCGCGGGTCATCCCCACGAATCGCCCATCGGAGACGAAGACGGGCAGATGGCCGTCGTGCTCGTCATCCGCTCGCCGAGGTGGGCAGCCTACTTGCGGCGGATGCCCAGGCGGTCCGTCAGCGCCAGGTACGACTTGGCGTCCTTGCGCTTGAGGTAAGCCAGATGCCTTCGACGCTGGCCGACCAGCTTGAGCAGGCCGCGGCGGGACGACTCGTCGTGGGAGTGCGTCCGCAGGTGGCCCGTCAGCTGGTCGATGCGTTTGGACAAGATGGCGATCTGGACTTCGGGGGAACCGGTATCCCCGTCGTGGCGATGGTACTCGCCGATCAGCGCGGTCTTCGTTTCTTTGTCGAGCGTCATGACATCTGCTCCTCTGCAGGTCACCCAGGGGTCAGTCACTTTCGACCGCTCCCCGGTCAAGTCAGGAGGCATTATACCAGCCGGGAGTCGGGGTGACAAGGTTCCGGCCCAGCCGGGGGCGCCGCGGCGCGGCGGGGTTACAATCGGCCTGCGGAGCCGAAATCCGGCAGCCCCGGGTACGGAGCGGATCCCCCTGCATGCGCCTGACGATCGTCAACCAGTTCTATGCTCCCGACCT
>DYJB01000296.1 GCA_020723365.1 Candidatus Aquidulcis sp. | reverse complement strand
TCGCTCTCTCGGACGTCCTTTTGTTACTCGTCGGTTTGAGGCGCAGCTTCGTTAGTGTCCTGTCTCCGAAATGATTGAAACAAATTGTGCGTGTCGCGCGTTCTTTGTAGTGAAAGGAGAACGCCAATGCGCACGGGACGACCGATTCGACCGTTGACGATCATCGAGGAAGAGCGGGACACGTTGGAGCGGTGGGCACGCCGGCCGACCACGGGGCAAGCGTTGGCCCAGCGGGCGCGGGTGATTCTCGGATGCGCCGCGGGCAAGACGAACACACGCGTGGCCCAGGACCTGCGCCTGACGAAGCAGACCGTGGGGAAGTGGCGCACGCGCTTCCTGGCCCAGCGGCTGGACGGCTTGCTCGACGAGCCCCGGCCCGGCGCGCCGCGCACCGTCAGCGATGCCGATGTGGAGGCGGTGCTGACCCGGACGCTGGAGACGAAGCCCGCCGACGCGACCCAGTGGAGCACGCGCTCGATGGCGCAGGCCTGCGGCCTGAGTCGGAGCACGGTCAATCGCATCTGGCGGGCCTTCGCGTTGCAGCCGCATCGCACCGAGACGTTCAAGCTCTCGAAGGACCCGCTGTTCATCGAGAAAGTCCGCGACATCGTGGGGCTGTATCTGCATCCGCCCGACCGCGCCCTGGTGCTGTGTGTGGACGAGAAGAGTCAGATCCAAGCCCTGGATCGGACCCAACCGCTGTTGCCGATGCGGCCGGGCCAGGTGGAGCGGCGGAGCCATGACTATGTCCGGCACGGCACCACCTCGTTGTTTGCGGCCTTGGATGCCAAGAGCGGCAAGATCATTGGGCAGCTGCACCGACGGCATCGGGCCATCGAGTTCCGCAAGTTCCTCGCCACGATTGACGCGGCCGTGCCCGCCGACCTCGATGTGCACCTGATTCTCGACAACTACGGCACCCACAAGACGCCGAGGATTCACCGCTGGCTGGCCCGACCCCTCTGTGCCAAGATGGATGAGACAGTCAGTCCCCCTGCAATTACTGTAGAGGGCGAGACTGGATGATCCCCATGGAGGCGCAGGTCGAGATGCCCGTGACCCATGACGATGTGCAGGTGGTGGCGAAGCCCCGCCGGCGGACGTATACGGCCGAGTACAAGCGGCGGATCCTCAAGGAGGCCGACGCCTGCCGGACGCCGGGCCAGGTGGGGGCGCTACTGCGGCGCGAAGGGTTGTACTCCTCGAACCTGGTGGCGTGGCGCCGGGCCCGGGCCCACGGGGAGCTGGCGGGGCTGACGCCCAAGGCACGGGGCCGGAAGCCTAGACCCGTTGACCCGCGGGAGCGGAAGATCGCCGAGCTTGAACGGCAGCTGACCCGCATGACCGCCCGGGCGGAGCGGGCCGAGGCGCTGGTCGAGCTCCAAAAAAAACTGGCGGCGGTGCTCGGCCGGCCCGTGGAGAGCGAGCAGCCGTGATCGCCCTGGTCGCGGAGCGGGGCCCGCGGCTGGGCATCGCGCCGACCTGCGCGGCGCTGGGGTTGCCCCGGGCCACGTTCTACCGGCGTCGGGGCCACCCGCCCGGGGCGTCAGTAGAGCGGCGGGTCCGGCAGGCGCCGCGTCAGGCCCTGTCGCCGACGGAGCGGGCGGAGGTGGTGGCCCTGCTGCACGAGGAGCGGTTTGTGGATCTGCCCCCCGCGCAGGTCTGGGCGCAGCTGCTCGACGCCGGCCAGGTGCCGCCCTGCTCGACCCGGACGATGTACCGCCTGCTGGCGAGTCACGACGAGGTCCGCGAGCGCCGCAACCAGCTCCGCCA
>DYJB01000295.1 GCA_020723365.1 Candidatus Aquidulcis sp. | reverse complement strand
CCGCTGGTGCTCGACGATCTCGGCCTGGCGCCCGCCATTCGCTGGTACGCCACCGACCGGCTCGAGCCCGAGGGTATCGACGTCACGGTGGAAGCCGACACGGCGGCGCCGCGCCTGCCGGCGGCCGTGGAAACGGCCGTCTTCCGCATCGCGCAGGAGGCGATCAGCAACGTGCTCAATCACGCCGACGCCGGGCAGGTGCGCATCCGGCTCACGCGCGGGCGTCAGCTCGAGCTCGAGATCGAGGATGACGGCTTGGGATTCGATGCCGCACTCGTCCCGCCGCCCGACGGCCGGCAGCACATGGGGCTGTTCGGGATACGCGAGCGAGCCGCGGCGCTCGGAGGCGAGGCGCACATCGACTCGCGTCCGGGCGAAGGTACGCGGGTGCGAGTCCTCATTCCGCTCGAGGTCCCGCCGGGGCGCCATGCGTAGGCCGCTGCGCCTCCTGCTGGCCGACGATCACGCCATCCTGCGCGACGGCATCCGCGCCCTGCTGACGGACGAACCCGACCTGCAGGTCGTCGGCGAGGCCGAGAATGGCCGCCAGGCGCTGGACCAGGCGCGCGCCTTGCGTCCGGACGTGGTCATCCTGGACATCGGCATGCCACTCCTCAGCGGGCTCGAGGCGACGAGGCAGATCCGGCGCGATGTCCCCGAGGCCCGCGTGCTGATCCTGACCATGCATCAGAACGAGGAGTACCTGGCGCAGGTGCTGGCCGCCGGCGCCTCCGGCTATGTCCTGAAGGATGTCGCCGGGCGGGAACTGGTCTCGGCCATTCGGCAGGTGGCGCAGGGCGAGCCGTTCTTCTCGCCCTCGATGGCCAGGACGCTGACGGCCATCTACCTGCGCAGCCTGGAGGCCGAGAAGACGCACGACCCCTACGAGGACCTGACGATCCGCGAGCGGGAGATCCTTCAACTGGTGGCCGAAGGCTTCACCAACCGCCAGATTGCGGAGATGCTGAGCCTGAGCATCAAGACCGTCAAGACTCACCGCCTGCATCTGATGCAGAAGCTGGACCTTCACGACCGGACCGAGCTCGTGAAGTACGCCTTTCAGAAGGGGATCATCACCGCCTGAGAAGCGCCGTAGCGGGTCAGGCGGGGCCGCCGGAGCTCCACACGCTCGTCAGGCGCGTGCCCTGCACGCCGCTGAGCGCTTCGGTCAGGGCCGCCTGCGTCGCGTCCTCCACCCACAGCGTGACCGCACGACAGTCTGTATCTTCGCACGGCAGGATGATGGCTGAGCGGACATTGCCCCGCAATCCTGCCACCACGTTGACCACCCGGGCCAGCGAGCCGGGAACGTCCGGGACGACGACGGTCACGCGCACCGCCGAGGACTGGCCCCCCAGGATCTCGACGAACTGGCGGAAGATGTCAGTCTCCGTGACGATGCCGACCAGGCGCCCATCGGCGACGACGGGAAGCGATCCGATCTTGTGGGCGACCATGCGCCGGGCGGCCTCTTCCATGGGTTCGTCGGGCGCCACGGTCACCACCGGCGCATGCATCACCTGGTTGATGGCGTGCTGTCGCGCCTGAACGGAAGGGGGGGGTGCGGCGGCCAGGAACTGCTCGAGCATCGCCCGCGTGGCAATGCCGACGACCTGCCCGCCGGCATCCACGACGGGCAGGCGGCGGATGCGCGCCGACTTGCACAGGCCGAGGGCGGCGCGCGGGTCGCCGTCCGGGCGGACGCAGATCGGATTGGCCGTCATCACGTCGCGGACAAGCATCGCCCATCTCCCGCCGGGGGTGTGTCAGAGGCGGCCGG
>DYJB01000064.1 GCA_020723365.1 Candidatus Aquidulcis sp. | reverse complement strand
GGGGTTCGAGCAGGCCCGCCTGCCGCAGGTAGTCGGTGACGACGCGCGAACCCGGAGCCAGGCTGGTCTTGACGTAGGCCGGAAGGCGCAGGCCGCGCGCCAGGGCGTTGCGGGCCAGCAGTCCGGCCGTGATGAGCACGGCAGGATTGGACGTGTTGGTGCAGGAAGTGATGGCGGCGATGACGACGGGGCCGTGCCCGATCTCGGCCGCCGTGCCGTTGGTGCCGAGACGCACGCGCCGGTCGGCCGCCTCGGCTGGCACGGCGAATCCACCGTCCTGGATGGGCGCCGTCAGCGTGCGGCGGAAGTCGGTTTGCAGCCGTGTCAGGGGCACGCGGTCCTGGGGCCGCTTGGGGCCGGCCAGGCTGGCCTCGATCGATCCGAGCGCCACATCGATGACCTCGCTGTACGCCGGCTCGGGGCTCTCGACGGTGCGGAACAGTCGCTGCTCGCGACAGTAGCGTTCGACCAGGTCGACGGCTTCCTCGCTGCGACCGCTCAGGCGCAGGTAGCGCAGCGTCTCGTCATCGACCGGGAAGAATCCGACGGTGGCGCCATACTCGGGCGCCATGTTGGCGATCGTGGCGCGGTCGGGAAGCGAGAGCTGGGCCAGCCCGGGGCCGAAGAACTCGACGAACTTGTCGACCACACCATGCCGGCGCAGGCGCTGCGTCACCGTAAGCACCAGGTCGGTGGCGGTTGTGCCCTCGGGCAGGCGTCCGTCCAGGCGCACGCCCACCACCTCGGGCGCGACGATCACCAGCGGCTGGCCAAGCATGGCCGCTTCGGCCTCGATTCCGCCGACGCCCCAGCCCAGGACGCCCAGCCCGTTGATCATCGTCGTGTGCGAGTCGGTCCCGACGAGCGTATCGGGGAAGGCGACGCCGTCGCGGCTGATCACGACCCCGGCCAGGTACTCGAGGTTGACCTGGTGAACGATGCCGGTGGCGGGTGGCACGACGCGGAAGTTGCGGAAGGCCTGCTGTCCCCAGCGCAGGAACTCGTAGCGCTCGCGGTTGCGCTGAAACTCCAGCTCGGCATTGCGGTTGAGCGCTTCGGGCGAGGCGAAGAAGTCGACCTGGACCGAATGGTCGACGACCAGGTCGACCGGGATGAGCGGGTTGACGCGGGCGGGATCGCCGCCCAGATGAGCCAGGGCGGCGCGCATGGCGGCCAGGTCGACAACCGCAGGCACGCCGGTGAAGTCCTGCATCAAGACGCGCGCCGGCAGGAAGGGGACTTCAGGGCGCCGCTCGGCGGCGGGCGTCCAGGCGGCCAGGGCGCGAACGTCGTCGAGGGTGATGCTTCGGCCGTCCGCCTGGCGCAGCAGCGCCTCGAGCAGCACGCGCAGGGAGAAAGGAAGCGCGTCCAGGCGGCAGAGTCCGGCGCGCTCGAGGCTGTCAAGGCGGAAGAGGCGCACGCTTCCGGAGCGGGTGGACAGCGTCGAGAGGGCGCCGAAGTCGTTCACCGTCATCGTCTTCTCCCTCCGCGGCCGGACGGGCGCCGGGGAGGGAGAGTATAATCCCGGCCAGCCGCCCTCCGGCGGCGATTGTGCAGTGAGGGCGACCCACCGTGCTCGTCTGGCTGCTCCTGGGCTCCTCGGGCCTGGCTGGTGTGGCGCTGGTGCTGCACCGGCTGGACAAGCGCCACGGGCATGACCTGCTCCGCTTCTACCTTCAATCGCTCGCCGTCCTCGACATCTGGCGCGGCACGCTCTTCTCCCTGACGCAGGGCTTCGTTGACGGCCGGCCTGTCCTGACGCTGGGTGACGTTGACCTGACGACGCGCCTGGTCTCGCCGGCCATCCTGCTTGGCGTGCTCGCCGTATACCTGGCAGACGGCACGCAGCCCGCGACGCGGCTGATCTTCCGAATCCTGGCCTTGGGCTTGGTCTGGGGAGTGCTCGTGCCGGGCATTGTGGGCCTGGGCGGGCTCCTGGGGTGGATGGCTCTGCCGGGGCAGGCTGCCGATCTGTTGCTGGGAGGCAGCGGCGCCCGACTGGTTGAGACTCTGGCGCTGGGCGCCGGCGTGCTGGCGGCGATCGTCAGCTGGCAATTCCTTGTGAACCGGCGCTGGAGCCTGCCCGCCTGGCTTGCGGGGATGCTGGCGCTGATGGCGGGGGCGATCCTGCAGGCCATGCTGTTCGGACTGGGCACAGCGCGGGGGGCGGCGAACGGCCCGGCGCCCTTCCTGGGCGAGGTTGCCGGCGCGGCAGTCTCGGTGCTGGCCATCCTGCCGGGGGCCTTCATCTATCTGCGCTGGCTGGATTCGGACGCCCGCCGCAAGAGCCCCTCGACCATCTTCGGCCGCCCGACGTTGACCATCCTGCGCGAGACGCTCGATCTGCGGCGGGCTCTGGCGGAATCGCGTCAGGCGGTTCTCCAGCTGAGCGAAACGCTGCGCGTGCTGACCGAGGCGCGGCACCTGATCGTCCAGGCGACGGACGGCGATCGGCTGATGCAAGACATATGCGACCTGCTCGTGCGTTCGCGACGCTATCGCTTCGCCTGGATCGGGATGAAGCGCCATGGCGATTTCGTTCTGTTCCCTGCGGCGCAGGCGGGCGAAGGACGCGGCTACCTGCAGGCCGTCACGGTGACCTGGGATGACTCGCCCACAGGCCGCGGGCCGTTGGGCGCCGCCCTGCGTGCCAATCGCGCCCAGGTTGTGGACGACACCCGCAGCGACGAGCGTTTCCGCCCATGGACCACGGAGGCGCTGCAGCGCGGGTACCTCTCCGTCGCCGGCATTCCGATGCGATCCCGAGGCGACATCGTCGGCGGGCTGGCTGTCTACGCCTCCGTGACCAATGCCTTCCCCGAGGAGGAGATCGAGCTGCTGCAGGCCGTGGCCGATGATCTGGCGCATGGCCTGGGCCGGGTGCGCGCCGAGCAACTCAACGCCCGCAGGCTGCGCCAACTCGAAGTGATGCGCGGCCTGACGCAGGACCTGATCTCGCTGCGCGAGGTGCCGCGGCTGCTGGAGCGCATGCTCGAGCGCGCCGTCGATCTCCTAGACGGCACCTCCGGCGGGCTCTACCTCGCCGAGCGGCCGAGGCGTGTGCTGCGGGCCGTGGCCGCCTACCGCCTGCCCATCGAGATCCGCGGCGTTGAGATGAGCTACGGAGAGGGCGCTGCCGGCAGGGCGGCCGAGGCCGGGCAGGGACTGATCGTTCCCGACTATCGCGCCTGGCCGGGCCGCTCCGAGGCCTTTTCCGGCGATGCACCCTTCCGGGCGGTCCTGGCGGCGCCGATGCTCTGGCAGGGAGACGTCGTCGGGGTGATCGACGTGCTGCGCGACGAGGGCATGACTCCCTTCACCCAGGGCGATCTCGACCTGCTGCAGGTGTTCGCCAACCAGGCGGCCCTGGCGCTCGAGAATGCGCGCCTGATCGAAGGCGCCCAGCGCCGCGTCGAGCAGCTCGGTTTGCTGCATGAATTGACCCTCTCGGCCGTCGGCGCCAGCGACCGCGCCACCTTCCTGGACGTGCTTGCCCAGCGGATGCCGAAGCTGCTGGACGCAGACTGCTGCATGCTCACCCGCTGGGACGAACAGCAGGGCACGGAACGCGGCGAAGGCGCGAGTGGTGCCCTGCTGGAGGCGTCCGCCGGGCTTCAGGCCCAGCCGGGTGAGGCCACGCTGACGGAGGCAACCCTGCGGGCCGGGCGGGCGCTGCCGATCGAGTCGGTGCCGGAGAGCGATCTGCTCGCCGCGCGCCTGGCATCGGCCTTCCCGACGCCCTCGGCGCTGGTCGTGCCCATGATCGCCGCCGAGCGATGGTACGGCGCCGTGATCCTCGGCTTCGAACACCGGCGCACCTTCCGGCTGGATGAGATCGCCCTGGCGGAGCAGGCCGGCGCCCTGGCGGCGCTGGCCATGGCCAAGCTGCAGGCGATCGACTCCGAGCGTGGACGCGCGGCCACGCTGGCGGCGCTGCGCCAGGCGAGCTTGGTGGTGACCTCCAGGTTGGAACTGGATTCCGTCCTTCAATCCGTCCTCGAGCACACCCTCAGGCTCTTCCGCGGTGACGACGCGCACATCTTCCTGTTCGACGGCGAGAGGCTGACCTTCGGCGCCGCCCGCTGGGCGGACGCGGGCCAGCATGTGCCGTATGCCGAGCCGCGTCCGGACGGTCTGACGATGCGCGTCGCCCGGACGGTGAAGCCGGTCGTCGTTCCCGACGTGACCAAGGACCCGCTGTATGCCGGCTGGGACTGGGGTGGGGCGATCGTCGGCATCCCGCTGCGCGTGGGGGCGCAAGTGCTGGGGGTTCTCAACCTGGCCTTCAACCATCCCCGTCCGTTCCAAAGCGCCGAGCTGGACGACCTGCAGTTGCTCGCCGACCAGGCGTCACTGGCGATCCAGAATGCCTCGCTCTTCGCCCAAGCGGATTCCGAGCGCCAGCGCCTGCGCCTCCTTTCCGACGTGGGCCGCCAGCTGGCGGCCAGCACCGACCCCGAGGCGCTGCTGCTGGATGCGGTCAGCCTGACGACCCGTAGCCTGGGCGGGCGGTCGGGCAGCGCATTCCTGCTCGAACCGGACGGCACCCGCCTGCGTCTGGCGGCCGCCTGCCGCGAAGACGGCCTGCCCCTGGCAGACCTGACGGACAAACTGGATATCAGCCTGGAACGCGGCCTGGAGGGTTGGGTCGCCACGCACCGGACGGCTTGCCTGGTGGACGATGTGCGCCAGGACTCCCGCTGGCTTCGAGTGCCAGGCGTGGACGACGCCGGCGGCAGCGCCATCAGTGCCCCACTGCTGGCGGAGGACCGGACCCTGGGCGTGATGACCATTCTGGGGACGGCGCCTTTTACCCAGGATCACCTCGACCTGCTGGAGGCCATCGCCCGGCAGGTGGCGCTGGCGCTCTCCAATGCCGGCCGCTACCGGCAGGTGGAGCGGCGGCTGCGGGAGCAGGAGGTCGTCCAGCAAGTAGCGCAGGTCATCAGCCGCCGCCTTGAGATGCAGCCGCTTTTGGAGGAAATGTGCGGTCAGGTGGCCGATGTCCTGGGGTATCCCAACGTCGAGATCCTGCTGGTGGAGGGCGAGCAGCTGGTCATGCGGGCGGCCAAGGGCGCCGAGCATGCCGTCGGGCTGCACATCCCGCTGGAGCGCGGCATCGTCGGCCGCGTGGCCCGTTCGGATCGGGCGGCCTTCGTGCCCGACGTGCGTGTTGACCCCGACTACGTGGTGGCCATCGCAACGACCCGCTCAGAAATCGTCGTCCCGCTCCACAAGGGCAATCTGGTCATCGGCGTCCTGAATGTCGAGTCACCCGTACCCTACGGGTTGACGGAGGACGACGCCCGCCTGCTCTCCCTGATCGCCGACCAGGTCTCCGTGGCGATCGAGAATGCGGCGCTGTACGACCGGTTGCGCCGACACAGCACCGAGCTGGAGCAAACGGTGGCCGAACGAACGGCGCGGCTGGCGGAGGCTCTGGAACGCGCCACCGAGTCCGACCGTTTGAAGACGCAGTTCGTGGCCGACGTCTCCCACGAGCTGCGCACGCCGCTGACCAACATCCGCCTGTACCTGGAACTGATCAGCGGGGCCAGCCGCGATCGCTTCGCCGAGTACCTGGAAACCCTCAACCGCGAGACCGAGCGGCTGGTGGACCTGATCGAGGACCTGCTGGCGATCTCGCGCCTGGACGCCGGGACCCACCCGCCGGAGCTGGCGCCCCTCGACCTCAACGCGCTGGCGCGGGGACTGGTGGCCGACCGCCGCCGACTGTTCGATGAGCGGCGGGTGCGGCTGACCTTCGAGCCCGACCCGGATCTGCCGGGCGTCCTGGCCGACGGCCGGATGCTGTCCCAGGTTCTGGCCAACCTGATGACAAACGCGATGCACTACACGCTGGCGGGAGGGCAGGTGGGCCTGGTGACGAAGCCGGAGGCGAAGGATGGCGCGCGCTGGGCAACGCTGAGGGTGACCGATACGGGCCTGGGGATTCCGGAGGACGAGCAGAACCACGTCTTCGAGCGCTTCTACCGCGGAACGGCCAGTCGGCGCATGGGCACTCCCGGCACCGGGCTCGGCCTGTCGATCTGCAAGGAGATCCTCGACCGCCACGGCGGCCGCATCGAACTGCATAGCCGGGTAGGCGAGGGGAGCACGTTCATCCTCTGGCTCCCGACCGCCCCGGCCGATGGATCGAAGGCGGCGGCGCACTAGGCCAGACCACGGTCCCCGCGGATCGGCGTCCTCTCCACGTCCTCTGCCAGCAAGTGCGTGATCGCCTCCCGGTCCTGCGGATCTCCGGGATGAGCCATGCCGCACGAGCAGTCGACGGCTTCGATCGTCTCGCTTGCGCAGCCGGCCTCCCGCCAGGGAGGCACGCGGCGAAGAGGAGAGCGAGGGTCCCGGCCGACTCTACCCGGCCGTCGGCGTGAGCACGCCGTGGGGCTATCCCGCCGTGCCGGACGGGAGCTGAGACCAGCGCGCGATGGCATGCGGAACGCGAGAGCTGCGAGGACCACCCGCGGGCTCGTCTGCGCATCTCCTCCTCCGGGTCGCGCACACGGATGGTCGCAGCGGCCACGCAGATTGAGCCTCAGTTATCGGGGACGAGGTCCAGATTGAGGCGCAGGGCCACCGGCGCGTATGTCCGGCGGTGAACCGGAGAGGGTCCCAGGCGGGAGAGGGCGGCCCGATGGAAGCGTGTGCCGTACCCCTTGTGCACGGCGAACCCGTACCCGGGCCAGGCCAATTCGAGTTCGGCCATCAGCCGATCGCGGGACACCTTGGCGATGACCGAGGCGGCGGCGATGGACAGGCTGATGGCGTCCCCGTGCGTCAGCGGGGTCTGTGGAATGGCAACGTCCGTCAGGTGCAGATGATCGATGAGCAGGTGGTCGGGCGCCGGGCCGAGGGCGAGAATGGCCTGCCGCATGGCGCGGCGCGTGGCGGCGATCAGACCGATCTCGTCCACCTGCTCGGGGGTGACCGTGCCCACGCCCGCGGCCAGGGCGACGTCAAGGATCCAGCCCGCCCAAAGCTCGCGCTGCCGGGCGGTCATGAGCTTGGAATCGGGCACGCCCGCCAGCCTGGCCAGCAGCCGGGGATCGTCCTGCGGCAGGATCACGGCGGCTGCCACAACCGGTCCGGCCCACGCGCCGCGGCCAGCTTCGTCCACGCCGGCCAGGCGGACGACGCCGGAGGCCCACAGACGCGCTTCGTGTTCCAGGTTGGGCCAGGAGGGGAAGTCAGCGCGACGGGCCATAGCGCCCGCGCGCCGCGTACCAGCGGATCCGCAAGAGGTCGGCCAGCATGGCAAACGAATCTCGCGCCAGGCGTACCCGGCTGCCGGGGACGTGAGTCCAGGGGATCGGGATCTCGAGGATGCGGTAGCCCCGGCGGCGCGCCAGGAACAGCACCTCGACGTCGAAGGTCCATCCGTCGAGCACCTGCAGGCGGAAAAGCTCTTCGGCGGCATCGGCGCGGAAGCACTTGAAGCCGCACTGCGTATCCTGCAGCCCGGGAACGGCCAGCAGGCGGACGAGCAGGTTGAACCCGCGGCCGATCCAGTGGCGGTGGGCGGGTTCGTTGTAACGCACGGCGCCGGGAGCCTCTCGCGAGGCGATCACGATGGCGGCATCCGCCTGCGCCGGCGGCAGGAAGCGCGCCACCTGCTCGATGGGCATCGAGAGATCGACGTCGCAGATGAAGCGGTACTCTCCCCCGGCGGCCAGGATGCCGCGGCGCACGGCACGGCCCTTGCCGGGCTGCGCCTCGCGCAGGAGGCGCACATGGGCGTGCCGGCTGGCGAAGGCCTCCGCCACCTGCGCCGTCCGATCCTGGCTGCCGTTCTCGACCACCACCACTTCCGACGCCCACGGCTGCGCCGCCAGGAAAGCCTGAATGCGGTTCAGGCTGTCCGGCAGGCGCTCCTCTTCGTTGTGGGCCGGGAGGACGATCGAGAGGTATGGCGGCAAGGCAGGCCTCCGAACGGCTAGCCGAACGGCGACCCGTAGACGATGAGGTAGGCGAAGGCGCCCAGGATGATCAGCTCGCCAATCACCAGGATGGCCAGCAGGATCACCCACTGGCGTCGGGTGATGCCGCCGCGACGCTTCCTGGACTTGGCCAGGGGGCGGATCTCGGGTGGCGCCAGGGGTGCGTCGACGAAGGCCTCGGCCACCTGCGACGCCGAGCGGGATGCGGCCGACGGACTGACCGGCGCCTTCTGCGCGGCCCGCAGCGCGCCCGGCTTGAGGCGCGGGGCGGAGCCCGACGGCCCGGCGGCCCAGGCCTCGATCTCCTCCGGTTCGGCCAGAGTCAGTGGCCCCGTCTTGCCGGTGGGCGCCGGGGCGGATGCCTCCGCCAGGGCACGCCGCGCTTCCTCGGCGCGGAGTGCGGCGGCGGCCGCCTCGGGATTGACGGCCGGCTCTTCGATGACCACCTCGGCCGCCTTGGGCGTGGAGAGCGACTCGAGGACAGCGGCAATGTCCTCGCCGTCCATGATGGCCGGGAACTGCTGCAGGTTGGAGGCGAAGTGGTCGACGGCGTCGGCCAGCACAATGCGCACACTCGGCCGTGCGGTGTCGACGTGCGTACGCGGGTTGGTGAAGATCAGGACCGCTTCGATCTCGGGCAGCGGATAGCCCTGCCCCTTGAGGAAGCGCAGCAACTGGCTCGCCATTGTCATGGCCGCGCCCTGCAGGTTTGGACGCACGCGCTTGAAGCGCCGGCTGCTCCCGTCGAACACCAGCCACTCGTCCAGCTTGGCCCGGTAGATGCCGCGGATCGGGGTGGGCAGGATCACGCAAACACCCTGCGGGCTGAGCAGGATCATGGGGATGATGACATCGCTGCCGGGGACGACCTGATTGCGGACGAGGATATGCTCGTCGCCCAGTTCCTTGAGCAGACGCTGCGTCACGCCCTGCTGCGCCTCCATCTCGCCGTACCAGCGCAGCCCGTACTGGAGCGTGCCCCGCAATCGGGCGTCAAGGCTGATGGCCCCTTTCTCGTCGCGGAACGTAGAACGCTCGATGACGATCATGGCCGGTCCTTCCTGACCTCCATCGCGGGCGATGGTTCCGGCGTGATTATAAGGCAGACCCATCGGGCGACAAGCGGGGAGGCGTGGCCGTATAATCGAGTGCGGAGGACGGCATGCGAGCTCGGGGGCTGGGCATCCTGCTGGGGGTTCTGCTTGTCCTGAGCGTAACCCTGTCGGCCGCCGGGCAGTCCGGTGCCGTCGTGCTCGTGCTGCAGGCGCGGGGTCCCCTCACCCCGGCCATGGCCGAGTACCTGGATCGCGGGCTGCGCCTGGCGGCGACGCGTGAGGCCGAAGCCGTGGTGCTGCAGCTCGACACTCCGGGCGGCTCGATCGACCTGATGAGCCGCATGGTGCAGTCCATCCGGGCCAGCCAGGTGCCGGTGATTGTCTACGTAGCCCCCCGTGGAGCAATGGCCGGCAGCGCCGGAACCGTCATCGCGCTGGCCGGACATGCCGCCGCTATGGCCCCTGAGACCGCAATCGGAGCCGCCAGCCCGGTGGGGGGACAGGGCGAGGATCTCGACCCAACGCTGGAAGCCAAGACAAAGGAAATCCTGAAGGCCCAGGCGCGGTCCCTGGCCGAGCGGCGCGGTGCCCAGGCTGTGGCCCTGGCCGAAGCCGCCATCGACTCGGCCCGCGCCGCCTCCGCCTCGGAGGCCCTGGAGGCCGGGCTGGTGGATGCCATCGCCAGCGACGTCCCCGACCTGCTGCGCCAGCTGGAGGGAATGTCGGTCGAGGTCGACGGGCAGGCGCGCCTGCTGCACACCGCCTGGGCCTTCCCCCAGGCGATCTCCCAGACGCTGACCGAGCAGCTGCTCCAGATCCTGACCAATCCCAACATCGTGCTGCTGCTGATGACCGTCGGCGTGCAGGCGATCCTGATCGAGATCTCCAGCCCCGGCGGCTGGGCGGCAGGCTTCATCGGGGTCATCTGCCTGGCGCTGGGCGGCTACGGATTGGGGATCCTGGATGTCAACTGGTTCGGATTGGTGTTCCTGGTGCTGGCCCTGGCGCTGTTCGTGCTGGATATCAAGGCGCCGACGCACGGCGCCCTGACCCTGGCGGGCGTCGGATCGTTCATTGCTGGCGCGCTCCTGTTGACCTTCGTGATTCGCGCCCACCGGCGGCCCGTCGAGGTCGGGCGGCAGGCCCTGATCGGCCGATTCGGGGAGGCTCGCACTCCGCTGGCTCCGGCCGGCAGTGTGCAGGTGGCGGGCGAGCTGTGGTCGGCGGAGGTCGAAGCCGGAGCGCCCGGCATCGGACCGGGGGAACGGGTTGAGGTTGTGGGCGTGGAGGGGCTGCGGGTGCGAGTCCGGCCAGCCCCCAAGGGGCCGGTTGACGCCGGGAAGCCCGAACTGTAAACTACCGCTGAATGCCAAGCCGAGTAAGGAGGACGGAATGCCCGCGGCAACCTACCGCCTGATCGTGCGCACCGGCCCGAATCCCGGGGTGGTCATCGATCTGACCAAGGAAGTCTCGATGATGGGCCGGGACGTCACCAACGACGTCGTTCTGGGCGACGCCGAGGTCTCGCGTCAGCATTCGCGCCTGACGCGCACGCCGGCCGGCTTCGTGCTGGAGGACCTCGGTTCGACCAACGGCACCTTCGTCAACGGCGATCGTCTGGCGGCGCCGCGGGTGCTCAATTCCGGCGACCTGCTCGGCCTGGGTGAGAACGTCACCTTGACCTTCGAGTCGACCGCGCCCGAGTCGGCCGCCACCGTCATGGGACCGGCGGCGGGGCGTCCGGTAGCCGCGCCACCCAAGACGGCCGCTCCACCCGCAGAACGACCGCCGCGCCCCGCTCCCGCGGGTGCACCGGTGGCTGCAGCGGGTGCGGCCATCCCGGCGGCGGAGGGCGAGAAGTCGGGAACGCGCCGCTGGATCATCGCCGGCTGCGGCTGCCTGTTCCTGATGGTCGCCTGTGTGGGCGTGCTGTTCTTGATGGACGCGTACTACCCGGATATCCTGTATGCGCCGCTGCGGGCACTCGGTTTCTAGACGTTGCCTTTCAGAATGCGGGGCGGCCCATGGCCGCCCCGTTGATTCCGGGCCGCTGGGCGCATGGCGCCGGCGACCCGCTGCGCGGAGATGAGTGATGGAAATGGAGATCACCTTCCCGGGTGGGGCGCGCGTCGACGCTCACTTCGGGCCGTATACCGTAAAGACGGACCAGCCTGCGGCGGGCGGCGGCGAGGGTTCGGCGCCGACGCCCTTTTCGCTGTTCCTGGCTTCGTTCGCCACGTGCGCCGGGATCTACGTCCTCGGCTTCCTTCGCCAGCGCGGGCTATCGACGGACGGCGTGCGCCTGATCCAGCGCGCGTTGCGCAATCCTTCGACCGGGATGACGGAGCAGGTGGAGATCGAGATCCTGCTCCCCGCCGGCTTCCCCGAGAAGTACCGTGAGGCCGTGGTGCGTTCGGCCGAGCAGTGTGCCGTGAAGAAGCACCTGGAAGCACCGCCGGCGATCGAGGTGAAGGCGCGCATTGGCTGACCCTCCGCCGGCGGGGTGGAGGGAGATCCGGAGGCTCGCATGGGCAAGGTCATTCCGATCGGGACGCGCAAACGCGTCGCCCTGGTGGCGCACGACAATCGCAAACAGGACTTGCTCGAGTGGGCGCGCTACAACCGCGGGACGCTGAGCAAGCACGAGCTGTTCGCCACCGGCACGACCGGCAAAATGCTGGCCGACAAGCTCGGGTTGGATGTGAACCGTCTGTTGAGCGGCCCGCTGGGCGGGGACCAGCAGGTGGGAGCGATGATCTCGGAGGGGGCGCTCGACTTTATGATCTTCTTCTGGGATCCGCTCGAGCCGCAGCCCCATGACCCGGATGTCAAGGCGCTGCTGCGCATCGCCGTGCTCTACAACATCCCCACGGCCTGCAACCGATCCACGGCCGACTTCATCATCTCCTCCCCGCTGATGTCGGAAGAGTACGACCGCATCCAGATCGACTACGCTTCGCGCCTGCGGCGCTGATACCCTCCCCAGGCAAGGACCGGGGTGCGAGGGTGCGCCGCCAGGTGCCTCAAGGCCGCGTTGGCGACACGCCCAGGCTGTTGCACCCGACCGTACGGACGATGTCTTCAGTCGCGGGGAGCCCCCACGCCAGCCAGGAAGGCGCAGGGCGCCTGAGGCCGGCAAGCCCGCGCCGCGCCGGACGCCCTGACGTGCCCTCAGTCTGAAGGCGAAGCCAGGCCTGGCGAGGGGAACCCGGCGGGACTACCTTGCTCCCCCCCCTTGAGCCTCAGTCCGTGACCGGTTCACCCTCCACGACGGGCGTGAACGTCAGGCCTGTGTCGGCGGCGTCGAGGCGCAGCGTGTCGCCGCGGTGAAACTCGCCTTGAAGCAGGCGCAGAGCCAGCGGATCCTGCAGCTCGCGCTGAATGGCTCGCTTGAGCGGCCGCGCGCCGTAGACCGGATCGTACCCGGCCTGCGCCAGGTACTCGATGGCGGCCGGGGTCGGCTGCAGCACCAGTCCGGCGTCCTGCATCCGCCGCGCCACGCGCTCGAGCTGGATCTCGACGACGCGGGCCAGATCGTCACGCGTCAGGCGGTGGAAGATGACCACCTCATCGATGCGGTTGAGGAACTCGGGCCGGAAGTGCCGGGTAAGGAGCTGGCGCACGGCGGCTTCGTTGGTGTCGTCGGAGGCCGCCGCATCCCCCCACAGTTCGCCGCCCAGGTTGCTGGTCATGATCACGACGGCGTTGCGGAAGTCGACCGTGCGCCCCTGCCCGTCGGTCAGGCGGCCGTCGTCGAGCAGCTGCAGCAGGGCGTTGAAGACCTCCGGGTGGGCCTTCTCGATCTCGTCCAGCAGCACGACGGAGTAGGGACGCCGGCGGACAGCTTCGGTCAGCTGACCGCCTTCCTCGTAGCCGACATACCCGGGCGGCGCACCGACCAGGCGCGAGACGGTGTGCTTCTCCTGGTATTCCCCCATGTCGATGCGCACCATGGCGTGGTCGTCATCGAACAGGAACTCCGCCAGGGCGCGGGCCAGCTCCGTCTTGCCGACGCCCGTGGGGCCGAGGAACAGGAAGGATCCGATCGGCCGGTCGGGATCCTGCAGGCCGGAGCGGGAACGCCGCACGGCGTTGGCCACGGCCCGCAAGGCTTCCTCCTGCCCGACGACCCTCCGGCGCAGCCGGTCCTCCATGTGGATCAACTTCTCCATTTCGCCTTCCATCAGGCGCGCGACGGGGATGCCGGTCCAGCGGGAGACGACGGCGGCGATGTCCTCGGCGTCGACCTCTTCTTTGAGCAGCGCCCCGGCCACCTGAAGTCCGGCCAGGCGTTGTTCGGCCTGCCGCAGCCGTCCGTCGAGGTCGCGCAGCGTGCCGTAACGCAGGCGGGCGGCGGCCTCCAGGTCGGCGTGGCGCTCGGCCTGCTCGATCTCGGTGCGTGTCTGCTCGATCTTCTCCTTCAGGCCGCGCACTTCGCCGATGGCGAGCTTCTCGCTCTCCCAGCGCGAGCGCAGCTGGTCCGACTGCTGTCGCAGCTCGGCCAGCTCGGCCTCGATGGCCTGCCGGCGCTCGGTGGAGGGGCGGTCCTTCTCCTTCTTGAGGGCCTGGCGTTCGATCTCGAGCTGCATGCGGTGGCGATCGACCTCGTCCAGCGCCTGAGGCTTGGAGTCGATCTCGGTGCGCAGGCGGGCGGCGGCCTCGTCGATCAGGTCGATCGCCTTATCGGGCAGGCGGCGGTCGGCGATGTAGCGCTGCGACAGGGTGGCGGCGGCGATGACGGCCGCGTCCTGGATGCGCACGCCGTGGTGAACTTCATAGCGCTCCTTGAGGCCGCGCAGGATGCTGACGGTGTCCTCGGCCGAAGGCTCCACGATCAAGACCGGCTGGAAGCGCCGCTCCAGGGCGGCGTCCTTCTCGACGTGCTTCCGGTACTCGTCGATCGTCGTGGCGCCGATCAGGTGCAACTCGCCGCGGGCCAGCATCGGCTTGAGCATGTTGCCGGCGTCCATGGCGCCCT
>DYJB01000294.1 GCA_020723365.1 Candidatus Aquidulcis sp. | reverse complement strand
CGGTTCAAGCGGCACGGCGGGAGTCCAGTTCCCGCCCGTGACCGTGACCGGATGCACACCCCCGCCCAGGCTCGGGCCGCTGAAGTCGGCTGTGGTCGAGAGGTGGATGCCGAAGCCTTCAGGCAGGCAGGGCGCCGCATACCACCACTCGAGCAGCCCGGGAACCAGGCCCTCGGTGGGTGCCAGTCCGACGTTGGCATAGGGCGCCGGAGAGATCGGCTGAGGCGCAACGAGCTGCGCCTCCGTGCACTGCGCCGCGCACGCCGCACCAATGTTCGTAGAGAAGGCGCGTGCGGCCGAGAAGGGGCCATCCGCGCCCCCGTTGGACGCCGCCACGCGCCAGTAGTACATGCCGCAGTTCGTCAATTCAGTCGCCGGCCGCGCGCTTCTCGCCGGCGAGGCCAGCAGCTGATCGAGCGCCAGCGTGGAGAAGTCCGCACTGCTCGAGACCTGCAGGTGGTAGCCCGGCGGGACGCAGGTCGCATCGGGATAGGACCATTGGAAGGAGGGCGTGTCGAACACGAACATGAAGCCGTCCGGGAAGGCCGGCTCGGGGGCCACAAGCGATGCGGCGTCGCATGCGGGCCCGGTGTAGAACGTCCAGGTGGGGCCCCAAGGCCCGGGGCCGGCCAAGACCGTGGCCCTCATTCGCCAGTAGTACACCGTCGCCGGCAACAGCCCCACCGCCGGGGACCAGGAGTCCTCCCCCACGTCAAGCGTCGCCCCCGAGTAGCTCTCGAACCCCGGGCTTTGCGATACCTGAATTTCGAACTCTTCCGGAAGGCAGGCGGTCGGGTTGTAGACCCAGTCGAAGGTCAGGCCGGCGATCTCGATGTTGGCGCCATCGGCCGGCGAGACCATCACCGGGATCTGCAGGCCCTCCGGCGCGCAGGTGGGCATCGGGCCGTCGGGGCCTCCTCCTTTGGGCGTGAAGCCGCATGCCACCAGGGCGACGCTGAGCAGGCTGAAGGACAGTGATAGGACAATGGATCGACGCACGTGGCCCTCCCCGGACCGCGGGCCGCCTCGTGGCGCCCGGGCGCTCCACTGCGGATTGCCCCCTGACACAGGTCGTCCGCCGCCCGCCCCCACAAGCTGCGGCGACGCATTCACGCTTCGTCCATTCAACGGTCAGGCAGCTCTGATTGTGACGACCGCCATGATGTCCGGGGATTATGCGCTTGTGGGCCGTTCGCGCAACCGCCAGGCGGGCTCCCGAGCCGCCACCCAACCCGGGCGAAGGCCCACTCCCATGACGTCTGATGCGCAGTGGACCGGGAGCCCCGAGCGCCGCCCGGGAAGGCTCGCCGAATCGAACGGCCGCCGGACAGGCCGGCGGCCGGGTGGGCACGCGATCCAGGGACCGTCTAGTTGGCCGAGGGCGCCGTGATCGAGTTCAGGAACTCGTCGACCATGTCCCGCAGGTAGGGCTCGGGGACCGCTCCCACCTGCTGGTGCACGACCTTGCCGCCCGAAACGAACAGCATCGTCGGGATACCCTGCACGCCGAACTTCTCCGCCCAGGCCGGGTTCTCGTCGGTGTTCACCTTGCTGACGATCAGCTTGCCGGAGTACTCGGCGGCGATCTTGTCCAGGATCGGGCCCACCATGCGGCACGGACCGCACCAGGGCGCCCAGAAGTCCACGATGACCGGCAGCGGCGACTGCAGCACGGTCTTCTCAAATGCGGCGTCAGTGACGTGAATCGGTTCCTTTACCATTCGTCTGTCTCCGCTCGTAGCTTCGGAATCATACCATGCGCGACCGCCGGACGCCTCACTCGGGTTCCGGCAGGAGTT
>DYJB01000063.1:11616-14300 GCA_020723365.1 Candidatus Aquidulcis sp. | reverse complement strand
CCAGCGCCTATCTGAGGCTCGGTGACGTGCTCGCCTCCGGCAGCCTGCGTGGCTACGACGGCCGGCGAGTCCCCGGGTACCCGGCGTTCACGGCGCTGGCCGGAGGCGAGGCGCCGTCGATCTATGCCCTGCAGCTCGGGCTGGGCGTGGCCATCTCCCTGCTGCTGTTCTGGATGACCTACCGCGCCACGCGCAGCGCCGGACTGGGTGTCGCCGTCGGAGTGCTGTACGACCTGATCCCGGGGCAGTTCCTCTTCGAAGCCAACCTGCTCTCCGAAACGCTGACGGCTTTCCTGGTGCTCGGGTCCATGGCGCTGCTCGGTGAGCTGCTGCGAGCCGGTGGGCGGCGGATCGATGCTGTTTGGGCCCTGCTGCTGGGGATCGGGAGTGCGCTGCCCGGGCTGACGCGGCCGGAGTACTACTTCCTGCCCGCCTGGTTCCTTCCGTTCGTCGTGACCGGGAGCGCCGGCCTGCGCCGGGCAGTCCGGCGCCTGCTCGCCTATCTGCCGCTCCCGGCCCTCTTGCTTGGCGGCTGGGTGGCCATCATCTACTCGCACTACGGCATGCTGTCGCCGACCGTTGTCGTCGGCTACGGCCTGGTGCAGCACACCGGCACGTACTTCGAGGACCTGCCCGACAGCGCCGCCCCGCTGCGCGATACCTATGTGCGCCTGCGCGACGAGCGCGTGGCGGCCCGCGGCGACCAGACCAACACGATCTGGACCGCCATCCCCGAGTTGATGCAGGCCTCCGGCCTGGGGTTCTATGATCTATCGCGCGAGCTGCAGCGCCTGTCGCTGCAGCTGATTCGCGAGCACCCGGATCGTTTCGTCCTCTCGGCTGCAGAGGGGTGGGTGGAGTTCTGGAAGGCGCCCGTGTATGCCGAACTGGAGGCCATCGATTCGGCGCCCGCGCGGCGCGCCATGCAGGCCTGGGCGGTCGCCGGCCGCGCCCTGTCGTTGGCCGCCAATGCCCTCTTCCTGCTGGGCAGTGCGGCGATGTTGGTGTCCCGGCAGATCCGCCGGCGCCTGGGCGTCGATGCGCATATGATGGCGGCGGCCGGGACGGTCTGGATCACGTCCGTCGTGCAGACGCTCTTTGAGCACGGCGACAACCCGCGCTTCCTGGCGCCGACGCAAATGCTGGTCGTCTGCGTCGTGGCGCGATGGGCGTATGCTTGGTGGACGGCACGCAGGCGGACGGAGGCGCAGGCAGCATGAATGGGCGACAGACGCTCAGGTGGCGGGCCCTGTGGGCTGCGGCCGCGGCGGTAGCCGTCAGCCTCTTGCTGGCGGTGCTCGATGCGCGCGGGGACTTGCTGCGCGCCTGGCTGGCCTACGGCCTGGTCGCTCTCCTGAGCGCGGCCCTGCTTCTGCTGGCATGGGATCGCCTCGGCCGGGAGGCACCAGGCGCCGTCCTGGCGGCGATGCTCGTGGCGCTCGGCCTTCGCCTGGCCATCGGGGTCACGCTGATGCGAGTGCTGCCGGTTGCGGGCTACCCCACCGACCCGCAACGAGCTGGCTACGTCTACTGGGACGCGTTCAAGCGCGACACGGATGCCTGGAACATCTCGCGCATGCCGGATCCGATCGCCGGTCTGCTGGCGGCCAGAGCGGTCAGCGATCAATACATGGGCATGGCCGCCCTCAGCGCCGGCACCTATGCCTTGCTCAGCCCGGATGCGCATCGTCCGCTGTTGATGATCGAGTTCGCGGCGCTGGCCTCCGCCCTGGCGGTGCTCTTCACCTGGGCGTTCGGACGGGCACTCCTGGGTAATGACGTTGGACGACTCGCCGCCTGGGGCGTGGCGCTCTACCCCGAAGCGGTCCTCCTGGGCAGCTCGCAGATGCGCGAGCCGTTCTTGATCGCGAGCTTCGCCGCGGGGCTGTATGGCTTCGCTCTGGAAAGGCAAGGGGGGCGGCGCGCGGGGATGGCCTGGATGGCGGCGGCGGTCCTGCTGGCGCTGCCCCTGTCTCCGCCCTTCGCGCTGGCGCTGCTGGCGGTTCTGGCGGGGGCCTGGATGTGGGAGGGCCGCCTGCGCGGCCCGTCTCGCCGGTGGGTATGGGTGGGCGCGGCCGGCCTGGCTCTCGCCGCGCTCGCGCTGATGGCCCTGGCCTGGTCCTCCATCGACGGCGCGAGCGGAGGGGGGGCGGACGCCGTGCTGACCTGGTGGGCCGGCGTCACCGACACGTGGCGCATGAGTCTGCTGATCGAGACCTCACCCATCATCGGCTTCTTTCTGGAGATGTTTCCGGAGTGGGCGCAGATGCCGGCCATCACGGCCTACGGTCTGCTGCTGCCGCTCTTGCCGGCGGCGCTGGCCGATGCCGGAAACCCGGTGTGGTGGACGATCGCCGTCTACAGGGCGCTCGGCTGGACGGCGCTGATCCCCTTCCTGCTGGGAGGGGTGCTGCTCGTCCACCGCACGCGGAGCTGGAAGCTCATCCAGGGCTACCTGGTGGTCATCATCGCCGTCAGCGCGCTGGCGGCGGCCACGCGCGCCAGCTCACTGCAGTGGGACAACCCGCGCTACCGGGCCGTGCTCCTGACGGCCCAGATGGTCCTGGCGGCCTGGGCGTGGACGGAATCGAAGCGGCGCGGCGATCCGTGGTTGAAACGAATCGCCTGGATCGAAGCGGCGGACCTGGCTCTGATCATGCTGTGGTACGGCGGGCGCTACTGGG
>DYJB01000063.1:0-11603 GCA_020723365.1 Candidatus Aquidulcis sp. | reverse complement strand
CGCTTGACGCCTCCGCAGGCCCGAGTATAATTCAGCTACTGAATATTGGGGGCAGGTCGCCCCGGGGAGTGGGAGATGCCGAAGGCACTGGTCACCGGGATCACCGGGCAGGACGGGTCGTACCTGGCCGAGCTGCTGCTGGCCCGGGGCTACGAGGTCCACGGCATGATCCGCAAGGCCAGCACGTTCAACACCGAGCGCATCAACCACATCTACCAGGACCCGCACGATCCGGCCGCCAAGCTCTTCCTGCACTACGGCGACCTGACGAACGCCGAGCAGCTGACCCATCTGATCTACAACGTCCGCCCGGACGAGATCTACCACCTGGGGGCGCTCTCTCACGTCAAGGTCAGCTTCGAGATCCCCGAGTATGCCGGTGATGTGACCGGGCTGGGGACGATCCGCATTCTGGAAGCCGTCCGGCGCAGCGGCGTTAGAGCCCGCTTCTACCAGGCCTCGTCGAGCGAGATGTTCGGCAGCGCTCCGCCGCCGCAGAGCGAGACCTCCGCCTTCCAGCCGCGCAGCCCGTATGCCATCGCCAAGGTCTACTCCTACTGGATGACGGTCAACTACCGCCAGGCCTATGGGCTCTTCGCCACCAACGGCATCCTGTTCAACCACGAAAGCCCGCGCCGGGGCGAGACCTTCGTCACGCGCAAGGTTACCCGGGCCGTGGCGCGCATTCGCGCCGGGGAGCAGAAGAAGCTCTTCCTGGGCAACCTCGAGTCGAAGCGCGATTGGGGCTATGCCCCCGAGTATGTCGAGGCCATGTGGACCATGCTGCAGCGCGAGACGCCGGACGACTATGTCCTGGGGACGGGTGAGTCGCACAGCGTGCGCCAGTTGGTCGAGGAAGCCTTCGGCTACGCCGGGCTGGACTGGCATGACTTCGTCGAGATCGACCAGGGCTACTTCCGCCCGACCGAGGTCGATTTCCTGCAGGCGGATGCCTCCAAGGCGCGCCGCGTTCTCGGCTGGTCGCCCAAGGTGACCTTCAAGGAGCTGGTGCGCATCATGGTCGATGCCGACCTGCAGTCCCTCGGCCAGGCGCCGATCGGCGAGGGGATGCGCATTCTGCAGGACAAGTTCGGCGACTGGCACCAGTGGCACAGCGGCGTGACGGCCCTGCTGCAGAACAACGGCACCCACGTCGAGTGAGGCGGGCGCCGTCGGAGAACGTGGAGGTCCAACCTTGAAGCTCTCGGTGATCATCCCGGTCTACAACGAGGTCGAGAACATCGACGAGATGCACGCCGCGCTGCGGGGGGCGCTGTCCGCGTTCGACCACGAGCTGATCCTGGTCGACGACGGCTCGACCGACGGGACGGTGGAGCGCCTGGAGGCTCTGGCCGAGCAGGACCGGGAGCACACGGTGGTCGTCGAGTTCCGGCGCAACTTCGGGCAGACGGCCGCCATCGCCGCCGGGATCGATCACGCCTTGGGCGAGGTGATCGTCCTGATCGACGCCGACCTGCAGGAGGACCCGGCCGACATCCCGATGCTGGTGGCCAAGATCGAGGAAGGCTACGACGTCGTCTCGGGGTGGCGTCGGGAGCGCAAGGATGCTTTCCTGACGCGCACGCTGCCGTCACGCATCGCCAATGCGCTGATCTCGCGTGTCACCGGTGTGCGGCTGCATGACTACGGCTGCACGCTGAAGGCCTACCGGCGCGAAGTGCTACAGGGATTCCGGCTGTACGGAGAGATGCACCGCTTCATTCCGGCCTATGCCGGCGGCGTGGGGGCGCGCATCATCGAGGTCCCGGTCACCCACCGGCCGCGCCTGCGCGGCAAGGCCAAGTACGGGCTCGAGCGCACCTTCAAGGTGATCCTCGACCTGTTCACGGTCAAGTTCCTGATCAGCTATGCCAACAAACCCATCTACCTCTTCGGCGGCCTGGGCTTCCTGCTCGGCCTGGCGAGCGTTGTCGTGCTGGGCATCCTGGGCGTGCGGCGCGTGCTGTACGATGAGCACCTGGTGCGGTCGCCGCTGCTGCTGCTGGTCGTGATGCTGTTCATCCTGGGCATGCAGTCGATCATGATGGGGCTGATCGCCGAGCTGCTGGCGCGCACCTACCACGAGTCGCAGGCCAAGCTGACGTACACCATCCGCCGGGTGCTGAACCGGCCCGGCCCTTCGACATGACGCCACCCTCCGCGGCAGGCGGCGGGCGCGGCTGGGTGCGCCTGGCGGGCACCGCCCTGGCCCTGCTGCTCCTCATCTACCTGATCCGCCAGCAGAGCTGGACAGAGATCGCCGCCGCGCTGGCGCACATCCCTGGCTGGGCCTTCGCGCTGACGATCGTGCTGGCGCTGCTTTCCCGCGTGGCCGTTGTCGCCCGCTGGTGGGTGCTGGTCCGCGGGGCGGGAGTGCAGCTGCGCTGGCAGGACGCCGCCCGCCTGACCTTCGCCGGACTGTTCGCCTCGAACTTCCTGCCGACGACCATCGGAGGGGATGTCGTGCGCCTGGCGGGATCGCTGCGACTGGAGGGCCCGGCGGCCGTCTATGCCGCCTCCATCGCCGTCGACCGCCTGGTCGGCATGGCAGGCATGGTCAGCGCGGCGCCGCTGGGACTGCCGGTCTTCCTTCCCTGGCTGAAGGCCGGGGGCGCCGCAGCAGCGGGGCCGATCACCGGCAGCGGTGTCGCATCCGGCGGGGGAAGGCTGCGGAGATGGCTCCAACGCTCGCTCCGCGGCGGGCTCGAGGCCCTCAAGCTGTGGGCCCGGCAGCCGCAGTGGCTTGCCGGCGCATTCGGCTGTACGTGGGTCTACATGCTGCTCAAGTTCGCCGCCCTGGCGCTGTTCTTCCATTCTCTTGGTGAGCCCGTCCCGTTCACGATGGTCGCAGGCTTGTGGAGCCTGGTGTACTTCATCACCCTCATGCCAGTCTCCATCGGCGGGCTCGGTTTGCAGGAAGTGTCCGCCTCCCTGATCTACTCGCAGGTGGCCGGCGTCACCTTGTCGACGGCGCTGGCGGCGGCGCTGCTGCTGCGCACGGTGGAGGTGCTGGCTTCCCTCCCGGGCGCCCTGTTCGTGTCGGACATCGCCTTGAGCCTTCGTGCGCCGGCGTCAACCGTCGCAGCCGGCGCATCAACGCCGCCGTCCCGCTCCTCGCCATAGGCGGCGCCCGATGGATCGCGTTGAGACGCTGACCGCATGAAGACCGGCACTGGACCTCCACCGGCTGCGCGCGGATCGATTGAGGCATCGAAGGCTCCCTTCGCCCCGGGAGCGTTGGCTCGCAGTCTGACAATCTTCACGGCCGGACTGTTCCTTGCGAATGCCGTGGCGCTGATCGACCTTGCGCATCGCCTGGGAGCGCTCCGCACTTCCATCAAATGGCAATCGGCGATCTTGGGCAGCTTGCTGATCGGCCTTGGGCTGGTCGCGATTCTGATGTGGGCGCGCCGCAGGCGGCCACGTCAGTTCGAGCGGGTCGAGGACCGGCTTCTGCGCCTCGGCCCATCGCTGGGACGATTGCGGCTCGTGCTATTCGTCCTGCTTCTGCCCATCCTGCCGATTCTGACGATGGTGGTGGCCGTTGTGGCCTTCGAGCCTCTGGGCCTGAGGGTCGTCAGCTGGTGGCTGCTGACGATCCTTGGCGGGCTGCTCCTGGGCGATGGGCGCGGGGGCACGGCCTTCCTGCTGCGGCTGGCGTTCTCGGGCGTCGCCCTGGGAATCGTCCTCCAGGTGGCCGGATATCTGCCGGAGATCTCGACGTACCCGCTCTCCCTCGGTTGGTCGGAGACCAGTCGCTACTACAACGCATCGCTGTTCTTCGCCCGGAGCATCTACGGCGAGGCGGTGCCTCCGCCCGTGCTGCACCCCAGCCGCTACCTGATGCAGGCGGTGCCCTTCATCTTCGGAACGCTGCCGTTGTGGGTCCACCGGCTGTGGCAGGTCCTGCTGTGGATAGGCGTGACGCTGGGATTCGCCCTGACGCTGGCGCGCCGGGTGGGAATCCGCTCTCCCCTTGAGCGGGCGGTGCTGGCCGGCGCGAGCTATCTGTTCCTGATGCAGGGCCCGGTGTACTACCACCTGCTGGTCAGCGCGTGGCTCGTACTGGCCATCGCTGCACCGCAGCGTCCGTGGCGCACGCTTGCGGCGGTGGTCCTTGCCTCGGCCTGGGCCGGCATCAGCCGCGTGAACTGGATGCCGGTCCCGGCTATGCTGTCGATTGTTGTCTACGTGCTCGAACGCCGCACGGGCGGCAGCCGCCGGGACCTGCTTGCGTATCTGCTGTGGCCGGCGGTGCTGGCACTTGGCGGCGCGGCGTCGTCGCTGGCAGCCAATCGCGGCTACGTGGCGGTCTCCGGCAGCCCTGTGACCGAGTTTGCGTCTTCCTTGACATCGGACTTGCTTTGGTACCGGCTGTTGCCCAGCGCCACCTATCCCCTGGGCGTTCTGCCGGCCATCCTGCTGGCCTCGGCGCCGGCTGTCGCCCTGGGGGTTGTGTGGGCGCGGCAGAACCGGTCGCGCCTGCACGCGATTCGCTGGTTGGCCGTTGGCGGCGCGCTGGCAGTCCTGTTTGCCGGCGGCGTGGTGGTCAGCGCCAAGATCGGCGGCGGGGCGAACCTTCACAACCTGGACGCCTACCTGATGCTCCTGCTTGTGGTCGCCGTGTACGCGGTTTGCGGACCGGTGGCGCACGAGAATCCGTCGCCCCCGCGGGCAGCGGGATTCCCGCCGTGGGCGTTCGCCGCCGCCGTCTTCGTTCCCATCGCCTTCGCCCTCTCTGCCGCAAAGCCGTGGCCGGAGCGGGATGCGGCGGGGGCAAGGCAGACGGCCGACCGTATCGCGGCGCAGGCAACCCGGGCGGCGGAGAAGGGCCAGGCCGTGCTGTTCATCAGCGAGCGACACCTGATCGCCTTTGAAGGGCTCGACATTCCCCTCCAGCCGGACTACGAGAAGGTCTACCTGATGGAGATGGCCATGGCGGGGAACCCCGAGTACCTCGGCCGCTTCCACGCCGATCTGGAAGCGCACCGCTTCGGTTTGATCGTGACCGAAGCCCTGCGAACGAGGTCGCAGGGCTCGGAGTACACCTTCGGGGAAGAACACGATGTGTGGGCCGAGCGAGTCGCCCGCCCTATCCTCATGACCTACAGGATGGAGGAGTCGTTCGGCGGGCTCTGGCTGATGGTGCCGCGCTAGCCTGATGGGTCCCAGCCACCGCAACCCGCCGCACGCCACAACTTTCCTTCCGCCTCGGCACATCGACAGTGTCTGGATCCAGGCATGTACTGGTTTCTGAACGGCCGGCCCGAATCCCTTGTCCCCTTGCTCCTATCCGGCCTGCTGTGGGCGGGGGGCGGCTGGCTGCTGTCGCTGGCCCTCTTCCGGGTGAGTTCGGCAGAACGGATTGCCGTCGGACCGGCGATCGGGATGGCGCTGCACCTGGCCCTCGCCAACTTGCTGGCGCGCCTCCTGCCCACTGCAGCGGCCTTCGCCGTATCGGCCGTGGTGGTGGGCGGGTCCGGGGTGGCCCTCGGCTGGCGTCACGTACGCCGTCCTGATCTCGAATCACTCCTGCGCGCCTGGCCCCAGTTGCTGGCGTGGCTGCTGATGGCGCTGGTCATCACGCAGGTCGGTCGCGGCGTCGCCATTCTCGACGACCGCAAGAACCTCTCGCTGGTCTCCCTGCTGGCACAGGGCAACGTCCCGCCGCCGTTCTACATGGACGGCGCGGTTCCCTTCAAGTACCACTACGGAGGTCTGCTGCCGGGGGCCGAGATGTTGGCGCTCGGGGGCCTGATGCCGTGGAGCGCCTTGGACGTCAGCAAGGGAATGCTGGGCGGGCTGGCGATCTTATTGGCATGGCATCTCGGGAGGCGCCTGACGCATCGGGGCGCAGGCGGCTACGCGCTGGCGGCGATCGTGACCTTCGCCACCGGCGCCCGTTGGCTGCTGCTACTGGCTCCTGCGAGCTGGATCGCAGCCGCAAGTCAGACGATCACGCTGTGGGGCTCCGGCGCCACGACCGCCTCCCGCCTGGACACGGCGCTTCTGCAGGACTGGGTCATTAGCGGAGGCCCGGTCGGCGGCATTCCCTTCGCCTTCGTCAACGGGATGAGTGAGCCCTTCATCCTCGGGATGCAGTCGGCTGCCGTGGGCCTCTCGCGGGCGCTAGTTCTGCTCTTGCTGCTCACGCTCCGCCGTGAGCGATCCGCCTGGGCTGCTGTTGTCTGGGCGTTGATCCTGGCGCTTCTGGCCCTCACCTGGGAGACCGACTTCTTGCTCTTCGGCGGTGCGCTCGTGCTGGTCGCTGCCGCCGGCTGGCTGGGGCGGAGGGTGCCTGGGCCGGGGCGATCGGCCGCATTGGCAGCCCTGAGTGTCCTGGCGGCCGGGGTGCTGGCCGCCGTGCAGGGCGGGACGTTGACGGAGGTGACCGGCGGGCTGCTGTCCTTCGATGCCCACACGGCAGCCGCGACCGCCGGGATAGGTTTGCGATGGCCCCCGGCCATCGTCTCCGCGCATCTCGGGCTGCTGCGATTCGATCGACCGCTGGAACTCCTGGTGGGGCTGGCCGAGGCCGGCTGGCCGCTGCTGGCGATGCCGGCAGCGCTGGTCCTCCTGCGGCGCTCCGCGCGGCGCCGCTATGAACTGGCGGCCCTGGCGCTGGGCAGTTTCGTAGCGGCGATCATCCCCACGGTCGTCGAGTACTCGGTCGACCGTGACATCACGCGCTTCTCAGCTTATGCGCTCGGCACCTGGGCGCTCCTGGCTGTCCCCGTTCTCTTCGTGCTGGCGCGCCGTTCGAGGTCCTGGCGGATACCGACCGCGGGGATCGCGTGGGGCGCGCTCACGGTGGCCGGCGGAGTGGTGGTCTTCGCCGGGCTGCTCTCGGCGATCGGTACAAGCGTCTTCAGCGAAGACATTGCCCCGGTCGATGCCGGCATGACACGCCGCGTGTGGGGCACGTTGGAGCAGGGTGCGTGGGTCCTTGATTCCCATCCCTACCGGGCGGTCATCCTCACAGGACTGCGGACGCGCTCCACCCGCACCGACTTCAGTCCGGTGCCCGAATGGGAGGCGCTGGTGGCCGATCCGCACCCGCAGGCCGTCCTGGCCGGCGGCTACCGCTACGCCTATGTGGACAGCGACTGGTGGGCCTCGATGAGCCCGGCGGTGCGGGCCGAGTACGAGGCGGGTTGCGCCTCGCTGATCGCCCGTGATCTTGATTCCGGCCGGAACCCCGAACGCCGGCTCTACGACCTCCAGGCCTGCCGTCCGTAGCCGCCGGTCCCGGTTCACTGCTCATGTTCGGCGGGGGAGGGGCGGAGAATCCGGTGGCTTGACCTGGGGCCGGCCCGGGTTATAATTCAGGGACTGAATATTGAAAGGGGAGCATGACGGCATTGCGCGAAGAAGTCCATGAGCTGGGCCTGCTGGAGCAGATCGCCCAGGACCCCGACACTACGCAGTCGACGATGGCCGGCCGACTGGGCGTCGCCGTCGGCACGGTCAACTGGTACCTCAAGCGCCTGATCGCCAAGGGCTACATCAAAGTCAAGCGCGCCGAGCGGCGCAAGCTGCGCTACATCCTGACGCCGGAGGGCCTGGCGCTGCGCGCCCAGCTGACCCTCAACTACGTCGAGACCTCCATGACGCTCTACCGCCACGTGCGCCAGCAGTCACGCGCCGCGCTGGCCGAGGCACAGGGGCGCGGGGCGCGCGCCATCCACATCGCCGGCGACGGCGACATCGCCGATGTGTGCCGGCTGACCTGCCTCGAGCAGGGTGTGCCGGTCGTCTCGGACGAGGGCGGCGAAGGGGTGGCCGTCGTCGAGGTGCATGGGCAGAAGGTGACCCTCCGGCAGGAGGCGGGCCCCGGCCGCCGCGCGGCGGCTGGCGACTGACGTGCGGCGCCCTGGCGAGCGGCCTTCGCGTATGTTTCCGATGGAAGGGAGCGGCGGAGTATGAGCGGCGATCAAACCGGTGTCGGGTATTGGGCCAAACGGCGGGTATGCGTGACCGGGGGCGCGGGCTTCCTCGGTTCCTACATCCTCGAGAAGCTGCGCCAGCGCGGTGCGGCCGAAGTCTTCGTTCCGCTGATCGAGGAGTACGACCTGGTGCAGCAGTCGGAGATCGTGCGCGTGCTCGACCGCGCCCGGCCGGACGTCATCCTGCACCTGGCCGCCCACGTGGGCGGCATCGGGGCCAACCGGCTGCACCCGGCCGAGTTCTTCTACGACAACCTGATGATGGGCGTGCAGCTCATGCACGAAGCGTGGAAGCGCGGCGTGGAGAAGTTCGTCGCCCTGGGCACGGTCTGCGCCTACCCCAAGTTCACACCGGTGCCGTTCCGCGAAGAGGATCTCTGGAACGGCTACCCCGAGGAAACCAACGCTCCCTACGGGCTGGCGAAGAAGATGATGCTGGTTCAATCGCAGGCCTACCGCCAGCAGTATGGGTTCAATTCGATCTTCCTCCTGCCGGTGAACATGTACGGCCCGCGCGACAACTTCAACCTGGAGACCTCGCATGTCATCCCGGCCCTGATCCGCAAGTGCGTTGAGGCGAAGCAGGAGGGCCGGGAGGAGGTCGTGCTGTGGGGGGACGGTTCCCCGACGCGCGAGTTCATCTTCGCCGACGCCGCCGAAGGCATCCTGCTGGCGACCGAGCGCTACAACGACAGCGAGCCGGTGAACCTGGGATCGGGACGCGAGATCAGCATCCGCGATCTGGCGGCGCTGGTCGCGCGCCTGACAGGCTTCCAGGGCCGCGTGGTGTGGGACCATGGCAAACCCAACGGCCAGCCGCGCCGGGCGCTGGAGACCTCGAAGGCCGAAGCGCTCTTCGGGTTCCGGGCACAGACCTCGTTCGAGGACGGTCTGCGTCAGACGGTCGATTGGTACCTGGCCAACCAGGTGCGCTTCGCCGGAGCGGTCCCGGCATGAGCACCGAGGCGACCGCCCCGGCCACCCTCATCCGGCCGTCGCGCGGCTGGAGCGCACTCAACCTGCGCGAGCTGTGGCGCTACCGCGAGCTGATCTTCTTCCTCACCTGGCGCGATGTCATGGTGCGCTACAAACAGACGCTGCTGGGCGCGGCCTGGGCCATCCTCAAGCCGTTCCTGACGATGGTCATCTTCTACTTCGTCTTCGACCGGCTGGCGTCCGTCCCTACCGACGGCTACCCGGGACCGATCTTCTACTTCTCGGGACTGCTGCCGTGGATCCTGTTCCAGGAAGGGGTCACGAAGGCCGGCAACTCGCTGGTCACGGGCGCCAACCTGATCACCAAGGTGTACTTCCCGCGCCTGTCCATTCCGCTGGCATCGGTGGTCTCGGGCCTGGTGGACTTCGGCCTCTCCTTTATCGTGCTGGTGGGGATGATGGTCGTCTATGGCGTGCCGTTCTCCGCCCGCCTGCTCACCGTCCCGCTGTTCATCCTGCTGGCGCTCGTGACGGCCCTCGGGGTCGGGCTGTGGGTTTCGGCGATGAACGTCACCTACCGGGATGTCGGACACGTTGTCCCCTTCGCCGTGCAGGCCTGGATGTACGCATCGCCGATCGTGTACTCGGTCAACCTGATCACCGACCCGCTGTGGCGCTGGGTCTACGGCCTCAACCCGGTGGCAGGCGTGGTGATGGGTTTCCGCTGGGCCATCCTGGGAGGGACGCAATTCCCGGCGGTGCTGGTCCTCGAGTCCGCCGTCGTCTCCCTGCTGCTCCTGGCCAGCGGGGCGTTGTACTTCCGGCGAATGGAACGCACCTTCGCCGACGTGGTGTGACGATGAGCGAGAAGGCGATCCGCGTCCACGACCTGGGGAAGGAATACCGCCTGGGCGCGTTGAGCTCCGGCTACCGGACGCTGCGCGATGCGCTGGCTGAACGCGCCGGGCAGATCACGGGCCGCGCCCCCAAACCCAGCCGCGAGATCCTGTGGGCGCTGCGGCATGTCAGCTTCGAGGTCGAGCGCGGCCAGGTGCTGGGCGTCATCGGCCGCAACGGAGCGGGCAAGAGCACGCTGCTCAAGATCCTGTCGCGCATCACCGAGCCCACCGAGGGCGAGGCGGAGATCCACGGTCGGGTCGGGTCGCTGCTCGAGGTGGGAACGGGATTCCACCCCGAGCTGACCGGGCGGGAGAACATCTTCCTCAACGGCGCCATCCTGGGGATGAAGCGCACGGAGATCGCCGCCAAGTTCGACGAGATCGTCGAGTTCGCCGAGGTGCCCAAGTTCATCGACACGCCGGTGAAGCGCTACTCCAGCGGGATGTACCTGCGGCTGGCCTTCGCCGTGGCCGCCCACCTGGAGCCGGAAGTGCTGGTGGTCGACGAAGTCCTGGCCGTCGGCGATGCCGAGTTCCAGCGCAAGTGCCTGGGGAAGATGAGCGATGTCGCCCGGCAGGGGCGCACCGTGCTATTCGTCAGTCACAACATGTCGGCCGTGCTGCGCCTGACGCAGGAAACGCTGGTCCTGGACCGTGGCAGCCTGGTCCTGCGCGCCCCCACGCCCCAGGCCGTCGACTACTACATGACCTCCGGGCTGGCGCAGACGGGCGAGCGCCGCTGGGCGACCGACGAGGTGCCGGCCTCGGCCCGTCCCTTCCAGCCCATGGCGCTGCGGGTGCGCGACGAACGTGGGCGGATCGCCGAGCGCGTGCCCTGCACCGAGCCGTTCTCGGTCGAGTTCGAGTACGAGTTGAGCGAGGAGATCACCGGTCTGCGCATCGGCGTCTACCTTTCGACGAGCCGCGGCGAGCCGGTTCTGACCAGCTTCGACACCGATGAGCCGAGGGCCTTCGAGCAGCATCTTTCCCGGCCGGCCGGCCGCTACATCAGCCGCTGCCGAATCCCGGCCAACCTGCTCAACGAGGGGCTGTTCGTGTTGGGTGTCAACGCATCGTCGTTCCGCATCCGCTCCTACTTCACCGACGAGCACGCGCTCTCGATCAGTATCGACGGCACCGGCGCGCCCGGCAGCCACTGGCCCGAGACGCGCAGCGGGCCACTGCGGCCGGCCCTGGCCTGGGAGATCGGGGAGGCGGGGTGAGCGGAGCTGGCGCACGCGCAGGGCTCAAGCGCGCTCTGGGAGGCCTCCCGTTCGCCGGCCGCGCCTACCAGGATCTGCTGGCGGGCGGGCGGCCCCCGGCGTCGGGATTCGGGCTCGACCGGCTCCAGGCAGCTCTGCCGGAATGGCTGCAGGCTGTCGAACAGGCGGGGGCGCACGTGCGCGGCGAGGCACCCAGGCGGCTGCTGGTCGTGGGAGCCCTGAGCTGGTGGATCGAGTACGGCGCCGCGCTCGGGCTGCTGCTCTCGGCCGCCGGCCATCACGTCGAGCTGGCAACGGTGCCTCACCGGCGTTGGATGGCGCCGGCCGAGGCGTTCGATGTGGACCGGCAGCGCGCCTACCTGGCGCAGGCGCTGGCCCCGCTCTCTCGCCGCATCCGCCTGCATGATCTCTCCTCGGGTGCGGGCCCTTCGCTTCCTGCCGCGCTTGAGTCCGCCATCGAGCAGCTCAGCCGCGTCGACGTGCAGTACACACGGCAGCGCGAGGCGCTCGATCGGGCGCCCGGCGGCGAGGATGAGCGGCTGCTCGCCCTGCGCACGGAGCGCAATCGGCGGGCGGCGGCCGGAGCGCTGCATCTGCTT
>DYJB01000062.1:13326-14316 GCA_020723365.1 Candidatus Aquidulcis sp. | reverse complement strand
GTGAGAGCCGAGACGATCACGTTGAGGATCAGGTAGCGCAAGTTGGGGGTGGAGGCCGGTCGGCGGACGCTGCCCACGATGAGCCATGATAGCACAGGATGCCAGCGCCCACCGGTCAGACCGGCGCCGTTCGCTGCGGCAACTCCCTGTGATCGACCGGACTGCAGAGTACACCCGGGCGTTTGAATCGTCGGGGTCCACCTCGCAGCGTCAAGGCTATCCGTACACGGCGCCGATCAGGATCTCAGTAGGTGCACACAGCTTCAGCCATGGCCTCCTGAATGCCCGGGCCGTAGTTGAAGGTGCGGCGAGCAAGTTCGTCGCAAATCTCCCTCCCGGTGACGGCAATGGCGCGGATCTTCTCAGCGACCAGGGAGGCGCCTTCCCGATCCCCGCCCTCAAGGTACGCCATCAGGAACGGCAGCCACTCCGCCCGGTCCTTCGCCTTCAGGCCGGTCGATAGGACCTCTTCCCCAATCCCCCGAACGGCATCCCAATCCCCTGCCTGGCGGGCCAGTTCGGCCTTCTGGTAGAAGTAGCACCAGGTATGCTCCGGCTCGATTCCGAAGATGTCTCCGCGAGGAGGTTCGGCGGCACCGGCGACATCAATCTGGTCGATGTAGGAGAAGCGCAGGATCGGGAGAAGCCGCGGGTCGAAGGCCAGGGGGACGGTTAGCGCATCACGATCGACCACCTTGAGGCACGACCCGTCCTGTGGGAGAACAAGCAGCAGGCTCTTGTTGAAGTCGCGTGTGTAGGCCAACAGGCGCATGCGCCGCTCTTCCACCCGTCCGCCCCGCACCTTGGCGATCGTGGATGCGTTGACCACCTCGGCGCCGATCTGGATGGCCGGCAGGCCGGGGCGGTAGATCAGGTTGGCCGGTCCCCACATCTCGTAGTCTTCGAAGTACGCATCCTCCGGCATCGAAACCAAGAGGGTTGTCCCATCCTGCAGCCCGGGCGCCCGCCACCAGAGCTGCCACCAGACGG
>DYJB01000062.1:0-13316 GCA_020723365.1 Candidatus Aquidulcis sp. | reverse complement strand
AAGCGCTCCCAGTGGTAGGCGTTGAGCACGGTTGAGGATACGCCCAGGAAGATGAGCACGCCAAGGAGGGCGTGCCGCCCCCTCCCGCGCAGCGACCCGAAGATGAAGACTGCCAGCAGGATGGCCGCCGCCGGGCTGGCGTGGAGGGTGTACTTGTCGTAGCCGCCGTCGAAGTTGACATCGCGCCCGGCGATGAGCACCGGGAACAGCGAGGCGTACAGTGAGATCGCGGCCAGGACACCCACATTGACCATGCGCGATCGGCCGCCGCTCTCGTCGTCCACCGGCCCCTGGCGGCGCTGCCATTCGACCCCGGCGACCGCCAGCGCCGCCAGCGCGAAACCCGCCGCCAGCGCCATCCCCACGCGGCGCGAGGTCTCCAGCGCGGCGTAGTGTTGAAACGGCACCGCCCAGGCGAAGACGACCGTCTCGACAATGTCCAGCACGGACTGCAGGCCCACGTGAACCAGGAAGGTGCGTGTGCTCGTCGTCAAAGTTTCCAAGATCATGAACTGGTTAGTCCCACCGCGCTCACTGTGAAAGAACCCCAGCCGCCAGACCAGGAAGGCCGCGATGGCAATCAGGTAGGGGGCGGCGTCCTTGAGCAGTCGCAGCAGTCGAGGTCGCGGCGTCAGCGCCTGGCGGTCCTGTGCCAGCAGCCAAAGGACTCCGAACCGCATGGCTTCCAGGCCGATCATGTACTCGTAGAGCAGGAAGTTGATCAGCCCGAGGGTTACGGCCAGGACGACGAAGGTAGAGCGCAGGGCCCGCCGCGCCGTCCTCAGCGCCACGCCCGAGAGCCAGATGGAACTCAGCCCGCAGGTCAGGCTGAGGAGCTGGTTCGTCTTCGTGGCGGCATTGGGCTGGCCCAGGAAACCGGGGTAGATCAGGAAAAGCAGCGCGGCGGCCGTCGCCGCCCGCGCTTGCTCCGGCCAGACCAGGCGCACGATTCCATAGACCGCCAGCGCCGAGAGCGTCTTGAGCACGTAGGCATACAGCTGCCAGGGAAGCGGGGTGGACCCCAGCAGGCGGTAGGTCAGATCGTAGGTGTAGCCCATGAACGGCCGGTCGATCGAGAACAACTCGATGATGCTGTCGGCGCCGCGCACGATGGCGGACCAGAGCATGTACCAGTCGTCGCGGTAGAAGCCGAGGCGCCCGGCGAAGGGCAGGAAAGCCAGGGCGCCGATCAAGATGATCAACCCAATGGGGACGGCCCCCCGCTTCCAGTCAGACGAACTGTTGCGCATGTGCATCCCCTCGTGATCGGGAAATCCGGAGGCAGCGAGACACCCCGGCGAATTGGGACCCCTCACGGGCTCATCCGTGAGGCGGCCGACCGGCACTGAAAGGGCACGTGGAGAAGCCCGGACTCGGCGGCCGCTCGCCCTCGATTATACGAAGCCTGGGTCGCTCCTGCCACGTCGGATGCGGTTACCGCATTGACGGGATCTGCCGCTGTCCGTACAATCCTCATCCGGCGGGCTGTTGACAGACCCCGTGAGAGGATCGACGATGACCGCCGAGACATCGCGAGTCGTGATCGCAACTGCGCTCCTGCTCCACGGAGCGGCGCACCTGGTGGCGCTGGGCGCTCTGGTGGCGATCCTGGTCGGCGCGCACCCTCCCACCGGTCCCGTCCCCAGGCTGTGGGCGCTGCCGAGGTTGTCGACTCGCACCGGAGCGTTGGCAGGTGCGCTGCTGTGGGCCGCCGCCACGGCCGGCTTCCTGGGAGGGGCAGGAGCCATCTGGGGGCTGTGGCTCAACGCCTCGGCCTGGCGTCCCCTGTCTTCCGGCGCGTCGATGACCTCGCTCCTGGGCCTAGTGGTCTTCGCCGGTACCTGGCCCGGCTCGCCGAGCCGGAAGCGCTCTGTGCTGAACACGGCCATTGCGGTGCCGATGGATGGGATCATCCTCGCTGCGGTGGTAGGCCTTCGCTGGCCGCCCTTGGACCTGCTCGGACGATGATGATCCATCGCCTGACGCCCGAGAGCTCGCGCGCCTGCGCTGCGACCCCAACCGTGCTGCCATCGGCACTGCCACGCGGAATCCCGGCGAACGGCCGCCCGTCCTTCCGACCCCCGAAACGGTATCCGGCGAGCGCCGATGCGCTCGCCGTCGCACAACAGGCCGCGCCATGCCGCATCTGATCGACGGGCACAATCTGATCCCGCATACCGGTTTGAGGCTCGCCGATCCGAACGACGAGGGCAAACTGACCGCCATGCTGCTGCGCTACTTCGCCCGGACGGGGCGTTCGGGGACGGTCTATTTCGACGGGAAGACGTCCGGCGCTCCGGCCGGCGGTTCGTCCCGCCACCTGACCGTACGCTTCGTGGCGGCGCCGCGCACCGCCGACGACGCCATTCGCGCCCACCTCGCCCGGCTCGGCGCCGAAGCGCGCAATTGGGTGGTGGTGTCGAACGACCAGGCCGTTCGGCGAGCCGCCAGGCAGGCCGGGGCACGCGCCGTCACCTCGGGCGACTTCGCCCGCGAACTGCGCACGGCGGCCAGCCCGGCGGCGGATGAGAAGCCGGAAGGCGGGCTCACCCCTGACGAGCTCGATGAGTTCGAACGGCTCTTCGGCGACCGCCCATCCTAGACAAGCGTTAATGTAAGTGGACCCAAATTGTGGTAATATTTCCCGTGACGCTCCGGGCAATCCATGTATTGGTATCCGGGTGCGTCAAGGGGGCAGAATCTCGCTGACACCGTGTTCCCCCCCTGCACGGACAGCGGGTCTCCCTCTTCATAAAGAGGACCGCCGGATGCACCCCCCACATCCGGCGGTTCGCTTTTTTGAAGGGACCTTCCTCAACGCCCCTAGGCCTCCTGTGGGTTGTTCTCCGGTACACCATCCCCGCCGGATCCACCCACCTCAAGGATCAAGAACACCAACGCCACCCAGGCCGCGTCGGCCAGCAGCAGGTGCAGAAGCTGGAGACCGACCGGGGCAAGCAGGACCACGTTGGCCGCTCCGGCGATCCACTGCGTCAGGAGGATAGCCGTCAGCCATCGGCCCGTGCGCACCGCCCGGCCGCCGAAGGCTTGCGCCGCGCCGGCCAGCGCCATAACGTACCCGCCGACGGCGACCGCCAGCACCGGGTGGATCACGCGCAGCCGAATCAGCGGATGCGATCCACGGGCGAAGTCGGCCTGCAGGCCTTCGGCCAGGGAGCGCACCGGGAAAAGCGTGTCGCCCAGCGCCGTCACAGCCCCCGTGGCGGCGAGCGCAGCCACGGATGCCAGCCCGGCGGCGAATCCAAGCTTCCAGCCTCCACTCCAGCGGAAGGTGACCTTCTCGGGTCGGTCGCCGACCCAGGCGGTCACCGCCAGCGCCGCCAGCAGCAGGAGCGTGTTAACCAGGTGGAGCGCCACGGCCACCGCCCGTGCCGACGAGGTGTCCATCGCCACCCAGCCGAACAGCACCAGCCCGGCGCCGATCAGCGCCTCCACCATCACCAGCACCAGCGACGTCCAGGCCGCCCGGCGCGCCAGGCTTTCCGGCCGGAAGGTGCGCCGGCTCCACCCCACCAACCCGATGACCAACAGCAGCGCCAACCCGCTGGTGAGCCGGTGGGTGAACTCCACCAGCGTCTCGATTTCGGGCGCCCGCGGAAGGACAACCCCGTTGCACAGCGGCCAGTGGCTTCCGCAGCCGGCGCCGGCGCCCGTGGCGCGCACATAAGCGCCCCACAGGATGGTCAAGACGTTCCAGATCAGCACGCCCCACGCGTAGCGGGCGAAGCGCCGGCGAGGATTCACGCTGCCCTCCCCTCCAGGGACGGAGGCGCCATGTTCACCCTGCTGCATGCCGCCGGCCGCAGCCACCTCAGCGCGGCCTTTCCTCGAAGACCAGGCTGCAGCACGTCACCGCTCCCTCCGCTTTCTGGATCTCCGAGACGTCCACGGGAATCACCTTCACCCCCATCCGTCCCAGGCTCTCGAGCGTGCGCGGGAAGCTGGCGGGATAGATCAGACCCCCTCCGATACGCAGGGCATTGGAGGCATGCTCCTCCCCGGGCGCCACCGCCACCCAGGCCCAGCCCTGGAACGACTCGGGTGTCACCCAGGCGGGGTTGAGCAGCAGCCGGTCGGGGGAGACATCAGTCACAGCCGACTTCAGATGCAGGCAGCCGCGCAGGGCGACGCTCACCACCGCGTAGCCGTACTCGCCGCCCAACGCCGTGAGCTGCCGGAGACCGTCCTCATTGCTGCGTCCCGATCGGCCGACGTAGATCGTCCGTCCCAGGCGCAGGATGTCGCCGCCCTCCAGCGTCCCCGGAGGCTCGATGCGGCGGATGGGCCGGTAGCGGCCCAGGGCCTCCTCCACCGTCGGCGCCTCGGGACGCCTCGACTCGGCGCCCGGCCGAGTCAGGATGCCCACTTCGTCCAGCACCAGGGCCAGATCCTCAACGAAGACCGCGTCAGGCAACTCGGGGGCTTCCGGCAGCGCGACCACCTGGCATCCGAGTTCCCTGAGCGCCTGTTCGTAGGCCTGGTGCTGTCGGCGCGCCAGATCGATTTCGATCGGCGCGCGCGCCAGGTAGGTCAGTTGGCACTGGGCCAGGCTTTCGCTCACGGGGCGCGTCAGGGCAATGGGCATGGGGCCACCTCGGGGAGGGACTCCGCTTGCCGCCCGGCTGTAGGAAGCATCACCTCGCCGACCTGCGCGTGTGCCGGACGGAGGCACGCAGCAGCTTCTTGAGCGTGGGCAGATGGATGTCGTCCAGCGAACGCAGGTAGAGGCAAGCTCGGGTATGGGAGTGCTTGCCGAGGGCACGCAGCAGATCGCCGGCGCCGGCGAAGCCCGTCTCCAGGTAGACGGTCAGATTCTGTTTGCGGGGACTGAAAGCGATCAGGGGCCAGTCCAGCTCGCGGCCATTGGCGTAGCGGTAGAGATAGGCCCCGAAGCCGACGATGTTGGCGCCCCACATCACCGGCTCGGCTCTCGTGATCTGGCGCATGATCTCCACCAGGGTGCGGCAGTCGCGCCGGCGGGCTTCGTTGGGCACGCCCCGTAGGAACGACTCCACCGACTTCCGCGTGGGACGCGTCTTGGGCTCGGACATTCGGTTCTCCTGGATGCGCCCACACCAGGGTGTGGGCCCGGCTGGATTCGGACCAGCGACCCACCGGTTATGAGCCGGCTGCTCTAACCACTGAGCTACGGGCCCCTCGAACTCATTCTAGCGCAACCAAGAACGACTTCGGAAGTCCCGGGGGACTTCCGAAGTCGTTCTCTGGAGCGGGCGACGGGATTCGAACCCGCGAATATCAGCTTGGAAGGCTGATGCCTTACCACTTGGCCACGCCCGCGTGTTCAGGCCGTCTTCGCGGCCTGTCCCCGGCCTAGAAGAGCGGAACCCCCAGGTCGTCGGTTCCGGTGGCCGAGGCTGCCTGCACCAGAACCGTCTGCCCGGGGGCGCCCTGGGCGCGGATCGCCCCCCGCAGTACGAAGTCGCCGGGAACCTCGGCGCGCGCTTCCCCGGCGAAGACCTTGCGGCGAGATCGCACCTTCCCGAGCAGCGCTTCCCGATCGAGCAGAACGACGTCCCCCCACACCGCGCCGCGGCGTTCGTAAGCCTGGGCCTGCGACAACCGGCCCTCGCCGCCGTCGTAGCGCGCCGCCACGACAACGATATCCGCCTTGCGGCTGACGGACGAGAGGCGCATGGCCAACACGGGGGTCTCCTGACGGCGGGAAGATTCCGGTGAGGTCGGGGTGGGCGGACTTGAACCGCCGACCCCCGCGTCCCAAACGCGGTGCGCTGCCAACTGCGCTACACCCCGGCGCGGGTCAGTATACCGGTCGCCCCGCCGAGGGTCAAGACACCGGGGTTGCGAGGCACCGGCTTGCCGGTGGAGCCTTCCGGGCCTACAGTCCCTCCCATGGACGAGGCCGCCGGCGATCCCGTGAAACCGATGGATGACGAGACCTTCGCCCGCCTGTACACGGCGCAGTACGCTTCCTACGAAGAGGACCTGCCGCTGTGGCGGGCGTTGGCCGAGGAGTACGGCTCGCCGATTCTTGAAATCGGCTGTGGGGCCGGGCGCGTTCTTCTCCCGCTGGCCGAAGCGGGCCACGCCGTCACCGGCATCGACATCAACCCTGCCATGCTTCGCCGCGCCCAGGCGGCGGCCGCCGGGCTGCATGCGGACCGCGTGCTCTTCGTGCAGGCCGACCTGAGGGCGCTCGATCTCGAGCAGCGCTTCCGCCTGATCCTTTCCCCGTGCCATACGCTGGCGGCACTGGATGACGCCGGCCTGGCGGCCGCCTTCGCCGGCGTCCGAGCGCACCTGCATCCGGCCGGCGCCTTCGCCTTCGAAGTGCCTGGTCCGGGCGAAGAGGCCGTCGCCTATGAGCCTGAGGAACCGCTGGCCGCCTTCATCGAAGGCGAGAGCGGAAACCCGGTCCAGCTCTCAGCGACTCAGGACTCGGATGTGCCGGCCGGGCGAGTCACCGTTACCTGGCGATACGATGAACTGCTGCCGGATGGAACTGTGCGGTCGCGGGCCCTGCCCGTCCAGTTCCACCTTCGCCCTCCGGAGGCGTACGCCCGCCTCCTTGAGCAGGCCGGGTTGCGCCCGGCGGCGCTCTACGGGGACTACCAGCGCCGGACGCTGGCCTCCGGCGACACGCGCATGATCGTCGTGGCGGTCCCAGAAGACCGACTTCGGAAGTCGCTTCGCGACTTCCGAAGTCGGGTTTGAGGTCGGCTCTGGGGACGCGCAGCGTTACTGAAGCTGCCGGACGACGAGCATCACCTTGCCCTGGACCTCGACATCGGACGGGTCGTCGACGTAGAAGCTTTGCATCGTCGGGTTGGCTGGCTGGAGCCGGATGCGGCGGCCTTCCTTGTAGATGTGCTTCAGCGTCGTCTCTTCCTTGCCGCGCAGCCATACGGCGACCATGTCGCCGTTGCGCCAATCCGGCTGGCGGCGCATGACGACGATGTCGCCATCCCCCACCATGGCGTCGATCATCGAGTCGCCCTTGACCTGCAGGGCGAACAGCCCGTCCTCGACCGGCAGCAGCCCGCGGGCAAGCTCGATCCCTTCATCGGCGCCGAAGACCGGGTCGTCCGTGCCGGGCAGCGGCACGGGCTGGCCGGCGAAGATACGCCCGACCAGCGGCACCCGCAGGACGCCGCTCAGGCGCTCGACGGCCGTCGACATTTTGTCCGTCAGGCGCAGGCCGCGCGAGACGTTCTGATGCCGGTCCAGGTAGCCCTCTTCCACCAACCGGTTGAGGTTGTAGTTGACGACCGAGGTGGATGAGATCCCTACCGCCTCGCCGATCTCACGGATCGACGGGGGGTAGCCCTGGTCGCGGCTGTAGCGCTGGATGAAGTCCAGCATGTTCCGCTGGCGGTCGGAGAGCTTCCCTTTTGCCATCATGCCTGCCTCCAGGGCGCACGCCGGCCAGGTGCTCCGTTCGCACGCTTGTTCGGATTCTAGCGGAACATTCGTTCTATGTCAAGGACGTCCTTCAGGGCAGGCCCAAGGCCGTTCAAGGCCGGTTCCAGGAGCGTTGCCCTGTCCAGACAGCGATGTACAATGGGCCACCCCGCAACAGAAGAAGGGCACAGCATGGACGCACTCAAGCTCCGCATCCTGACGGACGGCAGGAATCTCGGCAACGGCATCCTGAAAGTCGACGGCTTCATCAACCACCAGGTCGATCCGGCGCTGATGGACGCCTGCGGCCGGGAGCTCGCCCGGCGGCTGGGCCGCCTGGGCGCCACCAAGGTGCTGACGGCCGAGATCTCCGGGATCGCTCCGGCGCTGACGACCGCCGGCCATCTGGGCATCCCGGTCGTCTACGCTCGCAAGTCGAAGCCGATCACGATGCCGGATCAGATCTTCCTCACCCTGGCGCCGTCGCACACCAAAGGGCGCACGGTCGAGCTGATCGTCTCGCCCGAGTACCTGGGCGCCTCGGAACGCATTCTGATCATCGATGATTTCCTGGCCACGGGGCAAACGATCATGGGGCTGGTGCGCCTGGCCCAGGCGGCCGGGGCACGCGTGGTCGGCATCGGGGCGCTGGTCGAGAAGATCTTCGAGGGTGGGCGCAGCATGCTGGCGCCGCTGGGAGTTCCGATCGAGGCGCTGGCGACCATCACCGACATGGGCGACGGCAAGATCGTCTTCGCCGACTGACGCCGTGGATTCGATCGCCATCCTCGATTTCGGCTCGCAGTACTCGCAACTGATCGCGCGCCGTGTGCGCGAGGCGCAGGTCTACTGCGAACTCTTCGCGTGGGACACGCCGGCCGAACGGGTGCTGGCGCTGCAGCCGAAGGGCTTCATCCTTTCCGGCGGCCCGGCCTCGGTCTACGCCCCCGGCGCGCCGCAGATTCCCGGCTACGTGCTCGCCTCCGGGCTGCCGATCCTGGGGATCTGCTACGGCATGCAGGCCCTGACGCACGCCCTGGGCGGCGCGGTGGCAGCCTCGGCCGCGCGCGAGTACGGCCCGGCCGAGATCGAGGCGCTGCGCTCGGATCCCCTGCTTCCCGCCGGGCGCCAGCCGGTGTGGATGTCGCACGGCGATCGCATCGAGCGCGTGCCGCCCGGGTTCCAGCCGCTGGCCCGCTCATCGAACTCGCCCGTGGCCGCCATGGTCGATGCAAAGGCCCGCCGCTACGGCCTGCAGTTCCACCCCGAGGTGCGCCACACGCCGGGCGGGGCCGCCATCCTGCGCGCCTTCGTCATCGACGTGTGTTCGGCGCGCCCCGAGTGGACGCCGGACTCGATCCTCAGCACCGCCGTCGAAGCCGTCCGCCGCCAGATCGGCCCGCACGCCGTCATCGCCGGTGTCAGCGGCGGCGTGGATTCAGCCGTTGCCACCGCCCTGGTGCGCCGCGCCGTCGGCGACCAGCTCACCGGCATCTTCGTCAACACCGGCATGCTGCGCCAGGGCGAGCCGGAGGCGGTGGTGGAGGCCTTCGGCGAACGCGCCGGCGGGCGGCTGATCGCCATCGACGCCAGCGAGCTCTTCCTCGAGGCGCTCGCCGGGGTCGTCGATCCCGAGGCCAAGCGGCGCATCATCGGCGAGAAGTTCATCCGCGTCTTCGAGGAACAGGCCCGGCGCATCGGACCGGTGCGCTTCCTGGTGCAGGGCACGATCTACCCCGATGTCGTCGAGTCGTCCGGCCCCGACCGGCGTGTGGCGGCGCGAATCAAGACCCACCACAATGTCGGCGGCCTGCCCGACGACCTGGGCTTCGAGCTGATCGAGCCGCTGCGCTACCTTTTCAAGGATGAGGTCCGCGCCGTAGGCGAGGCGCTGGGCCTTCCCCCCGCCCTGGTATGGCGCCAGCCATTCCCCGGGCCGGGGCTCGCGGTGCGCTGTCTGGGAGACGTCAGCCTGGAGCGCTTGAACCGGCTGCGCGCAGCCGATAAGATCCTGTTGGACGAGCTCGGCGCCGCGGGCCTGCTGCGTAGCGACACTGCCCAGGCCTTCGCCGTCCTGCTTCCCGTCCGCTCGGTCGGTGTGATGGGCGACGAGCGCACGTATGCGGAGACGGTCGCCCTGCGCGCCGTGACGACGGAGGACTTCATGACCGCCGACTGGGCCCGCCTTCCCTACGACCTGCTGGCCCGGGTGAGCAACCGTATCGTCAACGAGGTCCCGGGGGTCAACCGGGTGGTGTACGATATCACCACCAAGCCTCCGGCCACGATCGAGTGGGAGTAGCCGCGACCGGGCGGCGCAACCTGCGTAGACGGACGTGGGGCACCGAGCGTGCCCGCAGAGAGGATGAAGGCCAATGGATTACGGATGGGTCTTGAAGCGAGCCTGGGAGATCACCTGGAAGTTCAAGGGGCTGTGGGTGCTGGGCATCCTGGCTAGCTGCTCCTCGGGCGGCGGCGGGGGTGGCGGCGGCGGCGGCAGCTCCGGTTCCGGCTACCAGATGGGCGGCGGATCCGACCCGCGTTTCCTCCAGTTCCAGCGCTGGATCGAATCGATCCCGGTTGAGACCTGGATCACGATCGCCATCATCGCCGGGCTGATCATCCTGGTGCTCGGGCTGGTGTTCCTCGTCCTGGGCGTGATCGGGCAGGGTGGCCTGATCGCCGGCTTCAACCAGGTGGAGGACAAGGGCTCGGTCACGCTGGCCGAGGCCTTCCGGCTCGGGACGGCCAACTTCTGGCGGCTGGTCGGGGTGCGGATCATCTTCTGGCTGGCGGGCGTCGTCATCGCCGTTGCGCTGGTGACGACCCTGGTCCTGGGGACCATCGGCACGTTCGGCATCGGGCTGCTGTGTCTGGTGCCCTTCCTGTGCCTGCTGATCCCCGTCGGCGCCCTCGTCGGCGTGTACGTCACGCTGACGCAGGTGGCCCTCGTGACCGAGCATCTGACCGTCGGCGATGCCTTCCGACGATCGTGGAAGGTCTTCAAGGAGAATCTGGGTCCGGTGATCGTCATCGGCCTGATCCTGCTCTTCGGCAGCATGATCATCGGACTGGTGTTGGCGCTGCCGATCATCGCCGTCGTCCTGCCGGCGGCCATGGTTGTGGCCTTCGGCGGCGACCAGGCGACGACGGCCGGGCTGGTGACGGCCGGGCTGTGCCTGGTCGGGTACCTGCCGCTGATGATCGTCGCCAACGGCGTGCTGCAGACCTACGTCAGCGGGGTGTGGACGCTTGCCTACCGGCAGTGGACCGAGCGGCCGAAGGGTGCGGCGCTGGTGGCCGCCCCGCCGCCGGCCGACCTGCCGGCGGCGGCCTGAGGTCGGGCCCTGCACAAACCGGCCGGCGGCAAGTTGCCGCCGGCCGTTCGTTTAAGGTGACCCTCCCGCATGCGGGGTCGCGGGAGGGTCTGCCGGAGGGAGGCTCAAGAGGTGCTCCTGGGGAATTGCAGGGACCTCGAGGCCACGAAGGGAAAGGAAGGAAGGCTCAGAGCAGGCGTAGCCCCTCAACGATCAAGTAGGCTTCGAGCGCCAGGACAGCCAGGAAGCCCACCACCAGCAGGGCGCGCACGAACCGCTCCACGGCGCGTTCCCGCGCGTCGAGCCAATCGACCGCCAGGGATTCCTCGCCCAGTGCCAGACCGGTTCTTGCGGTTTCCACAGCCAGCCTCCTTCTCACTGATCGCAGGATACACCCCGGTCGGCGCGGCCGGGGTCCTTTGTAAGCCGAATGCAAGCCGACGGCGACGTCGCTGCATGCCGGCGTGCTACAATGGTCGCATGCACACCCCGGGCGTGCGCTGGCCAGCACTGTTGCTGGCCGTACTGATGACCACCGGGCAGGCTTCCGCACAAACCACCGGCAGCGCCCGCCTATCCCCACCGCTAACGGATAACTTCCCCAGCGTCCGGGTCTTTCTTGACGTTCGCGACGACGTGGGCCGCCGGGTTGCCGGACTGCGACCCGCGGACATCCGCCTGACCGAGGACCAGGCCGGCGTCACCGACCTGACACTCGACGAGGTGCAGGTGGGCGTGCGCCAGGTCTTCGTACTCAACACCTCCGATGGCCTGCGCGTGCGCGACACCGGTGGACGCAGCCGCTTCGACGTCGTGCGCCAGGCGCTGCTCGCCTGGTGGCGCCGCCGCGACGCCTCGCCGGTGGGCGTCGACGATCTGACGCTGATGGCGGCCGAAGGCACGCTGGCGCTGCATGCCCCCTCGGCCGCCGACCTGGCCGCCCGGCTGGATGCCTTTCGCCCGACCTTCGAGCAGCCGGCCGCCAGCCTGGACCTGCTCATGGCGGCGCTGCGCGGCCCGGCCTCGGACCCCAACTCGCCCGGACGCCCAACCCATGTCCTGTTCGCCACCGGCCTGATCGAGACGCCGCGCGACCTGCCCGTGGCAGCCGCCGTGCGCCTGGCGAACCAGACGGGGAGCGCCATCCACGTCCTGCTCCTCGGCCCGGCCTCCGCCCTCGATCTGCCCGCCGCCGCTTCGCTGCGCCTGCTGGCGCAAAGCACCGGCGGCGAATTCCTCCTGCTCGAGCCCGGCACGGACCTGACGGAGTTGGGAACGCGCATCACCGGGCAGCGCCTGCAGTACCAGTTGACCTACACCTCCCCGGCCAGAACATCGGGCACGCACAGCCTGCAAGCGGTCGTGCAGCAGGGCGAGCTGGAACTGACCTCGCCCACCAGCCTGTTTGCCATCAACCTGGAGCCCGCCGAAGTGGTCTTCGTTTCGCCGCCTTCGTCCATCCAGCGCCAGGCCGAGTCTGTCTCGGCCCGCATCGAGGACCTACGGCCGGCGTCCTGGCCGATCGAGGTGCTGGTGACCTTTCCCGACGGCTATCGGCGCGAGCTGCGGGCGAGCCAACTACTCGTCGACGGCCGGATCGTGGACGAGAACCTCCTGCCTCCGTTCGAGCGCTTCACCTGGGACCTGCGCGGGTATGCCACGAACGGCACGCACGTCGTCACCGTGGCCGTCGAAGATCAGCAAGGGCTGCGCGGCGTGACCCCACCGCTGAGCGTCTCGCTTGAGGTCGCGCCGTCGCCCAGCGGCTTCGCCGCGCTTCGACCGGCGATGGCGCCGCTGGCCGGAGCTCTGGTCGTACTGCTGCTCGGCGGACTGCTCATCGCCGGGCTGACCGCTTCGGGGCGCCGCCTGAGCGCCACACCGATCCCGCGCGCGGCCACCCGCCGTCCGCAGCTGCGGCGGGCCGGCCTGCAGCGCCTGGGCGAACAGCATCCCCCGGAAGCCTTCCTGGCCTGGGAGTCCGAGCCGGGCGAGCCGATCGCGCTCATCGGCGTCGATCTGACTTTCGGACGGGACGCGGCGCTGTCGGGCGTCGTGCTGGATGATCCCTCAGTCTCCGGACTGCACGCGCGGCTCATCCGCCTGGCGGATGGCGGCTACGTCGTCAAGGACCAGGGATCGATCGGCGGCACCTACGTCAACTTCACGGCCCTGTCCGATGCCGGCCAGCGCCTGCACCACGGCGACCGTGTGCACATCGGCAGGCTCGCCTTCCGCTTTCGCCTCGCCGACCCGCCGCCGCCGCGCCCGGTCCGGGTGACCAGCGCCTCCGAGTCCGACCACCCTCCTCTGGAGCCCAGCTCATGATCCGCAGCGAGTCACCGCATCTGCTCGTGGCTGCCGGCAGCCATCCCGGGGAGACCGGCAAGAACAATGAGGATGCGTACTCGGTCACGTCCTACCGGCTCGACTCGGGCGCGACCCGGTCGCTGCTGGCCCTCGTGGCCGACGGCATCGGCGGGCATCAGGCCGGCGAAGTCGCCGCTAGGCTGGCGATCGACACGGTCGTCCAGCGCGTGGCCGCCTCGAACGGGCGCCAGCCGCTGGCCGTGCTGCGGGCCGCTGTGATGGAGGCCG
>DYJB01000061.1 GCA_020723365.1 Candidatus Aquidulcis sp. | reverse complement strand
AGGTCCTCGGCGCGGTCCCGCAGGCTGAAGACCAGGAGGGTGATGCCGACGACCGCCAGCAGCGCCAGCAGACGCAGGAGGGTCAGCCGGCGAGGCGTGGCGGGCGTCGCCGCGGTCACGCCTCGATGATCTCGATCCGCTGGATGGCGACGGCCGGCGCTTTGCGGTCGCTGGGATCGCGCGGCGGAATAGCCATCAGCACGTCCAGGCCCTGCACCACCTGGCCGAAGACGGAGTGCTTGCCATCCAGCCAAGGGGTTGGGACGTGGGTGATGAAGAACTGCGAACCGTTCGTGTTCGGTCCGGCGTTGGCCATCGAGACGACGCCTGGTGAGGCGTGTCGCAGCGTCTGATCGAACTCATCCTGGAATCGGTAGCCGGGGCCGCCGGTGCCGGTGCCCGTGGGGTCGCCCGTCTGCGCCATGAAGTTGGCGATGACGCGATGGAAGATGATCCCATCGTAGAAGCCCTGGCGCGCCAGGAAGACGAAGTTGTTGACGGTCACCGGAGCCAGGTCGGCGTGCAGGTCGACGACCATCGTGCCCTTGTCGGTCACAATGCGAGCCTGGTAGCGCTTGTCGGGCAGAAGGGCCATCTTGGGGGGAGCGGCGAACTGTTGGGACGGCATGCGGGTCTCCTGGAGTTCAGGGCTGGCGAAGCAGCGTATCGATTCGGGCGACGACCATGTCCATGGCGACCAGGTTGAGGCCGCCTTCGGGGATGATCACGTCGGCGTAGCGTTTGGAGGGCTCTACGAACTCGAGGTGCATCGGACGGACGGAGGTCTCGTACTGACGGATGACCGACTCGAGCGTGCGGCCGCGCTCCTTGATGTCGCGCTGCAGACGCCGGATGAAGCGCACGTCCGGAGCGGTGTCGACGAAGATCTTGACGTCCATCAGTTCGCGCAGATCCGGCTCGGCGAAGATCAGGATGCCTTCCACCAGGACGATCGGTTGCGGCTCAACGCGTACGGTCCGCGTCGTGCGCGCGTGGGTGGTGAAGTCGTAGACCGGGATCTCGACGGCCTGGCCGGCGCGAAGCCGGCGCAGGTGCGCCACCAGAAGCGAAGTCTCGAGCGAGTCGGGGTGGTCGAAGTTGAGCGCCTCGCGCTGAAAGCGGGGCAGTTGCGCCAGATCCTTGTAGTAGGCGTCGTGCGGCAGGAAGGCGATATTGGCGGCGCCGGCGCGCTCGAGGATCACGTTGGCGACGGTGGTCTTGCCGGATCCGGTGCCGCCGGCGATACCGATGATGACGGGGGGCATGCGCTGATTATACGTGAGATGGGCGCCCGCAGTCCTGCCCTTGGCCGGCCGCACGGCCTAGGCTGCGCGCAGGTGGGCCACGCGCCCGCCCGTGAGCGCCGGGAGATCGCTGGAGGGTAGGGGGAAGACGGCGTTCGGGGTTCCTGCGGCGGCCCAGATCTGGTCGAAGGCGAGCAGGTCCTCGTCGATGAAGATCGGCAGCGGTGAGGCGTGACCCACCGGCGCCACCCCGCCGATGGCGTACCCCGTGTGCTGACGAACGAAGTCCGGGTCGGCGCGGCCAATGGGCTCGCCCAGCAGCTCGGCCAGGCGCCCTTCGTCCACACGGTTGGCGCCGCTGGCGATGACCAGCACGGCGCGGCCGCTGTTGACGGCCCGGAAGACAAGCGACTTGGCGATCTGCCCGACCTGGCATCCAACAGCCTGGGCCGCCTCGGCCGACGTTCGGGTCGAGCGCTCTGACTCGCGCACTGGATAGTCTCGTCCCAGCGCACGCAGCGTGTCCTGGACATGTTGGGCAGCAGGCGAGAGGGCGGGGCGGGGATCCGGCATCGGGGCGTCAGCCTAGTGGCGGTAGTAGGCGACGAGCAGCAGCCCGAGGGCAAACAGGGCGATCAGGCCGGCGGAAGAACACAGGCAGACGGCCAGCACCTCGGTCAGCCCGAGCGAAAGCGTCACGACTCACTGCCCTCGCGGTCATGCTGGCGCCGGTCCGATGTCGCCGAACGGGTGGGGAGAGCCACCAGTGGGATTCGAACCCACGACCTGACGTTTACGAAACGCCCGCTCTGCCAGCTGAGCTATGGTGGCAACGGACGGGATTATACCAGCCGGTGTGGGGCCTGAACAGGTGCGGCCGATGGATGCCTTGGCAAGGAGCGAGTCTCGTTGGATAATCGCCTCGTGCGAATCGCCATGCTGTCCTACCACACCTGCCCGCTGGCGACGCTGGGGGGCAAGGATACCGGCGGAATGAATGTCTACGTGCGCGACCTGGCCCGTGAGCTGGGCCGGCGTGGCGTGGGCGTGGATGTGTTCACGCGCTCGCAGGATGACCACGTCCCGCATGTGCTGCATGACCTCGGCTTTGGCAACCGCGTGGTCCACATTCGTGCCGGGCCGGAGACGCCCGTTCCCAAGGAAGCCCTGGCCGACTACCTGAGTGAGTTCGTTGCCGGCGTGGAGGCCTTTTCCCGCACCAAGGGCGCGCGCTACGACTTGATCCACAGCCACTACTGGCTCTCCGGCCTGGCGGCGGTCGATCTGCGGGCGAGCTGGGGGATGCCGATCGTACACATGTTTCACACGCTGGCGGCGATGAAGAACCGCGTCGCCCGCAGCGCCGACGAGGCCGCCTCCTCCTTCCGGCTCGATGCGGAGGGCCGGCTGCTCCGGGAGGCCGACTGTATCGTCGCCGCCACCCAGGCCGAGCTGGCGCAGTTCCAGTGGCTGTATCACGCCGATGTCCGCCGGGTGGTCGTCATCCCGCCCGGGGTGGACACCAGTCGCTTCTATCCTATCCCCCAGGACGAGGCCAAGGAATTCGTCGGCGTACCGTGCGAACAGAATATGCTCCTATTCGTCGGCCGGGTCGAGCCCCTGAAGGGCATCGATACGCTCCTGGAAGCCGTGGCGCTCTTGAAACAGGAGGGCGTGCTGGATCGCCACCCGCTGTGCGTGGCCGTCATCGGCGGCGAGCCGGATGCGGATCCGGATCGCATGTCGGAGGAGATGGGCCGGCTCCAGTCGCTGCGCTCGACGCTCGGCATCGACGACGTCGTCACCTTTCTGGGCAAGCGTGATCAGGACACGCTCCAGTACTACTACTCGGCCGCCCTGGCCGTGGTTGTCCCGTCCCACTACGAATCGTTCGGACTGGTGGCGCTGGAGGCGATGGCCTGCGGGCGGCCGGTCGTGGCGTCCGAGACGGGCGGGCTGGCCTTCCTGGTGCGGGACAACGAGACGGGCTTCCATGTCCCGGCGGGGGACGCCCCGGCCCTCGCCGACCGGCTGCGGCGGCTGGTCGAGGACGAGGTGCTGCGCACGCGTCTCGGTCGGCAGGCGGCGGAATACGCCCGATCCTACTCCTGGCCGCTCATTGCCGATCAGATCCTCGGTCTTTACGGTACGCTCCACAAGAAGCATGCCTGAGCCGCATTGCCCCGGCGCCCGCGCTGTACCCTGGATGCCCGTTGCCGCGCATCGTCCCTGCTGTGGAGCGCGTCGGTGGATCTGAGCGAAGTCGTCAAGGCGATGCTGGTCCCCGGGTCGTCCGGGTTCCTGCTGCTCGGCCTGACGGTCGGCCTGCTGCTGGTGGCCGGCGAGCGCATCCGACGCTGGGGCGTGCGCTTGCTCGGCCTGCTGGCCGCCCTCTACTGGGTCCTTTCCCTGCCGATCACCGCGGCAGGGCTGGAGGCCGTGCTTGACAGCGGCTCGGTGGCCCTCGACGGGACGTCACCGATACAGGCCGATGTCGTAATCGTCTTTGGCGGCGGGAGTGAGACTTTCCGCGCCGGTGACCTGGCCTACAGTGCACCGAGCGAGAGCACAGCTCTCCGTGCACTGGAAGGCGCGCGCCTCTACCATCTACTCGGTGGGCCGCTGGTGATCGCCTCCGGTGGCCCGGGAGGCGAAGGCGGCCGGGGCGAGCCCGAAAGCCGAATCCTGCGGGCGGTCCTGGAATCCAACGGGGTTCCGCCGGAACGCATCATGGAGGAGTCGCTTTCCACCAGCACGCGCGAGGAGGCCGTCCTCCTGGCCGAGATGCTCTCGGGGATGACGGCAGACACCGTCGTCGTCGTCACGTCCCCAAGCCATCTGCGCCGTGCGCTGCAGTCTCTGGCGGCCGAGGGGATCACCGCCATCGGCTCACCCAGCCGCGAGCACAATGCCTCGCGTCAGACGCGTGCCCCGCTGCTCCCAGGGGACCAGGCGCTGGGCGACAGCCGGCAGGCGATGCGCGAGATTCTGGCGCTGGTCTACTACGGACTGCGGGGCTGGCTGGCGCCCGTCGGTCCCTGACGAGCGACGGCTGCCGGAATCGCGGCGCGCCAGCCACAAGCCGGCGCGCCGGTTCTTGCGTCGGATCGAACTCAGGCCGATGGCTCTTGAGGCGGAGCGCAAGTGGGCAGCGTCACGCTGAAGGTTGTGCCCTCGCCCACGCGACTGACCACGCTGATCATGCCCCCGTAGGCCTCGACGCGCCGCTTGACAATCGACAGCCCCAGCCCGGTGCCCACGATCCCCGACTTCTTGGCACTGCTCGCCCGGAAGAACTCCTGCCACAGCCTGGGCAGCTCGTCCTCCGGGATGCCGATCCCCGTGTCACTGATGGCGACGTGGACGCTGGGGCCCCGCAGCTCAACGGCGACGCTGACGCGGCCCCCTTCGGGCGTGTACTTGACGGCATTGCCGACCAGGTTGCCGAAGATGTGCGCCAGGCCCTCGACGCCGGCGTGCACGTGGACGGGATGGGACGGCAGGCTGAGCTCGAGCGTCACCTGCTTCTCCTGCGCCTCGGCGCTGCGCAGCTCAACGGCGCTGCGCACCTGCGCCACCAGGTCTAGCGGCTCAGGCTTCTCCTGGTAGCCGCGCGTCGTGGTGGCGGCCAGCGCCAGCAGGTCATTGATCAACGCCATCAGAGCATCCAGGCGCGCTTCGACGCGGGCGATGATGTCCTGCTGGGTCGGAGTGAGCTCGCCGGACATCTGCTGCAGGAGCACACGCAGAAGGCTCTGCGCGCCGCCCACCGGCGAGCGCAATTCGTGCGTCACGGTCCGGACAAACTGGGCGCGCTCGCTTTCGGCCCGCTGCAGTGCCTCGTGAGCCATAGCGTTCTCGATGGCGACTGCGCCCTGGCGGGCGATAGTCATGACGAACTGCGCATCGGCGTCGCTGAAGCGCCTTGTCTGCCCGGCGTAGACGCGCAGGACGCCGAGCGGTCCCGTGCGGCCGATGATCGGCACGACCACCAGGCTGTGGATACCCTCGTCGAGCACCTGGCGCGTGTACTGCAGGCGGGCGTCGTCGGTCACGTCGTTGACGATGACCGGTCGCCCGGACAGGGCTTCTTTGGCGAGCGGATTGTGGGTGAGGTCGACGGGGCCTTTCTCCTGGTAGGCCTTGCTGAGACCGAAAGCGGCCGCCAGGTTGAGCGTTTCGCCGGCCTCGTCGAGGAGGCGGATCGAGGAGTGTCCGGTCGAGAGGGCCAGCGCAGCGTTGCGCGTCAGGTGATTGAGCACTTCGTTCAGGCTGAGGCTCGAGGAGACGGCCCGCGTGGTCTGGAACAGGGCAGAGATCTGCCGCTCGCGCCGCTGGAGCTGGCCCATGATGCTGGTGGCGAGCGTCACGGTGGCAAAGGCGGCCGCGGCGAAGAAGACGATCTGGGCCGTGATGAAGAGCGCATCACGGTACAGTGGGGCAAGATGCCCCCGGCCTCGAGCAAAGCCAGCACGAGCAGGCCGCCGACGCCCAAGGCGACGTACAGGTAGGACGACACGCCCGGGAGCAGAATGGCGACCATCAGCATGTGGATGAGCAGGAAAACGATCCCGGGGCTGGTGATGCCCCCGGTGAGGTGAAGGAAGACCGCCATACAGAGCCAGTCGAGCCCGACCTGCAGCACGACCAGGCGGCGCAGTCGGCGCAGGTAGACGGCTGGGTCGGGGGAGACGGCGCGCCGGGCCTGGACGGCCAAGGCGGCGTTGTAGACCAGGATGGCAACGCCCGTCAAATACAAACCGGTGGCCGGGAGGACAACCCCAAGCAGCCGCTGGCTGGAAAACGTGGCCAGCAGGACGAGGATCCCCGCCGCCCAGCGGGTGAGGATCAGGCGCGTGCTGGCAGCTGCAAGATCACGCGGCACCAGTACGTCAAGCTGGCTGGGCTCCGCCTGGGATTCCGTCACGCCACCACCCCCCGTGACTCAAAGGCCGGCGCCTCGAGGCGCCGGCCTGCGTCCTACTTGTGGAGCAGGGCGTTGACCTTCTTCAGCAGCGCCTCCGGTTCGAAGGGCTTATCGATGAAGTCGTCCACCGGCAGGTACTGGTCATCCGGACCGAAGCGCAGCGGGGTGGTGGAGTGGATGGCCGTGAGCATGATGATCGGGATCTTGCCGTAGCCGGCCAGATCGGGATCAGGGTCCGGCCCGCGCAGCTTGAGCGCGAACTGGAAGCCGGCCGTAGCCGAATCCATCATCACGTCCAACACGATGAGGTCCGGCTTGCTGGCCTTGATTCGCTTCAGGCCTTCGGCGGGGTCGCCGGCCGAGTCGACTTTGTGGCCGGCGCTTTCGAGGCACAGGCGAGTGGCCAGGACCATGTCGGGATCGTCATCGATGATCAGGATGTTCGCCATCGTGAGCTTCCTCAGGAGTGGGCGGACGGCGGTCCGCCGCCGCGGAGTTCGGTTGCCACGGCCGCTGCGACGGGATCGAGGCAGGCGCGCACTTCGTCGCTCAAGGCCGCCTCCCAGCCGAGCGGGCCGGGTTGGATCAGGTACAGGATGATGTCGGGCGGCAGGATCCCCAGCGCCTCGCCCAGCAGGAGGGCTTCGCGCAGTCCGGCTGCGTGCAGCCCCGGGGCCTCCGCAGGTGGCTCCAGCGTCACCTCATCCAGCTGCACGCGTCGCCAGGTTCCGGGTGTGGCGCCGAAGTCGGCCGCGTCCACGATGATAGCACGGCGGCGGTGCTGCAGGTGCAGCGCCGTCTCGAGCCCGGCCAGGCCGCCATCGATCAATTCGACGCCGCTGGGAACCCCGGCGGCGGCCAGGCGCTCAAGCACGGCCGGGCCGGCCCCGTCATCGCCACGCTGCGTATTGCCCAGGGCGAGCACGATCGTCGGCGCGGCCAGAAGCGCCAGGCCACTCTCAGACGAACTTGACATCGAGCATGTGCGTCGAGCACGAGATGCAGGGGTCGTAGGCCCGCACGAGCATCTCGAGCGAAAGCGTGATCTCCTCCGGGCGCCGGTCCAGGATGGCGGGAACCAGGGCGCGCATGTCGGCTTCGATGTTGTTCAGGTTCTGGCCGGTGGGGATGATGCAGTTGGCGCCGCTCACCAGGCCGTCCTGGATGACGTAGTTGTGGAAGAGCGTGCCGCGCGGCACATCGCAGGCGCCCACGCCCTCACCGCTCAGGCGGGCCGGGGCCACCGGTTCCTCCCACGTCACGCCGCGAGACAGCAGCACGTCGCACAGCTGGATGGAGTCCTCGACGCAGTGGGCGATTTCGATCACCTGGGCCACGGTGTTCATGTACGGGTTGACGCACTTGGGCTTGAGGCCCAGCGCCCCCGCCGCCGACTTGGCCTTGGGGTGCAGCAGATCGAAGTTGACGTTGACGCGGGCCAGCGCACCCACCATGTAGGACTCGCGCTGATGGCGAGTGCGCTTGGCGGACGAGTGCTTGACGCACGTCTCGTTCGTCACCTGGCGGTACTGCTCGACGGGCCAGGAGCCGCCGTCGGTGCTCTTGATGACGCCGTCGATGAAGCAGTACTCATCGGGCTTGGACAGGGCGATGTACTCGGTATCGCGCTCGAAGGCCGGAATCTTGAGCTTCTGGAACAGCTCGACCGTGGCGTCGACGTCGGCGCGGGCCTCGATCAGGCGCTGGCGCAGAGCCTCCAGGTCGGCCTTGGAGGGGAAGTGCGTGAAGCCGCCGACGGTCATGGCGATGGGGTGGGTATGGCGGCCGCAGATGGCGGCGCACAGGTCGCCGGCAAGCTTCTTCATGCGCAGGGCGCGCAGCACGACGTCCGGCGCGGCCTTGGCCAGCGGCACGACGCTCGGCGCGCCGAGCAGATCGGGCGCCACCAGCATGTAGGCGTGCAGGATGTGGCTGTCGAGCATCTCGCCGTGGAAGTTCAGCTTGCGCAGCAGGACCGTCTGCGCGCTGGGCTCGACCCCCAGCGCCTTCTCGGTGGCCCGCAGCGAGGCGGTGGCGTGGCCGATGGCGCAGATGCCGCAGATGCGCGAGGTGATGTGCGATGACTCCATGTACGGCCGGCCGCGCAGCATGGCCTCGAAGAAGCGTGGCGTCTCCGGGATCTCCAGGTCGCACTGCTTGAGCTGGCCGTTCTTGACGTCGACGACGATGTTTCCGTGGCCCTCCACGCGGGTGATGTGGTGGACGTCGATCTTAACGCTTCCCGTTGCCATGAGCGGCCGCCTCGCTTTCCATCGTCTGGTAGGTCAGGAACATCGTCATCTTGGCCATGGTCTGCTCGACGCTCAAGCCGTGTTCGGCCAGAACGTTCTTGAGCGATTCGATGTTCGGGTTGGGGATCAGCCCGCGGCAGGCTTCGCACGAGTCGCCGTAGGTCGGGCAGATGGCGTCGCATCCGGCGAGGGCGATGGGGCCCAGGCAGGTCTTGCCGCGCAGGTACAGGCAGACGTTCTCCTTGAGTTTGCACTCCACGCACACGGGGTAGTCCGGCAGCTGTGGGGCGCGGCCCTGCAGGACGGCCTTGACGACGCGGATGAACTCCTCCCGGTCGATGGGGCAGCCGGGGATGGTGGCGTCGACGGGGATGACGGCCGAAATCGGGCGGGCCGGGTAGGTCTCGTACCACTCGGCCTTGTCCCCGTACACATAGCGGCGCAGCTCGGAGAGCTCCTGGCGGTTGCGGATGGCGTTGACCCCGCCCAGGTGGGCGCAGGCGCCGAGGGCGACGACGACGCCCGCTCGCTCGCGGATGGCCTTCAGGTGCGGCTCATCGCTCGGGCGGGTGCACGATCCCTCGATGAAGGCGATCAGGTAGTCGTCCCCTTTCTCGCTCATCGCCTCGCGGAAGCGCACAATCTCAACCGCTTCCAGCAGCTCAGGGTGGGTCTGCAGCGAGTCGACCACCGTCAGCTGGCAGCCCTCGCAGCTGGTGAACTCGAAGAACGCGACTTTGGGTCGGACGGCCATCAGAGCGCCTCCCCGAGGTGCTTGATCTCAGCGTAGGAGAAGGACGGGCCGGACTGGCAGGCATAGAGATGGTTGATCTGGCAGTGGCCGCACTTGCCCACGCCGCACTTCATCCGCCGCTCGAGGCTGAGCCAGATGTTGCCCTCCGAGAGCCCCTTGCCCAGCAGCTCCATCAGCACGAAGCGGTACATCACCGGCGGTCCGACGGTGACGGCCACCGTGTTGCGAGCGTGGACCTCGATCTTGGGGAAGAGGGTGGTGATGACGCCCACCGGGCCGCTCCAGGTCTCGTCGCCCCGATCGACGGTCAGGTGAAGTTCGACGTCGCTGCGTTCCGCCCAGCGTTCGAGTTCGTCCTTGAAGAGCAGCTCACCGGGATCGCGGGCGCCGTAGGCGATGATCACCCGCCCGAAGTTGCCGCGCTCATCCAGCACCTGGTTGATCAGCGAGCGGAGTGGGGCCAGGCCGAGGCCACCGGGGGCGAAGAGCATATCCTTTCCCCGGAAGCGCTCGATGGGGAAGCCGCGTCCGAACGGTCCGCGGACGCCAACCGTGTCGCCGGCCTTGAGCGTGTGGAGCACGCCGGTCAGGTCCCCGGCCTTGCGCACACACAGTTCGAAGGTGCCATTGCTGCGGCTGGGTGACGACGAGATGCTGATGGGGGCCTCGCCCACGCCCAGGATCGAGAGCTCAACGAACTGTCCCGGCTGATGGGCGAGCGAGAGCCCCTTGGGGAGCTCAAAGGTGAAGACCTTCTCGCGCTTCCCGACGGCGCGCACGTCGGCGATGGTTGCTGCCGTGGGCAGGTAGATCGAAGGTTCGCTCAGGGTGTCTCGCAGGGGCGTGCTCATGCCGCCGCCTCCTTGGTGCCTTCCGTGGCCGGGCGGTGTAGTTCGTTCCAGGTGTCGACGGGTGTGATGTCGACCAGGCAGGCCTGGGCGCAGCGCCCGCAGCCGACACAGCCCAGCAGCCCGAAGGCATCCGTCTGGTACTTGCCCTTGCGGAAGAAGCGGTGCCGCTGGCGGGCGCCGCGCTTGGCGCGGAAGTTGTGCCCGTCGGCCACCGTGGCGAACTTGTCGAGCTGGCACGAGTCCCAGACGCGGTAGCGCTTTCCGGCCGTCAGCGTCAGCTCGACCTCGTCGGCGACGTTGAAGCAGTAGCAGGTCGGGCAGACGTTGGTGCACATGGCACACGCCAGGCAGCGCTCGCCGAGCTCGTCCCACAGCTTCGAGTCGTAGCTGACCGAGAGCAGGCTGGGCAGCTCGGTGACGTCGAACTCGAGGCGGAGCGGGAAGCGCGGCCACTTCTCGGTCATAATGCGGTTGACGCGCTGGCGGTCGTCGCCCGTGGCTTCGCGCACGCCCTTGAGCCCGTCGAGCAACGCGGCGCCCTTCGGCGTGCCGACGTCGACCCCGTAGTCGTCGCCCAGGTCCGTCAGGTGCAGGTCGAAGCCGTCGGTTACGCTGAGCGTACCCATGCTCTTGCAGAACGAGTGGGACATGCAGGGCCGCAGGCACTCGATGCTGACCAGCGTTGTCTTCGCTCGCCGCGCCATGTAGGGCTGATCGACGTGGGTCTTTTCGAAGACGCGGTCGAGCAGGTGGAGCGCGTGCAGGTCGCAGGTGTGCAGCCCGAGCACAACCGTAGGCTCGGCGTCCTGGACGACCGAGGGTGCGCTGCCGTCGAGCTTGTAGGTCAGCAGGTCCTCCTGCTGCGGGAAGAGGTACTTCTTGGGCGGGATGACGGTGGTGGGGTAATCGAGGTCGATCTCGGCCGCGCCGTGGATCTCACCGAACACATGCTGGCCGTGCAGCGGCTTGGGGCCGACGACGCGCTGACTGCGGCGCATCTGCTCGATCCAATCCGGGAGCGCGGCCTTGGGGATGACTTTGAAGCTCATCGGTGACTTGGCTCCATTCTCGGCAGAAGTGAGGGTGCCCTCGGGGAAAGCCCGCGAGGGAAGCGCCTGAAGTCTATCCCTCGGAGCCCGCGGGTTGAAATAACACACATCTGGGGTTGATGGGCGATTCGTCACAATCGACAAGGGGGGTAAACTTGGGGACAATCCTGCGCATAGCCATGCAGGGCGGCTGACGTGGGAGGAGGACCCTGCCAAGAAGCCCTCGGGGCTTGGGCTGTCGGGAAGGCCGTTGGCTCCCCCGCCTGTTGGGCGTAGAATGCCGCCTCAGGGCAACGCTCGATGCTTCCTCCCGCCTCCACTGCCAGCCCCCAGCTGCGCTCGAACACGCGCCACTTGCTGCACGACGTCGCCTGGTACGGCGTGCTGGCAGCCAGCGCCATGGCCTTCCTGTCCGTGTACGCCACGCGCCAGGGCGCTTCAGCTTTCCAGCTGGCGCTGCTGACGGCCGGGCCGGCCGTGGTCAACCTGCTGTGCTCGATCCCCTTCGGCCGCTGGGTAGAAGGTCGTCCGCTTGTCCAGGCCGTGTTCCGATCTTCGCTCCTGACGCGGCTGGCCTACCTGCTGCTGGTCCCGATCCCGGCGCTGATGCCGCAAGAAGCCCAGGTCTGGGCGGTCATCGCGCTGACGGCCTTGATGTCCGTTCCCGGAACGCTGATGGCCATTGCCTTCAACGCCCTGTTCGCCGATCTGGTGCCGCCGGACTGGCGCGCCTTTGTCGTCGGCAGGCGCAACGCGCTTCTGGCCGTCGTGCTGACGGCCACCGTCCTCGTCTGCGGCCGTCTGCTGGACACGCAGCCCTTCCCGGCCAACTACCAGTGGGTGTTCGCCATCGGCGCTGCGGGCGCTATGGTCAGCAGCTACCACCTGGGCGGGCTGAAAGCCCCGTCCGACGACCTTCTGCCCGCGCGCATCGGAAAACCGCTGCTCGATCTGGCAGGCCCTGGGTCACTGCGCCTTCTCGACGCGGACCGCTCCTCGCCCGGCCTGCGTTTCCTGACGCGGGCCCACGGCCGCCGGTTGCTGCGGCTGGACCTCCTGCGCGGCCCTTTCGGCGTGTTCATCCTGGCCTACCTGGCCTTCTACACGTTCCAGTACTTGCCGCTGCCGGTCTTCCCGATCTTCTGGGTGCGTGAACTGCGCTTGACGGATGGCGCCATTGGCCTGGGCAGCGCGCTTTTCTACGTGGGCATGATGGCTACCTCCCTGGCGCTGCGGCGGGCGACGGGCCTGCTGGGGCACCGGCGCCTGGTGCATGTCAGTTCGCTGCTGTACGCCGCCTATCCGTTCTTGACGTGGCAGGCGCAGGACGCTACCCTGTTCTGGGTCGCCTCGGCGTTCGGTGGTGCCGTCTGGGGTTTACTCAACGGCGCCCTGGTCAACCGGCTGATGGAGCGCGTCCCCGATGATGACCGCCCGGCGCACATGGCGATCCACAACCTGGCGCTCAACCTCGGGATCCTGCTGGGGTCGCTGCTCGGCCCATCGTTGGCCGCCGGATTCGACCTGAGGGGAACGATGCTGGGAGCGGGGATCCTCCGCCTGCTGGGCGGGGTGATCCTCGTGCTGGGCGCCTGACCCGCTGGATCCCATCTGCCCCGCCGGCGAGCGGCGGGCCGGAGGCATGCATGTCATCCGTCACCGGCAAGCACATCCGCCTCAACCGCCTGATCGAGGCCGAAACCTCCACCTGCCTGATCGTCGCCATCGACCATGGCATGACCTCGCCGCGCTTCCTGCCGGGGCTCTACGACACCGGCAAGCGGGTCCAGGAGGCGATCGCCGGCGGCGCCAATGTGCTGATGCTTGGGCGCGGCATGGCCAAGGCCCATGCGCAGCACTTCCGCCGCGAGACGTCGCTGGCGCTGATGGTGACCGCTTCGGCCGCCGGCCGGCCCTCCGGGGCGACCATCACACCCATCGGGTCGGTCGAAGAGGCGCTGCGCCTGGGCGCGGATGCCGTGGTGGTCTACGTCGCCCTGGCGGGAGAGAACGAGCCCGAGATGATCTCGTACCTGTCCCGCATCGGTGAGACGTGCGAGTACAAGGGCATGCCGCTGATCGCCGAAGCGGAGTACCCGAATGCCTACCAGAACCTGGATTCGATGTCGGAGTCACTGGGACCGGAGTACCTCATGCGCAACGCCCGGCTGTGCGCCGAGCTGGGCGCCGACATCGTCAAGGTCAACTGGTCCGGCGACGCGCGTTCGTTTGAGCCGATCGTGCGCGCCTGCGGCAAACCGGTCGTCCTGGCCGGCGGGAGCCGAATACCGGATGCGGAGCTGCTGCTTCGCATGGAGCAGGCACGCCGCGCCGGCGCCGTCGGGTGCTCGGTGGGGCGTAACGTCTTCGAGCACGCGGTGCCCCAGGCGATGACGGCCGCCATCAGCCGGATCTTCCGCAGCGGCTGGACGGCGGCCCAGGCGCATGACGAACTGCAAGCGGCGCTGGCCCGGCGCTGAGGCGCACCGATGAGTCCGAGCTCACACGATGACGGGAAAGCTGCCGAGTCGGCCGGGGCCGGGCTGGAGCACGTGCGCTGCTTCCTGCTCGACATGGACGGCACCTTCTACCTCGGGGAGGCGCTGCTCCCCGGCGCGCTGGAGTTCATCGAGGTCCTGCGCCGCCAAGGCCGCGACTTCCTCTTCTTGACCAACAACTCCTCCCGCTCCCAGGACGACTACGCCGCCAAGATCACGCGCCTGGGCCTGCCCATCGATCGCAGCCGCATTTTCACCTCGGGGGAGGCCACGGCGCGCTACCTCCGCTCAGGCATGCCGGAGGCACGGGTAGCCCTCTTTGGACCCCCGTCGCTGCACGCCGAGTTCCGGGAGCACGGCGTTGAGCTGGAGGATGCGCAGCCGACGCACATCGTGCTGGGGTTCGACACGACGCTGACCTACGCCAGCCTGTGGCGCCTGTGCGACCTGGTGCGCTCCGGTCTGCCGTTCATCGCCACGCACGCCGACTTCAATTGCCCGACGCCCAGCGGCTACATGCCCGACGTCGGCGCCATGCTGGCGCTGATCAAGGCCTCCACCGGTCGGGACCCCGATCTGGTGGTGGGCAAACCGAACCGCATGTTCGTCGAGGCGGCCGCCGCCAAGCTCCGGCTGCCCGTGTCCTCGCTGGCCATGATCGGTGATCGGCTCTACACCGACATCGCGCTGGGCAAGACGAGCGGGATCACGACGGTGCTGGTCCTCTCGGGAGAATCCAGCCTCGAAGACCTCCAGGCATCGGAACACACGCCGGATTTCGTGTTCGCCGACCTGGCCGCCGCGGCGGCCTACCTTAGCCCCGATCCCTCC
>DYJB01000060.1 GCA_020723365.1 Candidatus Aquidulcis sp. | reverse complement strand
GAGGCGGACGCTTTTGTCACTGCCGGCAACACCGGCGGCGCCATGGCCAATGCCCTATTTCGCGTCGGGCGCATCCGCGGCGTCAAGCGCCCTGCCCTCACCGGCACCTTCCCGGTTCGCAACGGGCAGGCGATCTTGCTCGACATCGGCGCCAACGCCGACGTGCGTCCGGAGTTCCTGGTGCAGTTCGCCATCTTCGGCTCGCTGTACGCCGAGACGGTCCTGGGCAGGCCGTCGCCGCGCGTCGGGCTGCTTTCGAACGGCGAGGAGTCAGGCAAGGGCAACGAGCTGGTCAAGGAAGCCTACCCGCTGCTGGCGAACGCCGGGCTGAACTTCGTCGGCAACATCGAGCCCAAGGAGTTCTACGCCGGCAAGGCCGACGTCGTTGTGACCGACGGCTTCACGGGCAACGTTCTGCTCAAGACCTCCGAGGCCGTGGCCTCCTTCCTGATCAGCATGATCCGCGAGCAGATCAAGTCCGGTCTGACGACCTCCGTCGGCGGGCTGCTGGCCAGGCCGGCCTTCAAGCGCGTCGGCGCCATCCTCGACCCCGGCGAGTACGGCGCGGCCCCGCTGCTTGGGATCGATGGCCTGGTCTTCGTCGGGCATGGGCGTTCGGACGCGCGTGCCCTGGTCAGCGCCATCCGCGTGGCCCGCCAGGCGGTCGCCGGCGGCCTGCTGCCCGCCATGCGCCAGGAGATCCGCAAACGCCTGACTGCGGGCATCGCCGAGGACGTCGAGTGAGCGGCCCCGAGCGGCCGCGCGTCGTCATCACCGGGCTCGGCCTGATCACCGTGCTCGGCTCGCACGTCGACGAGGTGTGGGCCAACCTCGTGGCCGGCCGCTCGGGAATCCGCCGCATCACGATGTTCGATGCCTCGGCCCACCCCTGCCAGATCGCCGGCGAGATCCCCGAATTCGACTCCGGCGAATTCGTGCCGGCCAAGGAAGCGCGCCGCATGTCGCGCGCCTCGCTGCTGGCCTTCGGTGCGGCGCAGCGCGCCATCGCCGACTCCGGTCACCCCACGCCCTTCGCCGATCCCGAGCGCGTCGGCGTCTCCTTCGGGACGGCCATTGGCGGACTCGAGCGCGTCGACGGCGGCATCCATACGCTGCGCACGCAGGGCCTGGCCAAGGTGAACCCATTCACCATCCCCTCCGGCCTGCCCAACATGCCGGCTTTCCACGTCAGCAACGCCTTCGGGGCCGTGGGGCCGAGCCTGACCGTGACGACCGCCTGCGCCACCGGAACCCAGGCCATCGGCGAGGGGGCCGAGCTCATTCGCACCGGCCGCGCGGACGTCGTCGTCGCCGGCGGGACCGAGGGCCTGATCCAGGACTACGCCCTGGCGGGCTTCGCCGTCATGCGCGCCCTGCCGACCAGCTACAACGACGATCCGGAGCGCGCCTCCCGACCCTTCGATGCCAAGCGCGAAGGCTTCGTCTTCTCGGAGGGGGCCGCCTGCGTCATCCTGGAGCGCCTGGACCACGCCCAGGCGCGTGGCGCCCATCTGTACGCCGAGGTCGCCGGCCACTCGAGCTCCGGCGACGGCTTCCACGTTGCCGCCCCGGATCCGTCGGCCGCCGGCCCCATCCGCACGATGCGCTGGGCCCTGGCGGATGCCGGCCTGCCGGCCGAGGCAGTCGAGTACATCAACGCACACGGCACCTCGACGCCGGCCAACGACGTCGTCGAGACGCAGGCCATCAAGGCGGTCTGCGGCGAGGCCGCCCGGAACATCCCCATCTCGTCAACGAAGTCCATGATCGGCCATGCCATGGGCGCCTCCGGCGCCATCGAAGCGGTCGTCTGCGCTCTGACGCTCGAACGCGGGGTGATCCACCCCACGATCAACTACGAGTTCCCGGACCCCGCATGCGATCTCGACTACGTGCCCAATACGGCGAGGCGCGCAGATGCGCGCGTCGCCCTGTCCAACTCATTCGGCCTGGGCGGCCAGAACGCCTGCCTGGTCCTCAGAAGGGTGGAAGCCTGATGATTCGATACGCCAACGAGCGCGCCATTCGCCGCAACGCCCGCCTGGGGAGGATCCTGACCTTCGGCGGCATGGGCGTCCTGGTGCTGGGGCTGATCCTCTCGGTTGCCTACCCGGCCCAGGTGAACGCCGTTCTGGGGATCGCGCTGGTCGGCGTGCTGGCCTCGCAGTTCGGCATGGTCTTCTACAACCGCTGGTCGCGCCAGCCGCGCATGGACCAGGTCCTGGATGACTCCGTCAAGGGGCTGGACGGGCGTTACGCCTTGTTCCACTACACGCTCAGCAGCCCTCACGTGCTGGCCACGCCGGCCGGCGTGTTCGCCATCGTGCCGCGCCTGGATGAAGGCGAGGTGACGTGGTCGGACGGCGCCTGGAGCCTGACGCGAGCCGGCCGCGGCACCCCCAAGCCGCGCGTGCTGCGAGGAATCGAGGCCGCCGCCCAGACGGAAGCCGACGCGGCCGCCGCCGCCCTGCGCAAGCGCCTGCCGGGCGAACCCCTGCCGGACGTCAAACCGATGCTGGTCTTTCTCAATCCGAAGGCAACCCTCCACGCCAAGGGCGCACCGCTGATGGCCGTGCACGCCAAGAAGCTCAAGGAGGCGCTGCGCCAGCTCCCCAAAGGCAGCAGCCTATCCGATCCTCAACTGAAGCAGCTGGCGGAGCGATTGGGACTGAGCACGACGTCCAAGGACTGAGGCGGGCAGCGGGCAGCCCGCACCTTCAGGTCGGTGCCGGAGCAATCAACATGAAGGGCGCCGGCTTTCGCCGGCGCCCTGTTGACTCCCGCCCCAGATGCCGCGCTTAGCTCTTCAAGTACTCGTCCAGCGCCTCGCGGCTGATGCGGTAGGAGTTGCCGATCTTCTTGGCCTTGAGCTGGTTGGCCGAGATCGCCGCCACCACATCCTCCTCCGAGACCTTCAGGTAGGCCGCCGCTTCGCCCGGGGTCATGACGTCCGGGACGGCGGCGGCGCCTCCGGCGCCCTTGGCCTGGGCGCCCTTGGCCAGCGCGTCGCTGAGGACATTGCCGATGCCCATCCCGGCGCCGATGCCGGCCGTCAGGCCTGCTCCGCCGGAGGGATTCTGAGCCGCGTCACGCATGGCATCCGCCGCCTGGAGTTGGGTGTAGGTCGCCACGTCGAGCATGCCCATGGCGCGCAGTTCCTCGGCCGACTTGTCCGAGGGCTTGAGGCTCTCGATGTAGAACGCCTTGAGCGTCATCCCGAGGGCCTTGAAGTCGTCCTGGGCCTTGGCCCGCACGCCGGCCCCGATTTCCTCGACCAGCCCGATCAGGTCGACCACGCTCTTGGCGCCGGTGGTCTCGCCCAGCAGGTCCTGCAGCTTGGAGAGCAGCATGGAGCGCAGGCGGCTCTGGATATCGGCCGTGCGGTAGGAGCCGGTGGCGCCCACCAGCTGGGTGACGAACTGCTGCGGGTCGCTGACCTGGAAGCCGAAGGTGCCGTAGCCCTGCAGCAGCGCCACGCCCAGGCCCATGCCCGGGTTGCGCACAATGATCGGCTGCGGGGTGCCCCACTTCTGATCGGCGAACTCGCGCATCGAGACGAAGTAGACCTCGGCCGTGAACGGCGAGCGATCATTGAAGGCCTTGCCGATCAGGTCGATCAGGTAGGGGATGTTGGCGGTGGTGATGGTGTGGCGTCCGGCCTTGAAGCTGTCCAGCGCCTTGCCGTCGCGGAAGAAGACGGCCGACTGCGACTCGCGCACGATCACCTGGGAGCCGATGCGGAAATCGCCCGCACCGGTGTCGGGGATGCGGTGGACGATTTCGTCCCGCATCTCATTCGGATACTCGACGACGTCAAACACTCTGGCCATGATCGCCTCTCCTCCCGGGGGGTTACGCCTGCGTGGCGAGAATCACTTCCTCGCGGCGGTTGTAGGCATCCACGCAGTCCTGGCTCAGCGCCACCAGGTTGCGGATGGCCGCCGGCAGCCCGTCGGTGCCCATCGAGGCGCCCACGTTGTCGACGGCGTCGGAGATCTTCTTCACGTTCTCGAGCAATGCCGAGTCGAATTCGTAGATGCGCGTCAGCTCGGCTTCGTTGACGCGCACGGCATCGAAGAACCCGGTGTAGCCGTAGGAAGCGTGGCGGGACCGGTCCACGAAGGCGCGCAGCTTGATGCCGGCCGCCTCCACGTCGTCGACCAGCTCAAGCTTGCCCTCGGAGATCAGTTGCCGCTGAAGCTGCGAAATGCGGTCCCACTGCTCCTCGTAGCGTTGAGCGATGGTCTGCCGCAGCAGCTTGTCCGCTTCCCGCCGGTTCTCCCGATCAAGGTATCCGGTGAACCCCGAGAGGAAGTTGCGGATCTTCCCGATCAGGTCCTTGCCCTCGGTGATCTTGCCCAGTGGATCGCTCATCCCCGTCTCCTTATCGCGCCCCGTGGCGCGCAGTTGCATGTTCCTATTATACGGTTGCGCCCCGCCCCCGGCAAACGCCAGGCTGACCACAGGCTGACAGGCTCAGGGCGAGCCGGTATAATCGGAGCGCACTTCCAACCCCCAGGAGAGGACCATGGATCCGTTCGAAGCCCTGCAACGCGCCGCCCAGCCGCTGGGCGACGCCATCCGCCTGACCTCCGGCCCTACACTGGCCATCCAAGACCCGGCGGCCGTCCGCCAGCGTGTCGGCGCCCTGGTCGAGAGCGCCGTGTTTGGCAAGGAGCCTGAGCGCAGCCTGGCCCGCTGGCTGATCCGCGAGGTGGCGACGGCCAGTGGGGCCGTCCCGGCCTCCATCCAGGACCTGTACCTCGCCCGCGGCCGCGGTGAGACGCGCGACTCGTTCACCGTGCCGGCCATGAACCTGCGCGCCCTGCCCTATCATGCCGCCCGCGCCGTCTTCCGAGCCGCCCGCAAGACCGGGGCCAAGGCGATGATCTTCGAGCTGGCGCGCTCGGAGATGGGCTACACCGATCAGCGCCCGGCGGAATACGCCGCCTGCATCCTGGGAGCGTCTGTGGCCGAAGGCTACCAGGGCCCGGTCTTCATCCAGGGCGACCATTTCCAGATCAGCGCCAAGAAGTACGCCTCCAAGCCGGCCGAGGAAGTCAAGGCCGTGCGGGACCTGATCCAGGAGGCCTTGGCAGCCGGTTTCTACAACATCGATATCGATACCTCGACCCTCGTCGACTTGAGCAAGGCGACCATTCCGGAGCAGCAGGCGGTCAACAGCGGGCTGTGCGCCGAGTTCACTACCTACGTCCGGTCGTTGGAGCCGAAGGGAGTGACCGTCTCGGTCGGCGGTGAGATCGGCGAGGTGGGCGGGCACAACAGCACGGAACCGGAGTTGCGCGCCTTCATGGATGGCTACAAGGCCGCGCTGGCCGCGCTCGATCCCAAGGCCGCCGGCCTGTCGAAGATCAGCATCCAGACCGGCACATCCCACGGCGGCGTGGTCCTGCCGGACGGCACGATCGCCAAGGTCAAGGTCGATTTCGAGACCCTCAGCCAGCTCTCCAAGGTCGCCAAGCAGTACGGCATGGGCGGTGCTGTCCAGCACGGCGCTTCCACGCTGCCGGAGGAGGCCTTCTCCAAGTTCTCGGAGGCCGGCGCCCTCGAAGTGCATCTGGCCACCAACTTTCAGAACATGATGTACGACCGCCTGCCACCGGAGCTGCTGCAGGAGGTCTACGCCTTCCTGACGAAGAACCACAGCGACGAGCGCAAGGAGGGCCAGACCGACGAGCAGTTTCACTACAACGCCCGCAAGCGCGCCCTGGGACCGTTCAAGAAGCAGTTCTGGACGCTGCCGGCGGCGACGCTCAAGACGATCGAGTCGGCCTGGGAGCAGCAGTTCGACCTGCTCTTCGAGCGGCTGGCGATCGGCGGCACGCAGGCGGAGGTCGACCGCTTCGTCCGGCCGGTCGCCGTCAAGGTGCCCCTGAGCGAATACCTGCGCCAGGCCGGCGTTGACGAGGACGTCAAGGACCTGGCCGACTGACGGCGGCACCATGTCGCTTGCCGGGCAGCGCCTGGACCCGAGACGCTACACGGTCGTACCGCGGACGCTCAGTCTCCTGGTGCGCGGCGACGAGGTGTTGTTGCTGCGTCTGAGCGCCGATCGAGGTGACTGGGCCGGTCGCCTCAACGGGCTGGGGGGCCACATCGAGCCCGGCGAGGATGTGCTGAACTCCGCCCGGCGAGAGATCCGCGAAGAAGCGGGGCTCTCGCCGGGCGATCTGCGCCTGTGCGGCGTGGTCATGATCGCTATCGGCCCGCCGGGTATCGGACTCTTCGTCCTGGTGGGAAGCCTGCCGGCAGACGCCAGCCCCCAGGCCGGGCCGGAGGGGCATCCGGAGTGGGTTCGCCTCGACCGTCTCGAGCAGTCGCCCCTGGTCGAGGACCTGCCCACGCTGATCCCGCGCGCCCTGGCGTGCCACGCCGCCAGGGAAGTCTTCCTGGCCAGCTATCGCTACGCCGAAGACGGCGGGCTGCGCATCTCGTTCGCCGACAGCGCCGTCTGAGGCGCAGCGAGCGCTCCCCGGAGACTCGGTTCCGCCCCCACAGCTGCCCGATTCCGAAGGCCGATGCCAGGATACGCGCGCCTGTTCGGCAGGACGATGCCTGTCATGGGCAAGATCGAGCCAGGCCGCGCTCGCGGGTCACGTTCAAACCAGCGACGGCTATGTTCCGGGGAACTCGTAGAACACAAGAAGCGTGTTGCCGTACTTGCGCCGCTCCACCTCAACCAGCCGGCGCAGGGCGAGCTGGCGCGCTTCCTTCGGATCGATCTGCACGATCACCCAGGCGTCCGGGTGGAGCCACCCCGGGTGATCGTCGATGTCGGCGAGCGCTCGCGACCACAGGTCCTGGTACTGCGGCGGCGCGATGTAGACGTAGTCGACGGGCCGTCTCGGCGGGCGCCGGAGCAGGTCGAAGGCGTCGGCGCGAATGACTTCGGCTCTCTCCCCGAGGCCCGTAGCGCGCAGGTTCTCCTGGATCGTCACCACCGCCCGCGGGTCCTTGTCGACCAGGAGCGCGCCCGCCGCCCCGCGGCTCAGCGCCTCGATGCCAACGCTCCCCGTCCCTGAGAACAGGTCCAACAACCAGGCATCCCTGATACCCGCTCCCAGGATGTTGAACAGCGCCTCCTTCACACGGTCGGTAATGGGCCGCGTGCCTTCACCCGGCACCAGCCGCAGTCGTCGGCCCCTGGCCGTTCCACTGATTACCCGCGGACCCCGCATGGTGGATGCGCGTAGCCTCGGATACGTCCGTGCGTGAAGTCAAGATCCCGTGTGGGGCGACCTACTTGGCTATGCGCAGCTCGACGGATGCCCGCGCCGCCCGCAGGTTCGCCCGCGGCGCCACCACCGGCACTACGCAACCCGTCCCCAACACGAAGCCTCGCCCGGCGGTGGCACGCATTGCCTCGGCCGCCTCGGACCGCACAGCCTCCGGCGTCCCCAGCACCATCGTTTCCCAGCGCCGGAGCCCTCCGCACAACGCCTTCTTGGTCATCCGGCGCGCCTCGCCCAGAGTCGGCGATGTTTCGCGATCGTGCCAGTTGATCACCTGCACCGGATAGGTCACCGCCACGTCGAACATGACCGCTTCGCCGTGCAGGTGCAGCATGTTCAACCACAACCCGCTCGCCGCCTCCAGGAGCCGCCGGTCGTATGGCTCACCGAAGCGAGCATAGCCGGCACGGTCCATCAGCCGGTACGTCGCCTGCTGCGCGGCATAGAACACACCCGCAATGCCGCAGGCGCGGGCGGCTTCCAGGAAGGCGAGCGTCGAGCGCGTGATGGTCTCGAGCCCGGCTTCGACGGCAGCCGGCTCGCGCCGCAGGTGCTCCATCAGCCTCGCCTCGCCGGCGAGATGCTTGGCCTGGGTCAGCGGGCTGAAGATCGTTTGGAGGTAGGGCACGTCCAGCCCAATGCGGTCCTGCAGGATCCCCAGGCACCTCACCTGGTTGGCAAGGGAACCCCGATCCGCGCGCCGCGGTCGCAGGCGCGCCCAATCGCCCGCTTCGTTGACAACGTAGCGCGTGTACGCGCGCGTCCCTTCGGGATCCCCTTTCCAGGCATCCTCGACCCCCCAATCCTTGACTGAGAAGGATGAGGCAGGGGTGATCTTGATCAAGTCGAAGTCATACACGGCCTGGAATTCGAGGTGGGCTTCGGCCAGCGTCAGAGGGTCTTGATCATCGACGGGGAAGTGTCGCCACAACGCCACCGGGCATCGATCAGCTCGCTCACCAGCGATGGCTGCCTCGAGACGCTCGCGCTTCGTCGTCATGTCCGGACCCACGTCTCCGGTTCGAGGTCCCAGGCCCCTTTCTCGAGCCAGTTGGCCTGGCCGATGGCCAGGCGGCGGAGCATGGCTGCCCGGCTGCTCTCTCCCTGCCCGGCTGCCATGGAGGCGGCGCTGCGGAAAGCCGCCACGGCCCCAGCGGCGTCACCCTTGGCCTTCAGCGCCATGCCCAACAGGTAGGCGGCTTCCGCGTCCGCTGGGGTGAGCCCGGCCGCCAGCCGCGCCTGAACGGAGGCGCCTTCAGCGTCGCCCGAGCCATAGAGCGCCCAGCCGTAGCGCAGCCGCGCGCCGGCATCGTCCGGCGACCGCAGGGCCTCGCGTTCCGCCCGCGCCGACAACGGCTCCGTTGACACCCGTCCCTCGCGATTGGGCATACCCGCCTCCGACCTAGCGCTTCACACGCCGTCGCGCCTTGCGGCCACGTTCGGCAACGAGCTCGGCGATGGCGTCGGGGTGTTCGGCCACTTTCACCCCCGCCCCTTCCAGTGCCTTGATCTTGTCCACCGCCAGCCCGGAGCCTCCCTCGACAATCGCCCCGGCGTGCCCCATCCGTTTGCCGGGCGGGGCCGTGCGCCCGGCAATGAAGCCCACCACCGGCTTGCTCATCCGGTCGCTGATGAACTCGGCCGCCCGCTCCTCGTCCGAGCCGCCGATCTCGCCGATCATCACCACGCTGTCGGTTCGGGCGTCGTCCTCGAACATCTCGAGCGCGTCCACGAACGACGTCCCATTGATCGGGTCGCCGCCAATGCCGACGCACGTCGATACACCAAGACCGCGTGCCTTGAGGGCATACAGCACCTCGTAGGTGAGCGTGCCCGAGCGCGAGACCACGCCCACACCGCCTGCGCTGGCAATGTGGCCCGGGATGATCCCGACCTTGCATTCCCCGGGCGTGAGCAGCCCCGGGCAGTTCGGTCCCACCAGCCGCGTGCCGCGCTGGTCAAGGTAGGAGCGCACCTGCATCATGTCCTGTACCGGGACGCCCTCGGTGATGCACACGATCAGGGCCACGCCGGCATCGGCCGCCTCCAGCATCGAGTCGGCCGCCGCCTTGGCGGGCACGAACAGCACCGAGCAGTTGGCACCCGTCGCCTCGACCGCCATCTTGGCCGTATCGAAGACCGGCACCTTGCCGTCGAGCACCCACTCGCCGCCCTTGCCCGGCGTCATGCCGGCCACGATCTTCGTGCCGTACTCCAGCATCTGGGAGGCGTGGAACATTCCCTCCCGCCCGGTGATGCCGTGAACCATAAGGCGCGTCTTCTTGTCGATCAGGATGCTCATGCTGCCACCCCCTGCCGTGCGGCGGCCACGGCGAGCCGGGCGGCCTCGGCCAGCGTCGTCGCCGTAGGAAGATCCTTGGCGGCCAGCAGGCGCCGGCCCTCCTCCTCGTTCGTTCCCACCAGACGGGTGACCATCGGCACCGAGAGCGGGACGTCCTGCAGCGCCATCAGGATGCCGCGGGCGACCTCGTCGCAGCGCGTGATGCCCCCGAACACGTTGAGCAGCACGGCCCGCACGCTCTTGTCGGAGAGGATGATCTCCAACGCCGCCGCGACCTTGTCGGCCCCGGCGCCGCCGCCGATATCGAGGAAGTTGGCGGGCGCCCCGCCAGCCAGCTTGATGACGTCCATGGTGGCCATCGCCAGCCCGGCGCCGTTGACCATGCAGCCGATGTCGCCGTCGAGCTTGACGTACGACAGCCCGTACTTGCGCGCCTCGCTCTCGGCCGCCGCCTCCTCGTCCAGATCCCGCATCTCGGCCAGCTTGGGGCGCCGGAAGAGGGCGTTGTCGTCCACCACCATCTTCCCGTCCAGCGCCAGCAGCGTGCCGGCGCCGGTGATCACCAGCGGGTTGATCTCCGCCAGCGTGGCATCGCACTCGCGGTAGGCCTCGTACAGCCCGCGGGCGATGTCGATGAACGCCCGCCAGTGCTCGCGCGGCAGCTCGATCGACGCCGCCAGGTCGCGCGCCTGGTACTCGCGCAGCCCGAGCAGCGGATCGACGTGCAGGCGGGCGATCTTGGACGGGGCCGTGCGGGCGACTTCCTCGATCTCCACCCCGCCCTCGGCCGAGGCAATCATCACGGGCCGCCGCGCCGCTCTGTCGTTCGTCACCCCCAGATAGATCTCGGCCTGGATGTTGGCGGCCTCGTCCACCAGCACCTTGCGTACGGGCAGCCCCTTGATCTGCATGGCCAGGATCTGGGTGGCGATCTCGAGGGCTTCCTCGGGCGAATTGGCCAGGCGGATGCCGCCCGCTTTCCCGCGCCCCCCGACCAGCACCTGCGCCTTAACGACCACGCGGCCGCGCAGTTCCTCGGCGATCGACTTCGCCTCCGCGGCCGTCATGGCCACCCGCCCGCGCGGGATCGGGATCGCTTGCTGGGCAAACAGCTGCTTCGACTGGTACTCGTGCAGTTTCATGCAGGTTCCTCCCCCGCTCCCTACTCGGAAGGCGCGGGCATGAATTCCATGACCCGCGCGTTCCCGGCGTCGGCGACCCAGATCGTTCCCTGCGGGCCGAAGGCCAGCCCGCCCAGGAGCCCGACCTGATCGGCGCCGGCGCCATACTCCCCCCACCCGAATTCAAACGTGCCGTCCGGCTTGAAGCACAACACGCGGAAAGCCTCCGGATCGCTGGCGCATACCCGATCGCCCGAACCGGCAGCCAGGAACGGCTTGTTGTCGAGCGATTGCCCGTACCAGGCGTCGACCGGCCACTCGCGATCGAACGAGAAGGCGTTCTGGGACGTCTCGACAAACACCTGGATGCGCTGATTCCAGGTGTCGGCCACATACACCTGACCGCCGCCGTCCACCGCAACGCCGACAGGCTCATCCAGCTGACCGGGCCCGAAGCCTACCTCGCCCATGGCCGTCAGACCCTGCCCGCGCGAGTCGAACACCACGATGCGCTTGTTGCCGGTGTCCGCCACGAAGACCCGGCCGCGCCGGTCGACGGCGACACCCCGCGGTCCCCAGAAGGCGGTCAGCGACTCGGCCTGCCCGAAGGTTCCGTACATGCTCAGGAACGCGCCGGTGGAGGTGAAGCGCTGTACCCGGTGGTTCCAGGTGTCGGCGACGTAGACCGTCCCATCCGGCGCCACCGCCACGCCCCACGGCTCGTTGAAAGTGCCTCCGGGAGCCTCCGACTGCGACGCATCCGCGTAGCTGCCCCACACATGCAGAACGGTTCCGTCCGGGGCCAGGTGCTGGATGCGGTGGTTGAAGGTGTCCGCCACGTACAGGCTGCCGTCGCGGGCGACCGCGATGTTGCGCGGCGCATTGAACTGACCGGGCTCCGCCCCGGCCGCCCCCACGATCGCCTGCGCCGGGAGCTTGATCATGCCTTTGGCATACGGGTCTTCGAGCGCCGCCGGATCCAGCGCCGCGGCGGTGACCCCGTAGTCCCACAGCAGGGCCGCCACGTCCTTGCGGACATACAGCTTCATCTTGTCGGTCGGATTCCAGTTCTCGACAGACAGGTCGGTGTTGTTGAGGGCCGCCCACTCGGTGAAGTCGCGGTTGATCCAGATTTCCCACACCGCGTGGCGCACAGCGGGATCGGTGAAGAAGGGGCTGATGCGCGCCCAGGCCCGGCCGAGGTACTCCCAGGTCGACATGGGTGTCGTGGGGACTCCGGCAGCAAGCTGTTCGTTGTGCTCCGACTCGATGTTGGACCAGGGAAGCCGCCAATAGTCCTGATTGGGCCACCACAGTCGATGCAGCTCGAAGGCGTAGTAGCGCTTGCCCAGGATCGGCTCGACCTTCGACCAGTTGCCGGCCCCGGCAATGACCACCGGGCTGTCGAGCAGATCGCGCGTGGGCGAACCTCCAAAGAAGTGGACCCGGGGGTAGTTGCGCAGGTACCACATGAAGGGGTACGAGGTTTGGTCGTCATAGGCTACGTCGAGCCCGGCGCCATCGGCCGTGCGCGTGGACAGGTCGTCGATGGTGTCCAGGACCACGTTGACGCCCGGCGCGCCGTGCGCATACACCAGGTACTCGATCGCCAGGTCGTAGTTCACGAAGGCCGCCCGGAAGGACGCACGCGCCGTCAGGACGCCCAGCAGAGCCAGGGCGACCACGCCGGCGAGCTGCCATCGTTCCCGGCCCAGACCCTCCGCCCTGCGCAGGACCAGGTAGGCGCCGGCGCCAACAGCGGCGAGCACAGCCACCAGGAACCCTGTCGTTGCCTGCAGCTGGGCCAGGGTTGTCCCCTGGAACGGCGGCTGGGTTCCAAGCAGGTCGCCCAACGCGCTGAGGAGCGCCACGATCAAGACGATGATCACAGCCAGGTCCAGCCAGATGCGCCCTTTCATGACGCGCGGCCAATCGACACTGTCCAGCGCCTTGCCGAACGCCCATCCGGCGAGCAGGATCATGGGCAAGGCAATATGCACGGTCAGCCAGGGCATCTTCTCGCCGGCATAGGAGTACGCCACGAGTGAACTGATCACCCAATACCCAAGGAAGAAGGGCACCGAGAATCCGCCGGGCTGCGGCGCGGCGGGGGCATCCGCTGGCGCCGGCTCCGATCGCCGCGTGGAGCGGAGCCAGGCGCCCACGCCGAGGACCAGCGCCAGGAGGACACCGATCGCGGGCAGGTACTCGTAGACCGGCACCTGGATGAAGGCATAGTAGAACCAGGGCTGCGTGCCCCGCTGCACCGGCTGCTGTTCAAGCCAGTAGCCGAGCGAGCCGACCAGGCCGGTCAGGAAACCGAAGCCGTTGGTGAAGATGGTCGTATACAGCACGACGAAGATCGACCAGAACGAGGAGGCGGCGATCAGCCAGCGGCGCCAGTCCCAGGCCAGCCCAACCAGCGCGCTGACGGCGAAGAGCAGGACCACCACGATGGCATCCTTGCTCACGACCGTCGGGTCCGTGTAGTTGATCGGGTTCCAGCCCAGGACGTGTGCGATCATCGCCCCCAGCTGAGGGAGCGTCAGCGTCCCGGTGATGATGAACAGGTCCAGCGCCGGAAAGTCGGTCCGCAGCCGGCGGCCGAAAGCCAGCACCAGCGAGCCGACGATCAGCCCGGCGCCGATGACGGCGACGACCGCGCCCGCGAGCAACAGCGGCGAGGGCGGCAAGGCCGCCATGCTGCCGGCCTCCTCCGAAACCGGGGTCGGTGTCATCAGCGCCGTGAACTCCGCCCGGTCGCGCAGGAAGACGAACCCGGCCACCCCGACGCCCAGGACGGCTGTGACGACCCCGCCCAGGAAGGCCAGGCGCAGCCCGGGCCGTTCCCAGCGCTGCCGGAGCAGGTCACCCCCCACATAAGCCGCCAGGAAGAGCAGCAGCTGCGCAGCGTAGATGAAGGCCGTTTCCTTGGTGGCGAAGTGCAGCACCAGCGAGATCGCCAGCAGGTAGAGCCAGCGAGGCTTGTGCGTATCGAAGTAGGCGAAGATCGCCCAGAACATCAGCAGCGCTTCGGGGATGACGAAGGGGTCTTCTCGCGTGTAGCGCGAGTAGTACAGCATGTAGGGGGAGATCAGCATCAGGGCCCCGGCGACCAGCGAGCCGGTACGGCCGAGCCATCGCCGCAGGACGAAGGTCAGCGCCACCGCAGCCACGCCCATGACCGAGGTCGGAATGCGCGCCGCCGTATCGTTATCGCCGAAGAGGAAGTACGACAGGGCCCACAGATGGAACTGCATCGGCCCATGCATCAGCGGGTTGTGCTGGAATCCGCGGCCCTGGTAGAGGTTCCACGAGTAGTAGACGTGCGTGGTCTCGTCGTGGCTCATCCCGCGGGTGCCGACGTCGTAGAAGCGCGAACCGACAGCCAGGACTACCAGCGCCGCCATCACCAGCGTGCTCCGATCGATCCTGACTCCGGAGCGCAGAAGCCGGTCCAGCCAACTCTCCTGCTCGACGCTGCCCGTCTCCGTCATCCGTTTGCCTCCACCGCGCGCCCTTTCCCCGCCGGACGCGCTCCGCGAATCCCGTTCGTCCCCCGGTCCTCGGGCCTCACGCGCTTCAACGCCTGAATCTCCTCCGGCGTCAGCACCCGCCATTCGCCCGGGCGCAGTTCGCCCAGGTGCAGGCTGGCGATGCGCACCCGCTGCAGGCGGCGCACGCGCAGCCCGAGCGCCTTGGCCGTATCGCGGATCTGGCGCTTGCGCCCCTGCTTCATGACCACGCGCAGCCAGTCCCCGCCCAGCGCATCGACCCTGGCGGGCAGCGTCCGCTCGCCGTCCGGAAGCCGGAGGCCCTGCCGCCATCGCCGCAGCTGATCATCG
>DYJB01000293.1:696-1866 GCA_020723365.1 Candidatus Aquidulcis sp. | reverse complement strand
AGTCAGCCAGCAACCCGTTTCTGGAGGAGGTCGTCGCCGCCACCCCGGGCGGCGAAGCCCTGCGCACCTGCCTGCAGTGTGGGACGTGCGGCGGCTCCTGTCCGTCGGGCGCCGACATGGACCACACGCCGCGCCTCTTGTTCGCCATGATCAACGGCGGCCTGCGCGAACAGGTGCTGCGCAGCAACACTCCCTGGTACTGCGTTTCGTGCTACTACTGCACGGTCCGCTGTCCCAAGGAGATCCCCATCACCGAGATCATGTACACCCTCAAGCGCAGGGCCGTGCGCGAGGGGGTGTTCGATGACTCGACCGCCCCGGACTTCTCCAAGACTTTCATCCGCTGGGTGGAGGACTACGGGCGGTCCTTCGAACTCGGGCTGATGGGCGCGCACATGATCCGCCACAACCCCTTCGGGGCCTTCAAGATCATGGACATGGGCGTCGGCATGGTCACCAAGGGACGGATGGCCTTCGCCCCCACGCGCATCAAGGGCATGGACGGCTTGAAGCGCATCCTGGCCAAGGCCAAGGAGCTGGAGGCGCAGGCATGAAGTACACCTACTTCCCCGGCTGCTCGCTCGAGAAGAACGCCGCCTCCTATGACGTTTCCACCCGGGCGGTGGCCTCTCGGCTGGGCATGCAATTCGCGGAGGTCGAGGACTGGAACTGCTGCGGGGCAACCGAGTACGTCTCGCTGAACCTGACGGCGGCCTACAGCCTGATCGCCCGCAACCTGGCGCAGGCGAGCAAGAACGCCGGTCTCGATCAGGTCGTGGCGCCCTGCTCCGCCTGCTACCTCAACCTGCGCAAGTGCGACAAGGTCCTCAAGACCGACGCCAAACTGGCCGCCCGGGTCGATCAGGCGCTGGCGGCCGGCGGCCTGAGCTACAAGCCCGGTACGCTCCACGTTCGCCACCTGCTCGACGTGCTCTACCAGGATGTCGGGCTCGAAGCCTTGGCCGCCGCCGTCACGAAGCCTCTTTCCGGCCTGCGCGTGGCGCCCTACTACGGCTGCATGATCGTGCGCCCCGGGTTCCACAACGGTGACGACGACCCCGAGTACCCCACCAGCCTGGACAAGATCCTCAAGGCTCTGGGGGCCGAAGTGGTCGACTACCCGATGAAGGCCCACTGCTGCGGCGGCCACATGACGCAGATCAGTGAGGA
>DYJB01000293.1:0-686 GCA_020723365.1 Candidatus Aquidulcis sp. | reverse complement strand
TCCGCCGCCTGATCAAGGGCGCCGACGACTACCAGGCCGACGTCATCGCCACCATCTGCCCGATGTGCCAGCTCAACCTGGACGGCTTCCAGGGCGCCATGAACCGGCACTTCTCCACCTCCTACCACATCCCCGTCCTGTACTTCACGCAGCTGATCGGCCTGGCCATGGGGATGTCGGCCAGGGAGATGGGCGTCGGCGATGAGATCGTCTCGGCCGCCAAGGCCCTGACCAAGATCGGCACGGCGGTCGAGGCCGAACCCGCCGGGCCGCCCAAGCGCAAGAAGGACGACAAGTCCCTGCCGATGCCCGGCCGGCGGACGGAGGCGTAGCATGACTGAGAAGGTCGGTGTCTACATCTGCCATTGCGGCAGCAACATCGCCGGCACGGTCGACGTGGTCGAGCTAGCCCGCTTCGCGGGCGAGCGCCCCGGCGTGGCCGTCTCGCGCGAGTACAAGTTCATGTGCTCGTCCCTCGGGCAGGAGCTGGTCGCCGAAGACATCAAGAAGGAGGGCCTGACACGGGTGGTGGTCGGCGCCTGCTCGCCGCACCTGCATGAGAAGACCTTCCGGAATGCCTGCTCGATGGCCGGACTCAATCCGTACCTGATGCAGATGGCCAGCCTGCGCGAGCAGGTCTCGTGGGTGACGGAGGACAAAGCCCTGGCACTGGACAAGGCCAAGGC
>DYJB01000292.1 GCA_020723365.1 Candidatus Aquidulcis sp. | reverse complement strand
GGCCGATGATCGGCCTGACGGAGCTCCCCTTCCGACTGCTTCCCCTGCACATGAAGCTCAAGGCCGGCCTGGAAGGCGCCGCCGGAATCCTCAACCGCTTCACGGATCAGACGGTTCATCTGGAGGAGGCCCCGGAGGCCTACCGGCTGCACCTGGATGTCTGCCCGCTGTGCTGGGAGAGGCGTCTCGATCAGCCGGGGTGCCACCTGGCCGTCGGCTTCCTTCAGGAAGGGCTGGCCTGGATGAGCGGCGGGAGGAACTTCCTGGTGGAGGAGACGGAGTGCATCGCCTGTGGCGACCCGGCCTGTGTCCTGCGCATCGTCCGTCAGCCGCTCGACTGAGCCCCTGCCTCGCCCATAGGTCATGGTTGCCCGGCCCCTGCCTTTACCGTAAGATTCCATCGTGACCCGCTCCGGTATCTCCCGGGCGCCGCTCACAGGGGACCATGCCCACTTCGCGCTTGCTGGTCGTTGAAGACAACCGCGACATCGCCAACGTTCTGAGCCTCTATCTCACCGGTCAAGGCTACCAGGTCAAGGTCACGCCCCGGGGCCGGGATGCCTTGAGCTTCAGCCGCCTCGAGCTGCCCAGCCTGATCCTGCTCGACATCCTGTTGCCGGATCTCGACGGCTACGAGGTCTGCCGCGCCCTGCGTTCAAGCCCGCGCACCGGCCACATCCCGATCATCTTCCTGACGCAGAAGGACGAGCGCAGCGACCGCATCACCGGCCTGCAGCTGGGTGTGGACGACTACATCACCAAACCCTTCGACATCGAGGAGCTCGGCCTGCGCATTCAGAACGTCCTGAGCCGCACCGAGCGCGAGAGGCTGACGGATCCGCGCACCGGTCTGCCGGGCGGAAGGCTGGTGGAAGACCAGGTGGCCGGGCTGTTGGCCTCCGAGAACTGGGGTCTGCTGGCGTGCCGGATTGAAGGCTTCGACCGCTACCTGGAGTCGCGCGGTCCCCTGGCGGGGGACGAGGTGCTGCGCGGCGCGGCGCAGTACCTGGCTCAGACCGTCGACGCTCTGGGCGGCCCGGATGATTTCATCGGCCACGATTGGATGGGCAGCTTCACGGTCATCACCAACGCCTTCGCCGCCCCGTCGCTGGCCGAGCGCCTGCGCGAGCGCTTCGAGGACGAGACGCGCGCCACGCGCAATGCGGCGGAGGAACTCGCCCCCGGCGGGCGCAAGCATGACCCGCCCCCCCGCATGTACCTCTCGGTCGGTGTGGTGACAGCGGCCGATGGCCCGTTCGCCCGGGCCGAGGACCTCAACGAGGCGACGGCACGCGCCCGGCGCCGCGACGCCTACGAGCGCGCAGGTTGAAGGTGACTCTCGGTCCGCCTGAGCTCGGCGCGCTCCTGCTACTGGCCGGCCTGGCCGCCGGCCTGGGCGCTTTCGTGGCGCTGCGCCTGCGCCCCGCAGGCGCCCACCGCAGCGCCGCCAATACGGGCGCGCCCGGCAGGCTTTCCCCGCTGCAGGCGATGGCCCGCCTTGGTGAACTGCTGACGTCGGACGAAGACCTCGACCAGGTCCTCTCCGGGTCGCTTGCGGCTCTGGCTCAGGCGACCGGTGCCGAACGGGCCGCCATCCAACTGGTCGCCCCCGGATCGGACCGTCTGCTTCAGTGGGCATCCCACGCGCCCGGCGGCCATTCCGAGCCGCTCGTCCGTCCGCTGCCTGCGGGCATGCGCCACGGGCTGGCGGGCTGGGTGATCGAGCACCGCACGCCGGCGCTCATCGCGGATGTCAGCCGCGATCGACGCTGGATCCCCTTCCCAGGAGCGGGCGCCGAGGCCAAGAGTATGAAAATAGAGATCCTCGAAGTACGTGTGGAACCGCCCTTCCCCCCAGCGCCCCTGGA
>DYJB01000059.1:1408-14714 GCA_020723365.1 Candidatus Aquidulcis sp. | reverse complement strand
GCACGGGAAGCACTTGCCGCACGACTCGTGGGCGAAGAAGCGCGCCAGATGGTGGCAGGTGCGGCGCAGATCGCGCTCGGCGTTCATGACCATGATGACGCCCGAGCCGAGCGGCAGCCCGGCAGCGCGGAAGCTGGCATGCGTCAGCGGCAGATCGAGGGCCTCCGGGCCGGCGAAGGCGCCGGCGGCGCCGCCCAACAAGATGGCCTGCAGGTCGCCGCGCACGCCGCCGGCCTGGTCGAGCAACGCCCCCAGCGTCGTGCCGAAGGGGACCTCGTACGTGCCCGGCACGTCGATGTCGCCGGACAGGCAGAACAGTTTGGTGCCGGGCGACTCGGCCGTGCCAACGGCGCGGTAGGCCTCGACTCCCTGCCCCAAGATCCAGGCCGCCATCGCCAGCGTCTCAACGTTGTTGATGGCCGTCGGCATGCCGAACAGGCCGTGCGTTACGGGATAGGGAGGCTTGAGGCGCGGCAGACCGCGCCGGCCCTCGATCGACTCGAGCAGCGCCGTTTCCTCTCCGCAGATGTAGGCCCCGGCCCCCGAACGCAGCTCGACCTCGAAGGCGAAATCGGTCCCCAGGATGCCGCGCCCGAGGTATCCCGCCTGCCGCGTCGCCTCGATCGCGCGCGCAAGGATGCCCTGAGCGCGCGGGTACTCGCCGCGCACGTACAGAAACCCGCGACGCGCGCCGATGGCATAGCCGGCCAGCGCCATGCCTTCGAGCACGGCCAGCGGATCGCCTTCAAGCAGCAGCCGGTCCTTAAACGTTCCCGGCTCGGACTCGTCGCCGTTGCACACAACGAAACGCTGCCGGGCGGGGGTGGACGCAGCCATCGACCACTTGCGCCCGGTGGGGAAGGCCGCCCCGCCGCGGCCATCCAGCCCGGAGGCGTCGATGAGCTCGATGACCTGCTGCGGCGTCAGCGTCGTCAGGGCACGCCGCAGCCCGGCGAATCCGCCGCGGGCGGCGAAGGCCTGCACGTCGGTCGGTTCGATCGATCCGCAGCGGGCCGTCAGGCGCCGCGGCTCACCGCCGATGAAGCCGAGACCGATGGCCTGGGGACGGGCGAGCCATTCCGCCACCGGGAGCTGCCGCAGGTGCCCCACCGGGACGTCGCCGTGCAGCGCCGCCGGCGCGTGGTCGCACAGGCACAGGCAGGGGACTTCCTCGATCTCGTAGGCGCCGTCGGCCGTCGGTTGCCCTGGCTGGACGTTGAGGTGCTCACACAGCTGGCGCAGGACATCTTCGCCGCCGGCCTGGGCGCAGCGCGGGCTGGTGCACACGCGCACGAGGGTGCGCCCGGTCGGTCGGTCGTAGAGCAGCGTGTAGAAGCTGACCACGCCGTGGATCTCGGCCTCCGAAACTCGCAGCGCCTGGCTGATAGCCGCCAGCGTCGGCGGCGTGAGATGTCCATAGCGGCGCTGGGCCTCGATCAGCGTTGGCAGCAGGTGCGAGCGATCGAGCGGCCCCTGATCGGAGAGCCAGGCGGACACAGGCTGAAGGTCGACCGTCCCGGACGTCACAGGCAGCTGTGCTCCGTGGGAGGCGTGAGGTTGGTGGTGCTTCCCGGACCCGCCGCCGGTTCAACCGTCGCCGGCTGGCGGCAACCAGAGAATTTGTATCAGAGAAGTCGGCCAACGGCAATGCCGACCAGCGGATTGCCCGGGCTGAGCGTTGCCTGGCGGGATGCCGGACGGCGCGATCGAGCGGCGCGCCGCCTCACCCGATCGGCTCGACGTCGTGCGCGCCCGACTCGCGCAACCCGGCTCCGGTGACGCGGACGAACTCCGCCCGCTCCCACAGCTCGGCCAGCGACCGCGCCCCGGCGTAGGACATGCCAGAGCGGATGCCGCCGATCAGCTGGTCGAGCACCTCGGCCACGGCTCCGCGGTGCGGCACGACGGCTTCCACGCCTTCCGGCACGATGCGCTCCCAGTCGCCGGGCTCGAGGTCGGCCCCGCGATCGATCACCAGCCGGTCGGCGCTGGCGCTCAGCGAGGCCATGCCCCGCACGACCTTCATCTTGCGTCCGTCGCGGATGATCGTCGCCCCGGGGGCCTCGTCCGTCCCGGCCAGCATGTTGCCAACCATGACCGTGCTGGCCCCGGCCGCCAGCGCTTTGACGGCATCCCCCGAGCGGCGGATCCCGCCGTCGGCGATGACGGGCACGCCCAGGTGATGCGCCTCGGCGGCGCACTCGAGGATGGCCGTGAGCTGGGGCACGCCGAAGCCGGTGATGACGCGCGTGATGCAGATCGATCCCGATCCGACCCCGACCTTGACGGCGTCGGCGCCCGCCTGCGCCAGGTCGCGCACGCCCTCCGGCGTGGCCACATTGCCGGCGATTACAGGCACCTCGGGCCAGCGCTGCTTGAGGGCACGCACCATGCCCAGGCAGTTCTCCGAGTGCCCGTGAGCGATATCGACGACGAAGGTATCGGCGCCGGCGTGCAGGCAGGCCTCGGCGCGTTCGAGATCCTCGGAGCGGGCGCCGACGGCGGCGCCGACGCGCAGGCGCCCCTTGCCATCCTTGGTGGCCTGCGGATGCTGCTCGAGCCGCATGATGTCCTGGGCCGTGATCAACCCGCGCAGCTTGCCCCCGGAGTCGAGCAGCGGCAGCTTCTCCAAACGGTGAGCGTGGAGCTGCTCACGCGCCGCCAGCAGGTCGGCGGGCGCCTGCAGCGTCACCAGCCGCTCGCGGGGCGTCATCACCTCGCTGACCGGCTCCTCCTCGTCCGGCGCGAAGAGCAGGTCGCGCTTGGTGACCATGCCCAGCACGCGGGCCTGCCGGTCGACGACGACCAGCCCGCCGATGCCGGCACCGGACAGGAGCGCGCGAGCCTGCCGGATGCTGGCGTGCGGCTCGATGGTCACCGGATCTTCCACCACGTACCCCTCGGCGCGCTTCACCCGCGCCACTTCGCCCGCCTGCCGCTCGATGGGCATGAAGCGGTGGATGATCCCCAGCCCGCCGCAGCGCGCCATGGCAATGGCCATCTCGCTCTCGGTGACCGTGTCCATGTTGGCGCTTAGCACCGGGATGGCCAGCGCCAGGCCGCGCGCCGCCAGGGTGTGCGGCGAGACATCGCTGCGGCTGGCGATGCGTGAATGGCGCGGCACAAGCAGCACATCGTCGAACGTCAGGGCCGTCTCAGCTCGAATGCGCATTCCCCAGACCTCCTGCCGGCCTCATCCTTCCGCGATCAGCGCTTCGTCACGCGCTTCACGGCGCCGGCTGGCGCCAGCTTGCCCAGCGTCCTGCGCAGCCGTCGCGCCTGGGCGGCTGAGAGCTCCGGCTGCCGCGCCGCCAGAATGGCCAGGAAGGGCTTGCGGTCGGCGACGTCGATCGCCATCAGGATGCTCTCGGCGTGCAGAGGGACGTCGCGCGGCAGGCACGTCGTGAGCACGCGCTTCAGGACGGGCAGGCTCTTCGCCCGGAAGCGCCGCTCCATGCCCGCCACGACAGCCAGGACCTTCACGCCCCAAACCACGGTGATCAGCGTCCCGCCCTCGACCGCCCGGATGACCTCGCCAAGCCGCCTGCCGATGGCGCCGGACTTGAGCGGGCTGACGGTCGCCAGGGCGATCATGCCGCCCCACACCATGCGGTTGTGCTCGCTGCTCAACTGATCCAGGAACTCATCTGCGTAGCCGGCAATCAGGGTCGGGTTCAGGGCGCCGATCTCGTAGAGCACCTTCAGGCAGTCGCTCTGGATTCTGCGGTTGGGATGGTGCAGGTTCTCGGCGAGCTCCCGGATCGCTTCACCATCGCCCGAGCGCGCCAGCCTGCGCGCCAGGTCCTGGTTCGGCCGCTCGTCACGCCGGCCCTGGAAGGTGGCGAGCCTTGGCAGGACGGACACGGGACACCCTCCGGCACGGTGGAGCGGTCGGCGAAGGCCGCGCTTCCTTTCGACTGATTGTCGCGCTCTTCCGTCACCTGCGGCGCGGGCGCGGCCTCGGCTGGGCTACAATCGCCGCTATGGCTCCCCGGCTTAGCCGCTCGTTCTTCAAGCGCCCGACGCTGGCCGTGGCGCGTGAACTGCTGGGTGCGCGCCTGGTGCGCCTGGAGGCCGGCGGCCGGCGGCTGAGCGGCTGGATCGTCGAGGCGGAAGCCTATGTCGGATCGGAGGACCTCGGCTGCCACGCCCGAGCCGGCCGCACGGCGCGCAACGCTTCGATGTGGGGCCCACCGGGCCATGCCTACGTCTACTTCACCTACGGCATGCACTGGTGCCTGAACGTGGTGACGGAAGCCGAGGGCTTCCCGGCCGCCGTCCTGATCCGCGCCCTGCTCCCGGCCGAGGGTCAGGCGACCATGGTGCGTCGTCGCGGCGGGACCCGCGCCGGCCGCCGCGATCCAACCGGCGGGCCGGCCAAACTGGCCCAGGCGCTTGGGCTCGACCGGCGCTTCGACGGGCATGACCTGTGCGCGCCGCAAGCCCGGCTGTTCCTCGAACGCGGCCGGCGAATCCCCGATTCCGACGTGACCACCGGGCCCCGCGTGGGGTTAAACAACGTACCGGAGCCGTGGCGCAGCCTGGCCAGGCGGTTCCTCCTCCGGCCCGAGGCGCAGGCTCGCCTGCCGGGCCCCTGACGCACACACCAAGGAGAGCTCGCATGATGCTGCTCGAAGGCAAGACCGCCCTGGTCTTCGGCGTGGCCAACGACCATTCGATCGCCTGGGGCATCGCCAAGGCAATGCACGAGCACGGCGCCCGGTTGGCCTTTTCCTACGCCGGGGAGGCCCTCGAACGCCGCGTGCGGCCGCTGGCCGAGTCGGTCGGCGCCTCCTTCGTCGAACCGTGTGACGTCGGCGATGACGCCGCCATTGACGCTCTCTTCGCGCAGGCCGGCAAGGCGCTGGGCAAGCTCGACATCCTGGTGCATGCCGTTGCCTATGCCGGGCGGGACGAGCTCAGCCGCCCCTTCTATGAAACCAGCCGTGCCGGGTTCCACACAGCCATGGACATCAGCGCCTACTCCCTGACCGCCCTGGCGCGGGCTGCCTTGCCTCTGATGCGGGATGGCGGCTCGGTCGTCACGCTGACCTACTACGGCAGCGAGAAGGTCATGCCCAACTACAACGTGATGGGCGTGGCCAAGGCCGCCCTGGAAGCCTCCGTCCGCTACCTGGCCTCCGAGCTGGGTCCGAAGGGCATCCGGGTCAACGCCATCTCCGCCGGCCCCGTGCGCACGCTGTCCGCCGCCGGGGTAAGCGGGTTCAAGAGTCTGTACCGCGCCTTTGCCGAGATCGCGCCGCTCCGCCGCCCGATCACGATCGAGGACGTGGGTGGCACTGCGGTGTGGCTGGCCTCCGACCTGGCGCGCACGGTCACCGGCGAAGTGGTGTTCGTCGATTCGGGCTACAATATCCTGGGCGTCACCGCACCGACCACCACGGAGTAATCGAGACAGGGGCCTCGTATGCGCACACTCTGGCGTGCCTTGCTTTCCGCCCTCCTGCCTCGCGTCGAGCCGGACGAGAAGCCCTACCGGATTCAGCTCGCCCGGGCGGCGGTGCGCGTCTCACTCATCGTTCTGGCCGGCTGGCTGGTGGTCGAGGTCACCATGCTGCTGGTTCTGCAGCCGTACGCCAGCCATGGCTGGCGCTTCGACCTGGCGGCCATCGTGGTGCTGGCCCTCATCGTGCTGGCGGCCGATCGGCTGGCGCGCCTGGGGCGGACCACACCCGTCGGCTATCTGCTCGCCGCCGGCTTCTTCCTCTTCCCGCTGATCAACGCCTTCCTGGTCCCGCAGGACATCTACCTGGTCAACACCGCCTTCCTGATCTCGGTCGTAGCCGCCGGATCGATGATCGGCGGCGGCCCGGCCTATCTGTTCGCCGGCCTGGCGACGGCGGCGAACCTGGCCACCTGGCTGTACGCCCGCAACACGCCCGCGGCCGATATCCACGGCTTCGACCTGGCGACCGGCGCCGTCTTCTTGATGGCCCAAACGATCGTGGCCATGGCGTTGGCCGCCGTGCTGAGCTTCTACTCGAGCTACGTGCGTCGCAGCATCTCGGCTCTCAACGAGCAGGCCGAGCAGATGACCGAGCTGGCCCACACCGATCCCATGACCGGCCTGGCCAACCGGCGCTGGTTGATGGAGCAGCTGGGCCGTGAGTTCTCGCGCGCCCGCCGCTACCGCCGGCCGCTCAGCCTGCTGTACCTCGATCTGGACGGCTTCAAAGCCATCAACGACCGCTTCGGACACCTCTTCGGCGACGAGGTGCTCACCGGCGCCGGGCGCGCCATGAAGGCCGTCCTGCGCTCGACCGACCTGCTGGCGCGCATCGGTGGGGACGAATTCGTCGTGCTGCTCCCGGAGACCGCCATCGAGGGGGCTCACAACGTCACCGCCAAGCTGCGCAAAGCGCTGACCTCCTACAGTCAGCAGCTTGGCCCGGCCGTCCCCGTGATGTCCTTCTGTGCCGGCGTCAGTCAGCTCCACCAGGACGACACGACCATCGACGACATCCTGTCCCGCGCCGACGAGGCCCAATACCTGGCCAAGGGCACCGGCCCTGGACACACTCGGTCGGAGAAGGAACTGGTAGCCGCCCCGCCGACTCCACCGCACGGGTTTCAGCAGTAGCCTGGGAAGCATCCAGCGGTCGGCCAACCGCGTTCAGCCTTCGGATCCCATCCTCGCTGCTCCCATCCGTCACCCGGCGTCCCGCCGGCCTGTGCCCCGTGGCCGGGAGCCGGGCTCCAAGGTACCAGGCTGGTCATCGGCCGCACCGGCCCGATCGGGATGCCCGCCCCCCGTGTCGTATACTCGCTCTGGCACGGAGCGGGATGACAGGAGGGGACCATGCTCCACACCGGTCGAGTGCTCGTCAACACCCGCGGCCATGCCGACATGCATGACCTGACGCCGCAAGCCGAACACATCGTGGCCGAATCCGGCGTCCACGCCGGTACCGCCACGCTCTTCACGCCATCGTCCACCAGCGCGCTGACAACGATCGAGTACGAGCCCGGGGCGCTGGACGATCTGCGGCGCGCACTCGATGAGATCGCTCCTGCGGGGCGCGAGTACCTGCACGACCGCAAGTGGGGCGACGGCAACGGGCACGGCCACCTGCGAGCAGCCCTGCTCGGCCCGTCGCTTACTATCCCCATCATCGATGGGCAGCTGGCGCTCGGCACCTGGCAGCAGGTGCTCTTCATCGACTTCGACGTCCGGCCTCGCCGGCGAGAGGTGATCGTGCAGCTGGTCGGTGAGGAGGCCTGAGGATGACCCTCGAATCCCGTCGACTGCTGGCCGTGCTGGCCCATCCGGACGACGAGAGCTTCGGCCCGGGCGGCACGCTGGCGCTCTATGCCCACCGCGGCGCCGAGGTGCACCTGGCCTGCGCCACTCGAGGCGAGGTCGGGACGGTGGCCGCGGAGCTGCTGCAGGGCCACAAGGATGTCGCTGAGCTGCGGGAGCACGAGCTGCGCTGTGCCGCCCAGCATCTCCGCCTCAGCGGCGTGCACTTCATGGGCTATCGCGATTCGGGCATGCCCGGCTCGCCCGACAATCTCCACCCTCAGTCGCTGGCAGCCGCGCCTCTCGACGAGGTCGCCGCCCGCGTCACTCACCTGCTGCGCAGCCTTCGTCCACAGGTCGTGGTGACCTTCGACCCCATCGGCGGCTATCGACACCCGGATCACATCGCCATCCAGCGCGCCACGGTGGCCGCCTTCGACGCCGCCGGCGACTCCGCCCGCTACCCCGACGGTCTGCCGGCGTACCGGCCTCAGAAGCTGTACTTCCATACCTTCGGCCGCAGGTTCCTGCGCCTGGCCGTGCGCGGCATGGCGCTCCTGGGCCGCGATCCAGGCCGCTTCGGGCGCAACGGCGACATCGACCTGGCGGATATCGCCGCGCAGGACTTCCCCATTCACGCCTACATTCGCTTCGGCGAAGTGGCGCAGGCCAAAGCGCGCGCCACCGCCTGCCATGCCAGCCAGGGTGGCCCCCCCACCGGCGGGCTGATGGGCCTGGCGTTCCGGCTGGCCGGCGGGGAGGAGACCTTCATGCGCGCCTACCCGCCTGCCCCTGCGCGCTTGCGCGAGCGCGACCTGTTCGAGGGCGTGCGCCTGGAGGCCACGTGAGCGCCATACGTCCTGACCACGACGAGATCATCGCCCGCTACCGCCGCGTGGCCGCGCTTCCGGACGGCCTGTTCTTCTTCACCTTCCCTCTGCGCCGGGGCGCCATCGACCGGCTGCACCTGGCCCCCGGCAGCGCGGTCCTGGAGGTTGGGTGCGGCAGCGGCGCCAACTTCGCCTTCCTGGTCCGCGCCGTCGGGCCAACCGGGCACGTCGTCGGCGTCGACCTCAGTCCCGAGATGGTGGCGGCGGCGAGGGCTCGCGTGAAGCGCGGCGGGTGGTCGAACGTGCAGGTGGTCGAGAGCCCAGCCGAAAGCATGCGCCTGGCCGACTCCTTCGACGGCCTGCTGCTGTTCGCCATGCACGATGTGCTCACCTCACCCGAGGCCATCGCCCGCTGTCTGGAGCACGTCCGGCCCGGCGGTCGCGTGGTGGTCGTCAGCCCCGCGCTGGCCGATCGCCTTCCCGGCAGGCTGCTGAACCCGCTGGCGGCGATGGCCTTCCGCCGCTTCTCGGTCTCTCAGGCCGACCTTGCGCAGCCGTGGAGGCTGCTGGCCAAGCAGTTGCCTGGCCTGCGGGTGGAGCGCCTCGGGCCGGGGATCCTCTTCCTTGCGACCGGTCGGGTCGGTTGACCTGGCCCCCCGACTCCGGTCGATGAATCGACAGGCCCCGGTCTGGCTCCGGGGCCCGCGCTTTCCCAATCGAGGGTCGGGATTTAGAACTTGCGGAACTTGTCGTGCCGGGCGCCGCACACCGGGCAGACATCCGGGGCCTCGCCTTCCATCGTGAAGCCGCACACGGTGCACACCCAGATCGCCTTCGCCTCGATGTCCTTGCCCGCCTGAACGGCCGTGCGCGCCTGATCGTACAGGACAGCATGGACCACTTCAGCCTTGAGCGCCCAGTCCATGGAGCGGAGGGCCTTGGTTTCGCCCTGCGCCTCGGCGGAGGCCTTGTAGGCCGGGTACATCTCGTCCACCTCGAAGGTCTCTCCGGCGATGGCGGCTGTCAGATTGGCGGCCGTATCCTCGATCCCGCTCAGAGCCTTGAGATGGTTGCTGGCGTGCACCCGTTCGGCGAAGGCCGTCGCATGGAACAGCCGCGCCACATTCGGGCGTCCCTCCTTCTCCGCCTTCTCGGCAAAGTTGGTGTACTTCATGTGCGCCTGGCTTTCCCCGGCAAAGGCGGCCTTCAAGTTCTCCTCGGTCATGTGCTTCATTGTCGCCTCCTGGCTGCCTGGCCCTCACCCGGGGCGCAGACGGGTTATCGCTATGCCCTGAGCATGCAGCCCGCAGACCCCAGCGGCAAGTACAGATGGTCACGGCGGCGTGCGCGGACGTTCACACGGACCCCGACGACCGGCGGAGACGGCGTGGTATCATAGCCGGACCTCGACCGAGGATCGCTCTTTCCGGCGCCCCATGCATCCAGACGACCATCTGCCGCACCCCCCGCCGAATGGCTTTGACCTGCCGCGCCGCCTGCGACGCCTGGCCGATCTGGCGTACAACCTGTGGTGGACCTGGCACGCCGAATCCTCCCGCATCTTCCGCTACATCGATGCCGACACCTGGGAGCTGACCGAGCACAACCCGGTGCGGTTCCTGCGCCTGGTGCCCTCGGAGCGCTTGCGCGCCGCCACCAATAGCCGCTGGCTGCTTGAGTTCTACGACCGGGTCGTGCGCGCCTTCGACGACTACATGGGCGACGCGCCCGCCGCCTGGTACCCGCGCACTCATCCCGACCGCATGAACCAGCCGATCGCCTACTTCTCCACGGAGTTCGGGCTGCACGAGTCGCTCCCGATCTACGCCGGCGGGCTCGGCATCCTCTCGGGGGATCATCTCAAGGAGGCCAGCGACCTGGGCATGCCCCTGGTGGCGGTGGGCTTCCTCTATCCCCAGGGGTACTTCAAACAGCGGCTGAATGACGATGGCTGGCAGGAGGCCCGCTATGCCAGCCTGGCCTACACCGACCTGCCGGTGCACCCGGTGTTCGATGCCTCCGGCGGACCCCTGACCCTCACCGTCGATCTGCCGGGGCGGCCGCTCCATGCCCGCCTGTGGCGCATCCAGGTCGGCCGGGTTCCGCTCTTCCTGCTCGACAGCGATGTCGACGGCAATTCGCCCGCCGACCGCACGCTGACCTCCCGCCTCTACACCAGCGACCTGGAGCTGCGCATCTCCCAGGAGATCCTGCTGGGCATCGGCGGCGTGCGCGCCCTGCGCGCCCTGGGGTACAACCCGGCCGTCTGGCATATGAATGAGGGCCACTCGGCCTTCCTGGTGCTCGAGCGGGCGCGCGAGCTCGTGGCGGCCGGCAGGCCCTATGCCGAAGCGATGGCGCGCGTGCGCGCCTCCAGCCTGTTCACCACCCACACGCCCGTCCCGGCCGGCAACGACGAGTTCCCATTGTGGCTGGTCGACAAGTACTTCAGCGGGTTCTGGCCGCAGCTGGGATTGGAGCGCGAGAGCTTCGTCGATCTTGCCCGGCGCAAGGAGCCGTGGGGCGAGACCTTCAGCATGCCGGTGCTCGCCATCCGCAACGCGGAGCGCATCAACGGCGTGTCGGAACTCCACGGGCAGGTGGCGCGCCGCATGTGGTCGTTCCTGTGGCCGAAGCTGCCGGCCGAGCAGGCGCCGATCGGGCATATCACCAACGGCGTGCATACCGGCACATGGCTGGCCCGCCGGCTTTGGCTCCTCTTCGACCGCTACTTCGAACCCGACTGGCACGAGCACCTGGATGACCCCCGTACGTGGGAGGCGATCGAGCGCATCCCCGATGCGGAGCTGTGGGCGGTGCGCCGCCATCTGAAGCGCAAGCTGGTCGCCTACATGCGCGAGCGTGCGCGCCGGCAGTGGATCGGGACCCGCGTCCATCCGGTGCAGGTCATCGCCGGCGGCGTGCTGCTCGACCCCTACGCCCTGACGATCGGTTTCGCCCGGCGCTTCGCCACCTACAAGCGCGCCAGCCTGATCCTGCGCGATGTCGACCGGCTGCTGCGCCTGGTGAATCGACCGGGCATGCCGGTTCAGGTGATCTTCGCCGGCAAGGCTCATCCGGCCGATGAACCGGGCAAGCTGCTCATCCAGGAGGTCTATCGCCAGGTGAAGCGCGCCGAGACCGGCGGCCGGCTGGTCTTCCTGGAGGACTACGACATCAACCTGGCGCGCTACCTGGTGCAGGGTGTCGACGTGTGGCTCAACACGCCGCGACGGCCGAACGAGGCCTCCGGCACCTCCGGGCAGAAGGCGGCCCTCAACGGCGCCCTGAACCTCTCGGTGCTCGACGGCTGGTGGCCCGAGGGCTACAACGGCCGCAACGGCTGGGCCATCGGTGACGAGTCCGAAGCGGCGGACCCGGCGGCCCGAGACGCGGCCGACGCCGAAAGCCTGTACCGGCGCCTGGAAGACGAGATCATCCCGCTCTACTACCTGGAACGATCCGCCGACGGCCTGCCGGCCGAATGGCTCGGCATGGTCAAGGAATCCATGCGGACGCTGGGGCCGCGCTTCAGCATGCGCCGCATGCTGCGCCAGTACGTGGACACGATGTACCTCCCGGCCCTTCCTGACCCCGACCCGATCAAGGCCTGAGCGATGCTCGATACCCTGGCCCTTCCCGCCGCCCTGCTCCCCTTCGTGATCTTCGGCCTGCGCGTGGCCGACATGACGCTCGACACGCTGCGCGTTCTGTTCGTCCTGCGCGGGCGCAAGGCGCTCGCCTGGTTCCTGGGCTTCGCCCAGTCCGCCATCTGGGTCGTCGCCATCTCGAGCGTCCTGCGCCACGTCGACAACCTGTGGAACATCGTCGGCTACGCCGGCGGCTTCGCCACCGGAACCGTGGTCGGGATGCTGATCGAAGAGCGCCTTGCCCTGGGCCACGGGCACGTGCGCGTCATCAGCCCGCAGCGCGGCGCAGCGCTGGCCGCTGCCATCCGGGCCGCCGGCTACGCCGTCACCGAGCTGGCCGGCCGGGGGCGCGATGGAACCGTGGCCGTGCTGACATGCAGCGTGCGGCGGCGGGACATCTCACGCATCACGCGCCAGGTTCACAGCCTCGATCCCGAGGCGTTTGTCACGGTCGAAGACGTCCGCCCGCTGCACCGCGGCTTCTGGGGGGCCTGAGACATGGCCGCCGTTCCTTTCCAGACGCTGGCCGTCCTGGCCGCCGCACTGGCCCTCGGCCGGATCGTGGAGATTCCCCAAATCCCGTGGATGTCGTCCCTGCCCGCCTGGCTCCTGCCGGCCTTGATTCTCCTGACCCTGACCCTCAACAATGCCATCGACACGCTGCGCGTGCTTGCGCTGGCGCGCGGGTCCCGGCTGGGCGCCTGGCTGGCCGGGTTCTCGCAGTCCACGCTGTTCATCACGGCTATCGCCGGGCTGCTCACCAACCTCGAGAACCCGTGGAATCTGGCGGCCTTCGCCGGGGGTGTGGCCTTCGGCAGCGTGTTGGGCATTGTGATCGAAGCGCGCCTGGCGCCCGGCCACCGGCTGGTGCGCATCGTCAGCTCGCGCTCGGGAACAGCCATCACCGAGGCGCTGCGCCGGGATGGCTGGGGCGCCACCGAGTTGCCGGCCCGCGGCCAGGAGGGCATGGTGACGCTGATCTGGTGCCACGTGGCGCGGCGCGATGCCGGGGCCATCACCGAGCGGGTCCTGGCGCTCGACCCTCAGGCCTTCATCTCCGCCCAGCCCGTGCGGCTGTTCCTCGGTGGCTGGCGGGCCTGAGCCCGCCTCCATCGGGCTCGGGTTTGCGGTTCTCCCTCCGGCGACGTATAATCGCCGCACCCGGGCGGCGCCGTGCACCGCCTGCGCGAGGCTGGAATGGCCGTCAAGGGCAACCTGCGTGACTTCAGCGTCACGCAACTGCTCAACCTGATCAACCTGGCCCGCAAGACGGGGACCCTTACCGTCGAGGGGCCGAACGAAGCCGCCTGGATCTCGTTCCAGGCCGGCAAGTTGATCTATGCCCAGCTCGGCAATGAAGACGGCACGCTCGTCGGCATCCTCACCCGCTCCGGGCGCATCACCGCCAAGCAGGCCCAGGTGATCAAGTCGCACGCCGGCGAGAAGTCGGACAAGGAGCTCGGCCTGCTCCTGATCAACGCCGGCTACCTGACCCAGCAGGACATCCTGGCCGGGATCCGACAGTACATCGTCGACATCGTCTATCGCCTGTTCAGCTGGGTGGA
>DYJB01000059.1:0-1398 GCA_020723365.1 Candidatus Aquidulcis sp. | reverse complement strand
CTGATCGGCTTGAAGGCGGCCGAGGCGCTGCGCGCCCGGGGACTGGAAGTCACGATCATAGAACTGGGGGGACGGATTCTTCCGTTTCGACAACGACGTGCTGCCGCCGGACGACCGCATCGTCATGCGCCTCGATCTCGAGAACATCATCATCGAGGGCGCCCGGCGCATGCGCGAATGGGAGCAGCTCCAGGAGGAGCTCCCCAACCTCGACATGGCCCTGGACTTCCTCCAGCGACCCGGGGCGAATATTCGCGACGTCAACCTGAACGTCGAGGAGTGGAAGGTCGTTTCGTACATCAACCCCAAGAACACCATCCGTCAGATCATGAAGGCCAACAAGATGAACGAGTTGGAGATCCGCCGGATCGTGTACGGGTTGATCCAGGCCGGGCTGGTGGAGGTCGTCCGTCCGGCGGGTATGCCGCTCCCGCCGCAGGCGCGCCAGGTTCCGGCGGTCGACAAGCGGCAACAGAGCTCGCTGGTCAATCGGCTGATTGACCGCATCCGGTCTCTGTAGGCGAGGGCAGCCATGCAAACCGTGAAGATGGTCGTCACGGGTCCGTTCTCCGCCGGGAAGACGTCGTTCATCCGCTCAGTGAGCGAAATCGACGTCGTCTCGACCGAGCGCAAGATCTCCACCGAGGCGGAGCGGATCAAGGAAACCACCACGGTCGCCATGGACTTTGGCCGTATCACCGTCGACGACGACCTGGTGCTCTACCTGTTCGGCACGCCCGGGCAGAAGCGCTTCGACTTCATGTGGGAGATCCTGTCCGAGGGAATGCTGGGCTTCATTGTCACCATCGACAGCACTCGCCCTGAGACCTTCCGCGAGGCCAAGGGCATCCTGCAAACCTTCCGCGCCTACGCCCCGACCCCCTACGTGGTGGCGGCCAACAAGCAGGATATGGAGTCCGCCTGGTCGGTGGAGGATCTGCGCATCGCGCTGAAGCTGGACCCGGCCGTGAAGATGCTGCCCTGTGTCGCCAGCGACAAGGAGTCGGTCAAGAAGGTCCTGCTCGAGCTGCTCTACAGCATCCTTGAGGAAATGGAGAAGAAGTAGCCCTCACCGGCGCACGCCTGCCGGCGCGCCCGGATGGTTCCCGCACCGTGGCCAGTGCCCCCCGCCTCTTCCTGCCCAACAAGATCGGCCGCTTTCTGCTCCTCTCGCTGGAGGAGATCGTCGGCCACAACGGCCTGAATGCCGTGCTCAATGTGGCCGGGGTCGAGCAGCACATCGCCTGCCTGCCCCCCAACACGCTCGATCGCCAATTCGCCTTCGACGATCTCGGCCGCATCCACCAGGCCCTTGACCGGCTGTACGGCGTGCGCGCCGGGCGCGGGCTGGCCCTGCGCACCGGGCGCGCCGCGTTCCCGCACGCCCTGCGCGCGTTC
>DYJB01000058.1:3418-14771 GCA_020723365.1 Candidatus Aquidulcis sp. | reverse complement strand
ACGGACGCGCTGAGCTACCCGGACGCGCCCATGGACCGCGGCAAGGTGCTCAACAACGACGACCTGGAGCGGGTGGGGGAGTTCGCCCGCTACCGCGACGTCGACGGCGACGGGATCGCCTACCGCACCCTGCCCGGCTCGATGAACCCCAAGGGCGTCTGGTTTGCGCGCGGCACGAGCCACAATGAAAAGGCGGTCTACTCCGAGCGCCCAGACGACTGGTCGAACAACATGGAGCGCATCTGGCGCAAGCTGGAGAACGGCCGCAAGCTGCTCCCGCCGCCGGTGATCCATCGCGCCCCCAATGGCCAGGCGGAGATCGGCCTGATCTCCTACGGATCGACCGACCCGGCGATCCTGGAGGCTCGCGAGCGCCTGGCGGCGCAAGGCGTGGCGACCGACTACCTGCGCCTGCGCGGGGTGCCGTTCTCCCCTGAGGTCGAAGCTTTCATCCGGGGGCACCATCGCACCTATGTCATCGAGATGAACACCGACGGGCAGATGCGCCAGCTGCTCCAGATCGATGTGCCGGATCAGGCCGGCAAGCTGCGCTCGCTCACCATCAACAACGGGCTGCCGATGAGCGCCCGCTGGGTGACCGAGGCGCTTCTGGCCGTGGAGGAGGGCTGAGATGGTCTTCGAGATCCAGGAAGCCCGGCCGACGACGGTCAACCTGGTCGGGCTGACACGGGGCGAGTACCGCGGCCTGCCGTCGACGCTGTGCGCCGGCTGTGGCCACAATTCGATCTCCAACCAGATCGTTGCCGCCTGCTACGAAATGTCGCTCCCGCCGTGGAAGGCCATCAAGCTCTCGGGCATCGGATGCTCGTCGAAGAGTCCGGCGTACTTCCTCAACCGCTCGCACGGGTTCAATGGCTTGCACGGCCGCATGCCCTCGCTGGCGACCGGCGCGCTGGTCGCCAACCGCGCCCTGCGCGGCATCGGCGTCAGCGGCGACGGCGACACGGCCTCCATCGGCATCGGCCAGTTCATCCACATGCTGCGGCGCAACATCCCCATGGTCTACATCGTCGAGAACAACGGCGTCTACGGGCTGACCAAGGGGCAGTTCTCCGCCACCGCCGACAAGGGCGCCGTCCTGAAGAAGGGGGTCGAGAACCCCTTCAATCCGGTCGATATCTGCATCGAGGCCCTGGCGGCCAACTGCGGATTCGTCGCCCGCTCCTTCGCCGGCGATCCGCGGCAGGTGAAGGAGCTGATCAAGGCCGCCCTGAGCTACAACGGCACGGCCGTGCTGGACATCATCAGCCCGTGCGTGACCTTCAACAACCGCGACGAGTCGACCAAGAGCTACACCTGGGGCAAGCAGCACGAGGATCCCATCCACGACATGACCCTCATCCCCGAGCGCGAGGAGATCCAGGTCGACTACGAGCCCGGCAACGCCACCACGGTCGAGATGCACGACGGGTCGCGGCTGGTGCTGCGCAAGCTCGAGCGGGAGTACAACCCGCGCGATCGCATGGCGGCGCTGATGCTGCTGGAGCGCGCCCGCACCCACAACGAGATGGTCACGGGGCTGCTCTACCTGAACGACGAGCAGCCGATCCTGCAGGAAACCGCCGGGCTGGTCGAAACGCCACTGGTGGCGCTTCCCCCCGAAGCCCTGCGCCCATCCCGACAAAGCCTGGAGCGGCTGCAGGCCGACTTCCGCTAGCGCCCTGCCGACCTCGCCTGACCCGGCGTCCCGCCTCCGGCGGGACGCCTCGCGTCCGGCAGGCGCGCCTCTCGGGCGTGCCCGACAGGCGTGCCCGATCCTGGAGCTCCGAACTCCCGAAGGTATAATCGCCACCCAGCGAGGCAGAATGAAGGCCTTCGGAATTGCGGCCGGCCTGGCCGCGGCCGGTATCTGGGGCGGGATGTACGTCGTCAGCAAGGTCGTGCTGGATGTCATCCCGCCGTTCACGCTCCTGACCTCACGCCTGGTGCTCGGGGCCGCCTGCCTGGGCGCGGTCATCCTGGCGCGAGGCGGATTTCGCGCCACGCGGCGTGACTGGGCTCGCGTGCTGCTGGTGGGCTTCGTCGGCTACGGGATCTCCCTGGGCCTGCAGTTCACCGGCACCAGGCTATCGACTGCTGCGACAGCCTCGCTGGTGACGTCCGCCTCGCCGGTGTTCATCCTGCTGTTCGGCGTCTGGCTGCTGCGCGAACCGGCCACCGGGCGGCGGATAGCAGCCCTGGCTCTGGCCAGCCTGGGCGTCGTGGCGGTCATCAATCCCACTTCCGCGGAGCTGGGGCAGCAGGCCTTCCTCGGCAACCTGGCCCTGCTGGGGGCGGCCCTTTCGTGGGGTCTGTATTCGGTCCTGGTCAAGAAGGCCTCCGGTTACCTGAACACGCTGGAGGTCAGCTTCATCGTGCTCTTCGGCGGACTGCCCACGAGCCTGCCGTTGGTTTGGCTGGAAATGCGCACGATTGGCCTGGGCGACATCACGCCGGGGGTGGTGGCAGGGGTGCTCTACCTGGGGATCGTCTCGACCGCCGGCGCCATGTACCTGTGGAACAAGTCGCTGGCGCTCCTTGACGCCGGGCTGGTTTCGCTGCTCTTCTTTGCGCAGCCGGTGGTCGGCGTGGCGCTGGGGGGCTGGTTGCTGCACGAGCCGCTGGGACTGAGCTTCTGGATCGGGGCGGGGCTGATCTCGGCCGGCCTGGTGCTCTCAGCCTTGGGTGCACCGGCAGCGGGGGCGCAGGCGGGTGGATCGGGAGGCGGGCATGACCAGTAGCAGGCCGGGTTGTCTGACGATGATGGCGCGTGGGCTGGCTGGAGTGGCTGCGGCGCTGTTTGTCCTGCTCCTGCCCCTGACGCTGCTGTCGCGCAATCTGGCGCTGGTGATCTTCAGTCCCCCGCAGCTCAGTCGGCTCGTCGCCTCGAGGGTACGCTGCGGCAAGCCGTGGTGGACAGTCTTTTCGGCGCCGAGTCCAACGTGGCGGGCATCGACCTGGAGGGTGCAGCCCAGCACCTCTCGCCCGACGAACGCGATGCGCTCATCGACAGGCTGCTGCCGGCCACATGGGTCGAGGCGCAGATCCTGCGTGTGACGACCGACTTCTTTGCCTGGTTCGACAGCCCGGCGACGCGCTTGCAGTTGAGCGTGGATCTCGCGCCGGTGCGGGCGGCGCTGCGCGGCGAAGCGGCCGCCGGCCTGGTCGAAGCGATGGTCGAGTCGTGGCCCGCCTGCACGCTGGACGATGTCACCCGCATGCTCGGCCTGGGCGTCGTGCCGGGGCAGGAGGGCTTTCCCTACTGCGAACTTCCCGAACCGCTGCGCGGCCTGCTCGTGGGCGCGCTGTCCGGAGGAATGCGCCTGTTGGCTGAGGGGCTGCCGGCCGAGTTGCCGGTCGTCGATCGGGACTTCGGCGACGCCGAGGACCTGATGCTGGCCAAGGAGCAGGTCCGGCTGGTGCGCTTCGTATCGCGCTGGGGAATCCTGGCCTCCTTCTCCCTGCTTGGTCTGATCATGGCGCTGGCCGTGCGGTCGTGGCGCGACCTGGCGCGCTGGTGGGGGGTGCCGCTCTTGCTGGGCGGCTTGTTGTCGTTCGCGCCGGTGCTGCTCGGCGGCCCGCTGCTGCGGCTCATGCTGGCGCGCTTCATGGCCGGCGCAGGGGCGATCCCGGCCCTCGGCAACCTGGTGGAGGCGCTCAGCGGCGCCATCCGGGAAGCCGTGCTGGGGCCGCAAGCAGCGCAGGCGGTGCTGTTGACCATCGGGGGACTGGTGCTGATGCTGCTTGGCTTCGTGCGGCGACGGCCGCGGCTCCCGGCGGCTGCGGAAATGGCGGCGGAAGTCCCGTCGCCCGCGGGATTGTTCCCTGCGGCCGAGGAGGACGAGCCTCCGGTCGACGGCAAGCGACCCTCAGGCATGTTCGGGTAGCAAGCTGACGATGCCGCGCGTGCCCGGCGGCACCGACGAGGCGCACCCCAACTTCATCCGACACGACCTGACAGGTTGCAGGGCACCTGTCAGGTCGTTCTGTTCTGCACGCCCAACTCGCGCAGCAGTTGGTCGACCAGGCCTTCCGTGATGGGGTGATGTCGGTGCCGCACGCGCTCGAAGAGCGGCCGGGTGAGCGGGCGAGACCACTCTGCCTCGGCCAGGGAACGGAAGAGCCGTTTGAGCTGATACTCGTTGCCGACACGCTCGGCGAAGGCCTCGATCATCGGCCACGCTTGCGCATAGCCACTTCGGGTGGCGAGGCGGAGGAACTCGTACAGCTCCAGCGTGCGCTTGGTCGTCCGAAGCCCGAGGGACGCCTCGACCCTGGCGCAGTCGTCGATCGAGATCGCTGGCGGCAGCAGCCGCAGGAATAGAATGCGCTGGTACGGGTGCCAGGTCGCGGCTTCGACCGCGGAGGGGAATGCGCCCGCTTCGAACTCCCGTCTCCGGCGCACTACCTCGTCGTAGAGGGCCGAGCGCATCGCCGGCAGACTCTCCGGCAGCCCCGCCCGGTAGACCCACGCCTGCACGTTGACGGCCTCGGCCGCCTCTGGCAGCTCCTGCCCCAGGAAGGCGAGAAAGTCATCGGTTGTGAGCGACTGGAACTGGAAGCGCCGGATGTAGTCCCGCAGGAAAGCGTCGAAGCGCGGCCGGCCTACCGCCTGCTCAAGGCTCAACAAGAACAGCTGCCCCTTCATGTAGGGAACGCGCGAGAAGACCGCATCCGGATCGATCCCGGCCAGCGAGGTCTTCAGGCAGGTGAAGGGCGAGTCAGGGCCGAAGGTGCGGATGTCTTCGCGCAGCGCGTCCAGCAGCACGGCTTGCAGCAGCCCGGCGACCTCCGGTCCTTCCAGCGCCTCCGTGATGCGGTGATCGGCGTACGTTGTCCAGCCCTCGTTGAGCCAGAAGTCGTCCCAGGTGGCATTCGTGACCAGGTTGCCGGTCCAGGCATGCGCCAGCTCGTGGGCGATGAGCGCCATGCGGCTGCGGTCCCCCAGGATCGCCAGAGGCGTAACGAAGGTCAGGCGCGGATTCTCCATGCCGTTGCTGGGGAAGGACGGGGGCATGACCAGCAGGTCGTAACGATCCCAGACGTACGGCCCAAACAGAGTCTCGGCGGCCGCCAGGCGTGACTCGTTCTCGGCGAACTCCCAGGCGGCGGCCTCGAGCAGCGGCGGCTCGGCATACACACCGGTGCGCGGCCCGAGTTGGCGGAAGGCCAGGTCGCCCACCGCCAGCGCGAACAAGTAGGACGGGATCGCCTGCGGCATCTCGAAGCGGAAGACCTCTCTGTCACGATGGGCCTCGCGCCCCGTGCAAGCCGCTGCCATCACAGCGGTGAGACCCTTTGCGACGCTCAGGCGCGCCGCATAGGTGAAGCGCACGGAAGGCGTGTCCTGGCAGGGGAAGAGGCTGCGGGCATGCAGCGGCTGACACTGGCTGTAGACGAAGGGGTGCCGGCCGGAGGCCGTATGGTGCGCCTCGAGCCACTGCAACGCCGAGGCGTGCGGCCTCGTCGTGACCGAGAGCGTGAAGCGGTCGGCTCCGCCCAGATCGAGCAGCCTCACGCGCTGGCCCTTCACAGCATCGGGCTCGCCCACCTCGAACTCGATGCGCCGTCCGCCGGCCTCGATGGAAGCGATGTCCAGGTCTCGAGCATCGAGGTCGAGCGGGCCGGTCGCCGGCCGGTCGAGCTGGTACTCGGCGACAGTTCGTAGGCGATGGGCGGCGAAGTCGACTTCGATCTGCAGGTCCAGGTGGCGAATGCGCCCCTGGGTCAAGTCGGCGTGCGAGTGAGGGTCGTGGCTTGGCATGCGGCCTCCGCTGTGGGTGTGCGCGCCCCGAGGCTACCCGTAGACCTTGAGCCGTTCCCAGATCTCCGGCCAGGGGCGGGGCAGCCGGCGGCACAGATAGATCCAGGGGTGCTCGCCGGCCTCCTCATTCAAGACCCCGTACGCATTCTTCACCTGGGCTGCGGTCTCGCAAGCGCCGAAGTGGGCGGCGGTGCCGTGCAGGTCGTATCCCAGGGCGATCACGAGCGCCGGCTGAAGCTCCCCTGGCCCGCGATGCCAGTAGCCGTTCATGCCGCTCAGGGCCGTCGGCAGCCCGAGAGCCGGGCCGAACAGTTTGAGCGCGCCGGCCTCGCCGTAGTTGTTCGTGACGATGGCTGTGGCGGCGCGCTCGGAAGGCGGAAGCGCGCGGTAGACGTCAGCGGTCGTTTGCGCCAGTTCCGGCCAGCCAAGCATCTCACCCAGCTCATTGTTCAGTCCCCAGGCGGTCTCGAACCAGCCGGATCCCGGTGGCGCCAGGGGCAAGGCGATGGCGGCGAATGCCAGCCCACCGATGGCAAGCGCCGACCAGGTGGAGCCGCGCATCCGCCTTGCTGCCGCCGGCCTCATGCCGTGCACCCAGGCTTCGGCGAGCACCGCTCCCGCCGCCATCAAGGGCGGGTAGGCTGCCGCCAGGTAGTAGGAACGACCCTGAAGCATGATGAACAGGATCAGCGGCACGAGATACATCCACGCCAGGGGGCGGAAGGCCCTGTGGGTCTTGCCGACCAGCAGCGAGACCAGCCCGGCGATCCAGAGCGGGATGGTGACCAGGTTGGCGGAGAAGTAGAGCTGCTCGGGCAGGAAGGACTCGGTGCGGCCGATGCGGATATCCCGCTCGTGAATGGAGCGCATGAACTCGAGCGAGATGAATCCGTGTTGTGCCTGCCAGATCAGGTTGGGGAGGAAGATCAGGACGGCCAGGGCCGCGCCCGCCCACAGCCATGGGCTGCGCAGGAAGCGGCGAGCCGGCGTGGCCAGGATGCCGACGACCAGGCCGACGATCTCGACGGCGAAGAGGTATTTGGTCATCAGGCCCAGCCCGAGCACGGCTCCGATGGCCAGCCACCAGCGCGCCTCGCCGGATTTCAGAAGCCGCACGACGAAGAAGGCCGCCAGCACCCACCACAGCGCATCGAGGGATGAGTAGGAAAGCGGTGAGCCGCCCAGCAACTGCACCGGCGATATCCCGGCGGCCACGGCTGCCAGCACCTGGGCATACCGCTTGCCTCCCAGGTCGCGCGCCATCAAGCCGCTCAGCACGACGATGGCTCCCATCGACGCGGCGGCGAAGAGGCGCACGCCGAGCACCGAGGGTCCGAAAAGCTCCAGTCCGAGGCGGGCGACGAAGGCCGTGAGGGGAGGGTAGGCGACATACCCCCAGGCGAGCGCCTGGGCACTCTCCAGCATATCGAGCTCATCCCGATGCCAGCCGTATGCGGGGTGGGTGAGGAAGAGCAGGGCGAGGCGCACCAGGGCGAGCAGGAGCAGAACGCCCAGGTCGCTGAAGACGAGGCTGCGCCAGGTGCGGGTGGGCTGCATCGTGCGGACCTCCCGGATGTGCCGCTCGCATGGAACGGCCGGGTCGGAGAGGCGCGGGCTAAGCCCGCAGCGTGTAGAGATGTGTGAAGTTGGTGGGGCCACTGGCGCCAACCGGCAGGCTGGCGACGATGATGATCTGCTGGCCGGGCTCGCCCCGGCCGCGAGCGCGGATCGCCTGCTCGACTTCTTCGATCATCCCCTCGACCGAGCCGACCAGCGGGACCAGGTGAGGTTCCACGCCCCAGCACAGGTTGAGCCGGTTCAACGTCGATGGCTCCGGCGTGAAGGCCAGGATGGGTACGGGCGGGCGCACCTTGGCCATCAACTGTGCCGTCCGCCCGCTGCGGGTAAAGACGGCCACGGCGGCCACATTGCGATCGGAGGCCAGCGACCGGGCCGCCCGGGCCGTCGCCTCGGCATCATCGTCCAACGCCGCCTCGTCCTGATGCTCGAGCACGGCATGGCACTCGGCATCCCGGATGATGCGGTCCATCATCCGCACCGCCTCGACCGGGTAGTCTCCGACGGCCGTCTCGCCTGAAAGCATGAGCGCATCCGACCCGTCGAAGACGGCGTTGGCGACATCCGAGACCTCGGCCCGAGTGGGGCGCGGGCTGCGGATCATCGACTCCAACATCTGCGTGGCGGTGATCACGATGCGCCCGGCAGCGTTCGCTTCGCGAATGATGCGCTTCTGAATCGACGGCACCCGTTCGGCCGTCACCTCCAGATCCAGGTCGCCGCGGGCCACCAGCACGCCGTCGGCCTCCTGCAGGATTTCGCCCAGGTTGTCGAGCGCCTCGGCGTGCTCGATCTTGGCAACGATCCAGGGGCGGATTTCGCCCGACGCCCGCTCGCCCATCGCCGCTCGCAGGGCGCGCACGTCCGCGGCCTGGCGCACGAACGAGAGCGCCACGGCGTCCACGCCGCGCTGGAGCCCGAAGGAGAGATCCTGCCGGTCCTTGTCGGTCAGCGTCTCCGTCGCCAGGCGCAGCCCGGGGAAGTGCACCCCGGCGCGCGGGCCGAGATCGCCGCCGGCGGTGACGCGCGCCATGACCGCTTCGCCGTCGATCCGTTCGACCGTGAGCTGAATCTCGCCGTCGCGCAGCACGACGCGCGCGCCGGGCGTCAGGGCACGCGCCAGCGGAGGGTAGGTGAGCTCGATCGACGTCGGGGTGGTGGCGCCGCTGCCGGCGCTCAGCCGGACGAGGCTGCCGGGCTCGAGGCGCACCGGGGCGGCGCCCGGTGTCGGACCGGTGCGCAGCTTGGCCCCCTGCAGGTCCTGCAGGATGGCGACCGGGCGGCCGGCAGCGTCGGCTGCCCGGCGAACGGCGTCGATGTGTTCGGCGTGCTCGGGCCGCGTCCCATGCGAGAAGTTGAGGCGGAAGCAGTCGACGCCCGCCTCGATCAGCGCCGCCAGGCGCGCCGGGCTGCCGGAGGCCGGGCCGAGCGTGGCGATGATCTTGGCGCGGCGCTTCATCCCCGGCGCTGCCCTACAGGTACTTCAGCTCGACGGCCTTGCGCTCCAGCTCCTCGCGGAAGGCCGGATGGGCGATATCGATCAGCGCCTGGGCCCGCTGGCGGATCGTCCGGCCGTACAGCCGGGCAACGCCGTACTCGGTGACGACATAGTGGACATGATTGCGCGTCGTCACCACGCCGGCGCCGGGCTTGAGCATGGCCACGATCTTGGAAACCTTGCTGCCGTCCTTCAGCACCGCCACCGAAGGCAGTGCGATGATCGGCTTGCCGCCCTTGCTGCGCGAGGCGCCGTAGATGAAGTCCACCTGGCCGCCGACGCCCGAATACAGGCGCGGGCCGATGCTGTCGGAGCACACCTGCCCGGTCAGATCGACCTCGATGGCCGAGTTGATCGAGACCATCTTCTCGTTCTGGGCGATCACAAACGGGTCGTTGACGTATTCGGTGGGATGCAGCTCGACGATCGGATTGTCGTCCACCCAGGCATACAGCGTGTGCGAGCCGATGATGAAGCCGGCCACGATCTTGCCCTGGTGCAGGGTCTTCTTCTCATTGGTGATCACGCCGCGCTGCACGAGCTCCATGACCCCGTCGGAGAACAGCTCGGTGTGGATGCCCAGGTCGCGGCGGTCGTTCAGCAGGCCGAGCACGGAGTTGGGGATGGTGCCGATGCCCAGCTGGAGCGTCGAGCCGTCCTCGATCAGGTCGGCCACATGGCGCCCGATCTGGGCGGCCGTCTCGTTCGTGTCGGTCATGTGCAGCTCGGCCAGCGGGTAGTTGACCGGAATGGCGTAGTTGATCTTGGAGATGTGGATGAAGGAGTCGCCCAGCGTGCGCGGCATCTGCTCGTTGACTTCGGCAATGACGGCCCGCGCCATCTGGGCCGGCGTCTTCACCAGCCCGGCCTCGATGCCCAGGCTGCAGAAGCCGTGCTCGTCGGGCGGGCTGACGTGGATCAGGGCGACGTCGATCGGAAGGTGGCCGTTGCGGATGAGCAGCGGCACTTCCGAGAGGAAGCACGGCGTGAAGTCGGCGCGGCCCTCGTTGACCGCCGCCCGGACGTTGTCGCTGATGAAGAGGGTGTTGATGCGCAGGTGCTTCTCCAGGCCGGGGGCGGCGTGCGGCGCCTCGCCGATGGTCAGCACCTGGGTGATTTCAACGTCCGTCAGCTCGGGAGCGCGCGCCACCAGGGCGGCCAGCACTTTCTGCGGCACCGAGCAGTTGCCGGTGAGGAACACCCGTCGGCCGGATCCGATGATCTTGACCGCTTCCTCGGCCGTGGTGACCCTCGGCTGGTACTGCGTCAACCAGTTCATTCCTTGACTCCTCCAAGTCCACCCAACCGCTTCAAGTTCACCACCTGGCCGTGGAGCGCATTCACACCGCGATGCAGGGCCGGGATCGATGCGATGGCAGGTTCGACGCCCATACGGGCGATGGCTTCCAGGTAGGGATAGGCGCCGTTGTACAGCGCCGTCGTGCCCGTGCGGCCGAGCACGCCGCTCATGTTGGGCACGCAGAAGTGAATCACGCCCTCCTCGGTGTAGGTCGGGCTGGCGTACGTCGTCGGGCGGGAGGTCTCGACGCAGCCGCCCTCGTCGATCGACATGTCGATGATGACCGAGCGGGGGCGCATCTTGGCCACCATGTCGCGGGTCAGGATGATCGGGGACCGCTCGCCGGGCACCAGCACGGCGCCGACGACGACGTCGGCGGATGCGCTCACCCTTGCCAGGTTGTACGGCGTCGAGAGCATCGTCGCCACCTGAACGCCGGTGTTGGCCTGCAGCTGCTGCAGGCGCCGCAGGTCGACGTCGAGCACGGTCACGTGCGCGCCGGTGGCCGAAAAGGCCGCTGCCGCCGTGGTCCCCACGACGCCCGCACCCACGATGACCACCTCGGCGGGTGGAACGCCCACGGCCCGGCCCAGCAGGATGCCTCGCCCGCCCTGGTCCGTCTGCAGCAGGCGCGAGGCAATCTGCGGGACCATCAATCCGCCGATCTGGCTCAGCGGCGCATGCACCGGGCGGTAGCCGCCATCCAGCTCGATCTGCTCGTAGGCCAGGACGGTGAGGCTCTTCTCGAGCATCATCCAGATCTTGTCCTGGCGAGCAGCCGCCAGATGGAGGAACCCGGCCAGCGTCAGCCCCGGCCGCATCAGATCCAATTCGTCCTTGAGCGGGCGGGCGAACTTGAGCAGCAGGTCGGCGCGGCCATAGGCCTCGTCCTTGCTGTAGACGATCTTGGCGCCTTCGCGCACGTAGTCGTCGTCGCTGAACCCGGCCCCCTCGCCGGCACCGCGCTCGACGTACAGCGTGTGCCCGAACTTCGTGAAGAGGGCGGCACCCGCCGGCGGCAGCCCGACCCGGTACTCGAACGGACGGCGTTCCTTGGGCACTCCAACATTCATGGTTGGCAGCCCCCCTTTCGGCTGCGGGCGGGTAGCGAACTCCCTCGCCTCAGCGATCAGGAAATCCATGGAGATCCTCGAGAGCCACGACGTCAGCGACAGGATGGGCGATCCAACGGTCTTTGTGGAACCACCGCACC
>DYJB01000058.1:0-3408 GCA_020723365.1 Candidatus Aquidulcis sp. | reverse complement strand
TCCATCGCCTCAGCGATCAGGCTTTGGCCGGCCTCGTCCGGATGACCTCCGGGGTAGCCCTGCCGGCGCGCGGACGCGAGCGGAACAAGCGCCGCTTGCCTCCGCTGATTCGCGAGGAGTATAGCATCCGGGAGGTTGACAGTAGTCCGCTCGTCTGCCGCGATATGTCATGCCTGGGTCGGCAGGCGGGCGGAGGACGGGCGGGGTCGTGCCCGAAAGCCTAGCCTTGGACGATCCTGGCCTTGCTCGCCAGGCGCTTGACGGAGGCGATCCCGCCCAGGCAGGCGGCCTTGCTCGAGTAGCCCTCGCTGCTGGCAATGATCTCGCCATTCGTGGCGCGCAATCGCCAGCGGTACTTCCCGGCGCGGTCCTTGTAAACTTCGAACTTCGACATGGTGATTGCCTCAGGGAGTCCAGGATAGCGGATTCTCGCGCCGCGCCGGGTGAGCGCAAGCAGGGAGGGTACGCCGGACCTACGCCGCTGCGCCCGGGAGCCCAAAGAACAAGGCCCCGAGCGGGGCCCGTCTGGAGCGGGTGATGGGACTCGAACCCACGAATGGTAGCTTGGGAAGCTACTGCCTTACCACTTGGCGACACCCGCATGTATGTCGGCGATTATAAGGACCGGCGCGAGGCCTGTCAAGCAAGGCGGCGGCGGACGAAATCGAGTGCCATGTTGACGGCCCAGCGAGCGGCGTTCCCGGGCGGGCCACCGAAGCTGCGATCGGCATCCTCATCCAGGCCGGCGCCCGAGAGGTGGAAGGTCATGCACTCGCGATCGCCCTCGCGCCAGGCCACGACACCCAGCGCCAGGTCGGCGCCGAACTCGGCCCGGGCGTGCTCGACCAGCGACGTCAGCGTGACCGGCTCCAGGCGATCGGGAAGCACGTGCCCTCCGGCGAAGACCGCCCCTTCGACGGCCAAGGCGCTTGCCAGCGCGCCCCCGGTCCCGTGCTCTACAACCGCCAGCCTCCAGCCGCGCCGGGCCAGCAGACCCGAGACCACGCCCTCCAGCGTGTCGGCATCCACTCCGAAGATCGCCTTCCCCAGCCGCTGGCGCAGGCTGGCTTCCACCTCGTCGAGCATCCGGTCGGCCTCCGCCTCGGAGTCGGCCTTGGCCGTGATGCGCACGTCGACCTGTCCAGGATGAGCCGAGAGCCCGACCGTCGGGTTGGGAAGTCGCTCAAGGTCGGCGACGCGTTCGTCGAGCCACGACTCGCCCGTTCCGGCCGTCCTGATCACGCGTGACTTGATCAGCGCGTGCAGGCCCAGCCGGCGCCTCAGGTAGGGCAGGACGGCGGATTCGAGAAGGTAGGCCATCTCGCCCGGGACGCCGGGGAGGGAGATCACGGCCGAGGTGGCGGTCTCGACGATGAAGGCCGGGGCCGTGCCCACGGGGTTCTCGACGGCCAGCGCCCCGGCCGGGATCATCGCCTGCTGGCGATTGTTCTCGGTCGGCGTGCGCCCGTAGCGCGAGAAGCGCTCCTGGATCTGCTCCCACAGCTCCGGGCGAAACTCGGTCGGGACGCCGACGGCCAGGGCGACGCCCTGGCGCGAGGCGTCGTCAACGGTCGGCCCCAGCCCGCCGGTGGTGATGACGGCATCGGAGCGCCCCAGCGCCTCGCGCACGGCCTGGGCGATGCGCTCGGCGTTGTCGCCCACGATCGTCGTGCGGTAGAGGTCGAGGCCGACCGAGCGCAGGGCGCGGGCGATGACGGCCGTGTTGGTGTCGACGATCTCGCCCAGCAGCAGCTCGGTCCCGATGGCGATGATTTCGGCGTTCATGGGGAGGATTGTAACAGGGGAGAGGAAGAACCCGGCCACAGGCAACCAGCGACTAGCTACTTGCTGGCCAGTCGCTAGTCGCTAGCAGCCAGCAATCGCCGGCTAGTGCTCCCCCAGGTACGCCTTGCGCACCATGTCGTTGGCGCGCAGGTGTTCGGCGGTGTCCTCCAGCACGATGGCGCCGGTCTGCAGCACGTAGCCGCGATGGGCGACGCGCAGCGCCATGTGGGCGTTCTGTTCGACCAGCAGGATGGTGGTGCCCTCGTTGCTGTTGAGGTCGCGGATGACCGTGAAGATGGATTCCACCAGCACCGGGGCCAGGCCCATGGAGGGCTCGTCCATGAGCAGGATGTGGGGCTTGAGCATCAGGCCGCGCGCCGTGGCCAGCATCTGCTGCTCACCCCCGGAAAGTGTGCCGCCCTTCTGGTCGATGCGTTCACGCAGGCGCGGGAAGAGCTCGAAGGCGAACTCGAGGCGGCGGCGGACTTCCGCCGGATCGGAGACCGTGAAGGCGCCCATCTCCAGGTTCTCCCGGACCGTCAGGCGGGGGAAGACGCCGCGCCCCTCCGGGACATGGCCGACGCCGCTGGCGACGATCACGTGCGCCGGCAGGCCGGTGATATCGCGGTCCCTCAGATGGATCTTGCCGGAGCGCGGGTGGACCAGGCCCGAGATGGCCCGGAGGGTCGTGCTCTTGCCGGCCCCGTTGGCGCCGATGAGGGTGACGATCTCGCCTTCGTCGACGTGCAGCGAGATCCCCCGCAGCGCATGGATGCGCCCGTAGTAGGAGTGGACGTTGTCGAGTGCCAGCAGGCTCACTGCGGTCTCCTAGGCGGCTTGCTCGGCGATGCCGCGGCCAAGGTAGGCTTCGACGACCCGCGGGTTCGTGCGGATCTCGGCCGGCACGCCCTCGGCGATTACCTCGCCGTAGTCCATGACGGTGATCCGTTCGGAGATCCCCATGACCACGCGCATGTCGTGCTCGATCAGCAGCAGCGTGACCCCCAGCTCGTCTCGCACGCGGCGGAACAGCCCGACGGCTTCGTCGGTCTCGTTGGGGTTCATGCCCGCCGTCGGCTCGTCCAGCAGCAGCAGGCGGGGCTGAGCGGCCAGGGCGCGGGCCACTTCCACTCGCCGCTGAAGCCCATACGGCAGATTGTGCGCCAGCTCGTCGCCAACGCCCGACAGTCCGACGAAGTCCATCAGCCGCCGCGCCTGTGCCTTGGCCTGCGTTTCCTCCTCGTGAAAGGCGCGGCTCCGGCTCAGGGCCTGCATCATCCCCTGGCGCAGCCGCGTGTGCATGCCGACCAGGATGTTCTCGATCACGGTCATGCTGCCGAAGAGACGGATGTTCTGGAACGTGCGGGAGATTCCCAGGGCCGCGATCTGGTCCGAGCGGAGGCCCACCAGCGATTTCCCGCCGAAGTGAATGGCGCCTTCCTCGGGACGGTAGATGCCGGTCAGGCTGTTGAAGAAGGTGGTCTTTCCGGCGCCGTTGGGGCCGATGATGCTGACGATCTGGCCCTCGTCCAGGACGAAGTCCATCCTGCTGACGGCCGTCAGCCCACCGAACCGCTTGGTCACGTGCCTGGCTTCAAGCAGCGTCATTCTTCACCTGCCCAT
>DYJB01000057.1:8932-14854 GCA_020723365.1 Candidatus Aquidulcis sp. | reverse complement strand
TCGATCGACGGGGACCCGCCGGCGGCCATGCGCTACACCGAGGCGCGCCTCGAGCGCCTGGCGATGGAGATGCTGGAGGGCATCGATCGCGACACGGTCGACTTCATCGACAACTTCGACGGGTCGCTGCGCGAGCCCACCGTCCTGCCCACGGCCGTGCCCAACCTGCTGGTCAACGGCGCCACCGGAATCGCGGTGGGCATGGCCACCAGCATCCCACCCCACAACATGGGCGAAGTCTGCGACGCCCTCACCTTCCTGCTGGAAAACTGGTCCCGCCTGGAGAAGGTCGGCGTCGAGGACCTGATGGCGCACATCCAGGGGCCGGACTTCCCCACCGGCGGGATCATCCTGCGCGACAAGGGCGACGCCGACGGCCTGATGGCCGCCTACGGCAGCGGGCGCGGCAAGGTCACTGTTCAGGCACGCGCCCACATCGAGGACATGGGCCGCGGCCGCTCTCGAATTCTGGTCACCGAGCTGCCCTACCTGACCAACAAGTCTTCGCTCGTGGAGCGCATCGCCGAGCTGGCGCGCAACGGGGACATGGAGGGGCTGGCCGACCTGCGCGACGAGTCCGATCGACAGGGGCTGCGCATCGTCCTCGAGCTGAGCAAGACGGCCACGCCCGAGAAGGTGCTGGCCGAGCTCTACCGGCGCACGCCGATGCAGGTCAACTTCAGCATCATGCTGCTGGCGCTGGTCGATGGCGAGCCTCGACTGCTGACGCTCAAGCAGGCGCTCAAGGTTTACCTCGAGCACCGGCTGGAAATCGTCCGCCGCCGGAGCACCTTCGACCTGGGGCGCGCCCGGGAGCGGGCGCACATCCTTGAGGGGCTGCGCACGGCGCTGGCGCATCTGGACGAGGTCGTCCAGCTGATCTGCGCCGCCGCCGATGCCGACCAGGCGCACGAGCGCCTGCGCAAGCGCTTCAAGCTGAGCGATCTCCAGGCGCGGGCGATCCTCGACATGCCCCTGCGCCGCCTGGCCAGCCTGGAACGCAAGAAGATCGACCAGGAGTACAAGGAAACGGCGGCGCGCATCAAGGAGCTGGAGGCGCTGCTCGGGTCCGAGAAGCGAATGCGGGACCTGCTGGTTGAGGAGCTGGCGCAGATCAAGAGCACCTACGGCGATCGGCGCCGCACGCTGATCGTCGAAGCGCGCAAGGGCAAGGGCCGGAAGGCGGCGCCGTTGCTGACGGCCGGCGATCTGACGCCCGAGAAGGAGACCTGGGTGGTGGTCACCGACGACGGGCTGATCTCGCGCACGCCCACGGCGCGCCAGCCGCGGCTCGCGGGACGCTCCGCCCCGTCGCTGCTGATCGCTGCCGGAGGGCGCGACACGCTCTACCTGTTCGAAGCGCGCGGCACCGGCGCGGCCGTGGCAGTGCACACCCTCCCGGAGTGCGACGACCCCAAGGACGGCATCCCCGTGGCTCGCGCGACGCCCTTCACCGAAGGCGAACAGGTCGTCGCCGGCGTGGCCTTCCCGCCCGAACGGAGCCAGCTGCCACCCGAAGCCTGCCTGCTGCTGGGAACCTTCCGCGGCATGCTCAAGAAGACCCCGCTCGAGGCGCTTCCCGGCCCTTCCTCCAAACCCTTCGTCGGCATCAACGTGGGCGAAGGCGATGTCGTCGGCTGGGCACGCATCACGCTCGGCGAACAGGAGCTGATGCTCGTCAGCAGCTCCGGCCAGGCGATCCGGTTCAAAGAAGACGAGGTGCGCCCAATGGGCCTGGCGGCCGGGGGCGTCATGGGCATGAAGCTGGACGAAGGCGCCGGCGACCGGCTGGTGGGCATGGAGTGCCTGCGCGACGGCACCGAGCTCTTGCTGGTGCGTGACGACGGCCAGGCCAAGCGCGTCGCCCTGTCGCAGTTCCCGCTCCAGGGACGCTACGGCAAGGGCGTGATGGCGTGGAAGACGACTCCGGCCGCTCGCCTGGCAGGCGCCGCCCTCGGTCAGGAGGATGATCGCGTGGCGGTCCACCAGACGCGCAGCGGGGCGCGCTCGCTGCGCTTCGGCGATGCGCCACGCCGCACACGGGCGGGCACGGGCAAGACGCTCTTCGAGGTCAAAGATACCGACCGGGTGACGCGCCTCGCCGCCGGAACGCCGCGGCTGGAGTTCAAGGCCCCCCCCGAGCCGCTACCGGAGCCGACCAGGAAACCAGCCACGGCGGTGAAGCCGGCCAGGTCCGGCGCGAAGGGCAAGCCGGCGGGCACGAAGCCGGGCCGCCGTCCCGCTCAGGCGGCCGGTCCGGCCCGCAAGCCCGCAGCCGCCAAGCGGAGTGTCGCGAAGAAGCCGGGCAAGAAGGCGGGAGCCCGCTGATGCCGGGGCTGATCGATCCCGAGACGCTGCATGCCGATGATCTGCCAACGATCTGGTCACCGGTGCAGGCGCCCATCGAGGCCGGAGAGCGCGCCCGCGAGCTCGAGGAGCAGGCGACGGCCAGCCTGCTGTGGTCCAGCGACGCCCCCGAGGCCATCCTGCGCCTCCTGCTGGGCGAGACTGAGATCGCCCGCGCCTTCGACCCTCCGGAGCGCTACGACTCCGCCGTGCAGGGCGAATGGGACGCCTCGCTCGTGACCTTCCGCTTCGCCCGGCCGATCCGGTTGATCCAGGAAGAACGGAGTCCCGATCACCTGGCGCTCGAGTACAAGCTGGAGGGCGCCGGCTTCTGGCGTCTCGAGTTCACGCCGGAGTCGGTGTCTGTTCGAAAAGTGTGACAACCCTCGTCCGCAGACTCCGGGCGGCAGACTCGCACTGCAGGCTGCGGGAAGGAGCGTGGTGATGACCGCCGAGCATCGCCTTCAGTTCTCGAGCCTGGAGCAGGTGCAGGCCCATCTGCGAACGAACGCCTTCCAGATGGTCGACCTGAAGTTCAGCGACCTGTGGGGCCGCTGGCACCACGTCAGCATTCCCGCCTACGAGTTCGGCGAACACACGCTGCGCGACGGCATTGGCTTCGACGGATCCTCCGTGGGGCTGAAGTCGGTGAAGGCCGGCGACATGGTCCTGCTTCCGGACCTGGCGACGGCCTTCGTCGATCCGTTCTGGGACGTGGCTACCCTGAGCCTGATCTGCTCGGCCTACGAGGCCGACACCAAGAAACCGTTCGCACGCGACCCGCGCAACATCGCCCTGCGCGCCGAGCAGGTGATGCGCGAGCGCGGCGTGGCGGACGAGAGCCGCTGGGGTCCGGAGTACGAGTTCTACGTCTTTGACGAAGTGGCCTTCGAGAACGAAATCAACCGCGCCTCCTACCGCGTCGACAGCCGCGAGGCCGTGTGGCGCTCGGCCACGGGCGGACACGGGCACCTCATCCCCCTCCACGGCGGCTACCACGCCCTGCCTCCCAAGGACCAGCTCTACAACCTGCGCAGCGAGATGGTCATGCACCTGGCGGCGATGGGCGTCGAGGTCAAGTACCACCATCACGAGGTCGGCGGCCCGGGACAGTGCGAGATCGAGACGCCGATGATGGCTCTCGTCCGCTCCGGCGACGTGACCCAGATGGTCAAGTACGTGGCCAAGATGACGGCCCACCGCCACGGCCAGACGGCAACCTTCATGCCCAAGCCGCTGTACGGCGAAGCCGGCAGCGGCATGCACTTTCACCAGCACCTGTTCCGCAAGGGGGCGAACGTCTTCTACGCCGCCGACGGGTACGGCAGGCTCAGCCGCACGGCGCTGCACTACATCGGCGGGATCCTCGAGCACGGCCCGGCGCTGCTGGCGCTCACCAACCCGAGCACCAACTCCTACCGGCGGCTCGTACCGGGATTCGAGGCGCCGGTGAACGCCTTCTACTCCCTGGGCAACCGCAGTGCGGCAATCCGGGTCCCGAAGTATGCCGACCAACCCGACACGGCGCGCTTTGAGTTTCGCCCGCCGGATGCCACCTGCAACGTCTACCTGGCTCTGGCGGCGCAACTCCTGGCCGGCCTCGATGGCATCGCCCGGGAGATCGACCCGCAGGCAAGCGGCTTCGGGCCGATCGACGCCAATATCTTCACCTGGACGGAGGAATAGCGGCGCCAGATCGAGCCGCTACCGGCCAGCCTGCTGGAGGCCTGCCGCGCCCTGGAGCGCGATCACGAGTTCCTGCTGGCCGGCGGCGTCTTCGACGAGGGATTGATCGCCGACTGGATCGCGCACAAGTTGAACGAGGAGTACTACCAGGTGCGCAACCGGCCCCACCCGTACGAGATGGCGTTGTACTTCGACGTGTGAGGCACCAGCGCGAGCGGGCAGGGCTGCCGAGTGCGCCATCCAGGCAATCGATTCCGAGGCCGGATGGACCCGGCTCGGAGCCCCTGGGATGGGCTGGCGCCGGCGCGCCGGATTGCGGCACCGTAGCGAATGCAGGCAGGCTGCAGCCCGCGCTGCCCGCCTTCTTCGGGCGCGCACGGCGCCAGGCCGCTACTGCGCTTCCTGCCCCGGCAGCGTGTAGAGGATCCGGTTGGCGGCCGTGGTGGTGGTTGAGGCGGAGATGACCTTGGAGCCTTTGGTGAGCGTGCCTTCGTAGCGTTGGGCGCCGGCGGCGGCCACCCAGCCATCCATGACGAAGGGCAGCGGCCCTCCCGCCGGAATCCACTCGCCGTTGTACTTGCGGGCTACGTGGAAGTGAGTCCCCGTCGAGCGGCCGCCCTCACAGGAAGGGTGCCCGATCTGCCCTCCCTGCTCCAGCACAGTTCCAGCCGGCACACGGCCGTCTTCGCCGACGTGGTAGAACATCAGGGCCCACCCGGTGCGTTCGTCTCCGTCACCACCCAGGTCGAGAACGACGATCGCTTCCTCAGAGCGGGTGATGATGCCGGCCGCCGGCGCGGCGATCCATTCACCCGAGAGGACGCAGCCCCCTTCCACCGCCGGCGGGGCAAAGTCGAGCGCGCCGAGCGGCAGGGCCGTTCCCCAGGTCTCGTGCGGCCCACCGGTGAAGTCCCACACCCGGTTGGGCACGAACGGCAGCGCCAGTTCCGCCTGCTGCAGATTCCCGGGGATGAACTCCACCTGCTTCTCGAAGGGATCGCCCCACAGATTCCGGTAAACGCGCTGCAGCCCCTCGGGGCCGGTCTGCGCTACGAAGTCCGCCTGCACGTACATCGGCGCAAGCAGATTGTGGACGGCGGCCGTGCCGGCGTTCAGCCACGGGTCGAGGCGCACCAGCTTGCCATCGGCCGTCTCAAGCTCGGTCAGCGTTCCCGTTCGCCACCCATAGTAGCCGTCGTTCAGCTGCTCGGCCGCCCACAGCAGCTGGCGGTAGAGCCCGCGGTAGCGGCTGCTGGCGTACCCCATGGGAGACGTGGCGGCCTGCTCGGACGCCGTGGGAGTCGTCAGCGCGCCGGAACCGCTCTCCAGGAGTGTGAGCAGCAGTCGCGGATGGAGGGAGTACTCGGTGGCCACGATGTCGATGATCTCCCAGGCGGGGCGCTGCCTGGAGTTGGCGTAGTCGCTCAGGCCCGCCAGGAATCCGGGACGCGAGGTGATCTCCGCCTGCGTGTCGAAGCCGAGAGCGCCGGGGCCGTTGACCACCTCGGAGTCGGGCAGGATGTGGAACGCCGAGCCACCCAACGGAAGGTAGTAGGCCGGCACCTGCAGGGGATACCCGGCAGGCAAGGTCGTGAGGCCTGCGGGCAGATTGGGATTGGCGGCCAGAAGTTCGCGCAGGCTGGTATGGAAGTGCGCCGCCACCGCCGGGAGCGTATCGCCTTGCTGGGCCAGGTACTCATAGACCTCCCCCCGCGGGTGAGGCGTGCGCACGGGGATTGGCGTCGGCCCCCCGTCGTCCACGCTGGCGATCAAGGTGGCGGGTGCAAGCGTGGCGAGCGGTGCGGGCGTGCAGGCCGCGGCGAGCGCAGCCAGCAGCAGGATCCGGAAGAGGGTGGGCTTCATCGGGAAAGCAGCGTTTCCTTCGAGGCG
>DYJB01000057.1:2182-8922 GCA_020723365.1 Candidatus Aquidulcis sp. | reverse complement strand
GCACGTGCAGGCCAGCACGGTCTGCCCATCCTTCAGCAGCGCGCCCTGGTAGGGCTTGGTTCCGGCCCGCGCCACCCACCCGCTAAGCGTGAAGGGCAGCGGCCCGTCGGCCAGCATCCATTCGCCATTGTACTTGCGCGCCAGGTGCAGATGGGTGCCGGTGGCCGTGCCACCTTCACACGACGGGTGGCCGATCAGGTCGCCCTCGAGCAGGAAGGTCCCGGCCTCCACTCTCCCGGCGTCGGCAACGTGCAGGTAGAGAAGCGACCAGCCGGTCTGCTCGCGGCCATCGCCATCCAGATCCAGCACGACGACGCCGTGCTCGCTGCGCAGCACCAGGCCAGCGGCAGCCGCCACGGCCCAGTCCTCCGAGACCGCGCAGCCGGAGATGTTGGTCGAGGGGGCGAAGTCGAGCGCCGCCCAGGCAGCCTCGCGCTCCCAGGCGCCGTGGGGTCCGCCGGTGTATGACCAGATGTGGCCGGGCAGGAACGGCAGGATCAGATCGGGCTGAACGATTCCCGGTTCGTACAGCGGGTGATAGAAGGACTCGGGATCGCCGAACAGCCGCTCGTAGGTGGCAATCAGTCCGTCGGGACCGATGGCGCCGGCCCAGACCTGTGCTGGATGGTGAAGCGAGAGGTAGTACTGCAGCGCGACCGTGCCGGCGTTGAGATCCGGCGCCAGACGGATCGAGACTCCATCGCGGGTCTGGATCTCCGTCAGCGTGCCGGCGCGCCAGCCGTAGTAGCCGTTGCCCAGTTCGTTGGCGGCCCAGGTCAGCTGGCGATACAGGCCCGCCTCCCCAGGGTCGATCCGTCCCATCGGGTACTTCCACGGGTTTCCGGACGGCCGATCCGGATTCGACAGCCAGCCGGCCTGATACTCGAGCAGCGCCAGCAGCAGCCGCGGATTGACGGAGTTGTCGCGCGCCGCCATGGCCAGCACTTCCGGTCCGGGACGCATCTCGCCCGCCACGTACTCCTGGTAGCGGTTGAGGTAGCCGCCCTGACGGCGGGCGAAATCGCTGACGTCGAAGTCCGCCGCGTTGGGCGAGAAGACCATTTCGCTGTCGGGGATCAGCCGCTCGGAGGGCCCCGTCGTCTCGAGACGGCGCGGGATGACCAGCTGCGTGCCGGCATCGATCAGGTGGCCTTCCTCCGGAAGGGGACGTCCGGTCGAGACCAGATCCGACGGCAGGACGCCGAAACGCACGGCGACGGCCCGCGGCGTATCGCCGGCCTGCGATTCGTAGACGATCGTCTCGGCCTCGCGGCGCGGATCGACGACGGCGGTGGGAGGGAAGGTCGGCGAGACCAGGGGAGCGGGCGCGTTCACGGTGGCGGTCGGATCGGGCGTGGCGGTGACAGCCTGGATGGGATCGGCCGTCGGCAGGCTGGTGGCGGTTGCCGGCACGGCGACCGGCAGCAGAGCCGATCCATTCGGAGACGGTACATCCGCCCGCGCACAGGCCAGGCTGACGGTGAGCACGCTCAGAAGGGCCAGCGATGGCGGAAGGGTTCGGCGGCGATGCACGCGTGCCTCAGCGGGCGATCTGATTGCCGTCATTGCGGCAATCGCAGGCTTCGAGGATCACGCCGTGGCGTTCCAGCGTGCCATCGTATTCGACGCCGGCGCCCTTCGATCTCCAGCCGTCAAGGACGAAGGGCATGGGACCGTCGGCGGCAATCCACTCGCCATTATACTTGCGCGCGATGTGCACGTGCGTCCCGTTGGAGTAACCCCCCTCGCACGATGGATGGCCGAGGCGATCACCGGCGTGCACGAAGGTACCCGGTTCGACGCGCCCGCGCTCTTCGACGTGCATGTAGAGCAGCACCCACCCGGTTTGCTCGTACCCGTCCCCATCGAGATCCAGGATCAGCTCGCCCTGCCCGGCGCGCAGCACCAGTCCGTCGGCCGAGGCGGTAACCCAGGCGTCCGACAGCACGCACCCGAGCGCATCGCCGGGCGGGGCGAAGTCGAGCGCCCCCCAGGCGGCCCCGCTGTCCCAGGCGCCGTGCGGTCCCCCGGTGAAGGACCAGGCGGTTCCGTCCTCGAATGGCAGGCGCAGCTCAGGTTGGATCAGGCCTGCGCTGAGCAGGGGCTCGATGCCGCGCCGGAAGGGGTTTCCATAGAGCTCGGTCCACAGGGCGTAGAAGCCGTCTCGGGACACCACCGAGCGCCAGTCGCCCGATGTGTACAGACGGGCAAACAGGTACTGGACGCCGACGGTGCCCGCGTTCAGCCCCTCCCCGGGGGGAATGGCGGCGCTGTCCGGCGTGACGAAGGGTCCGCCCCATCCAGCGCGCCACAGGTAGTAGCCCGTGTTGAGAAGATCCGCCGCCAGCGCCAGCTGGCTGTAGAGGCCCTCGCGGCGCAGGATGGCAAAGCCCATCGGGTAGTCCCGCGTCGAGGCGCTCGGATTCGAAGCCCGCAGCCATCCGCTCTGGTACTCGAGAACGGCCAGCAGGAGCCGGGGATTGACCGAGTGGCGCCGCGCCACCAATTCGACGATCTCCGCGCCGGAGAGGTTCTGACCCTCGACCTCCTCGGCATAGCCCGCCAGGTAGCCACCTCGCGCCACGACCTCGGCTTGGACATCGAAGAAGGCCGCCCCGGGGCTGAAGACCAATTCCGAATCGGGCAGCAGCTTGTCGGCCGGGCCGGAAGACTGCGGCACGGGAGCCGGGATGGTGAGCGCCATCCATACCGGCAGGACATCGGGGTTCGTCAACCCGTTGGCGCGCAGGATCGTCGCCGCGCTCAGGCCGTACTTGCCGGCGATGGATCCAAGCGTATCGCCGGGCTGCACAACATAGGTGTCGGCCGACGTCCGCAGCACCGGCGGCTCGCGGCGCGCGTCGGGCGTCGGCTCCAGGTCCGCGAACCCAGCCGGAGGCGGCGTCGGCATCAGGCTGTAGATCGGGTGGGGCGTGGCGCTGGCCTCGGGAGCGGGAAGGGCTTCTCCGCCGCGCGCGGCGGCGGCAGCCGGCTCGCGGCCGGCGATCGCAGGCCGCACGCTGACATCCCCAGGAGGCAGGCGGCGCCCAACACGAGCGCTCGCCCATCGAAGCCTGCGGCCGGATGGTGGGCGGGGTTCGTCTTCGGGGGATGCTGGCCTGAAGGCTTCATGCCTGGCGGAATCCGGGTGACTGGCGGCGGCTGCAGGGCATCCAGCAAGAAGCATGCCAGCAGGTCCCATGCCCGCGCAGGCTCATGGCCGCCTGGGCCGCCCTCCCGGTCGTCCTCACCCTTCGGCAGCGCGGCTTCTCTTCACGACTCGGCGGCGGGGGGTCGGCCGGCGCTAGAGCAGCTTCTCGAGCAGGAACGCCGGCTCATGCACTTCCTGCACCTGGCCCTGGTCGTCGATGAAGGACCAGTTCCCGGCGTCCTCTCCAAAGACCTCGAAGCCGAGCCGTTCGTACAGCCGGCGGGCGGCGTCATTGTCCTTGGCGACCGAGATCAAGGCCCGGGCGAAGCCCCGTTCACGAAGGAGCGCCTCCGCCTCGCGCACCAGCGCCGTGCCGATGCCGCGCCCGCGGTACTCCGGACGGACGCGCAGCGCGTACAGGTAGGCCGCCCCGCCGCGGCCGGCGGCGAGGGTCGAGTCAACCTGGACAAAGATCTGTCCGATGATCAGCCCCTGCAGTTCGGCGACGAGCAGCACACGCCGCCCGCGGAGCGATTCGGCGTAGGCGCGTTGGTAGACGACCCGGTAGCGCCGGTACTCGCCTTCCCACTCCATGGCCTCGAGGTCATCGGCTCGGGCGGCCCGGATGACGATGGATGGAGCCTCAGCCACGGCCGCCTCGCATCTCAACAAGGGTCTGCAGCAGGTCGCGCTCCTGGTCGGCCGTTTCCAACTGACCGTCGAGCCAGGCGGCGCGCAGCGTCGTCAGGATGGTGCGGTAGGCCGGCCCCGGGGGAAGGCCCAGGCGCCGCAGGACGCGCCCGTCCGCCTTCGGGATCACATGCCGCCAGTGAGCCAGGTAGGCTTCCAGCGGGAGGCGCGCTTCCGGGCGGTCGGCCAGCGTCAGCCAGGCCGCCACCAGGCTCTCTTCGCGGGTCTCATCCAGCCGGGCGACCACTTCGCTGGGTGAGACCCCGGCCGGCCAGCGCGGCAGCGCCGCCACCAGGCGCTGGGCATCGAGAACGGCGGCGCGGGTGGCGAGCGAGAAGCGCATGCGGGTGCACACCTCGGCTACCTGATTGGCGTCGAGATCCGAAAGCCAGACCGCGTACAGCAAGCGCTCCGCTTCCGGCGCCTCGCGCAGCCTCCACTCCACCGGCGGGCGGAAGGTGCGCAGTTCCTCCAGGCGCGTGCTCAGGCCGTGATTCCAGGTCAGCGCCGGGTGCACGGCCGCCAGCAGGCCGAGGGCGTGCAGGCGACTCATCGCCGCGCCGGCGGTGGATTCGGCGAAGGTCAGCCCGAGTTCGTCGCGCAGGCGCTCGCCGCTGACGCGGCCGAGCAGCGGCCTCGCCTGCTGCATCAGCTCGAGGGTGCGGGATTCGATGGTGAAGCCCAGGCGCTGCTCGAGACGCACGGCGCGCAGCATGCGCGTCGGGTCGTCGATGAAGCTGATCGAGTGAAGGACGCGGATCAGCCGATCGCCGAGATCGCGCCCCCCGCCCCACGGGTCGAGCAGCTCGCCGTAGTGCCGCCCGTCGAGGCGCAGCGCCAGCGTGTTGATGGTGAAGTCGCGGCGGTGCAGGTCGAGCTTGATGCTGCCGCGCTGAACGGAGGGCAGCGCCGTCGGGTGCGCGTAGAACTCGGTGCGGGCGCTGACCAGGTCGATCGAGGCGGGCAGATCAGGTGCCGGATCCTTGCGCGCCGCCACGGCCCGGGTCAGGCCGGGATGACGGGCGTCGATGTGCCACTTGGCCGTGCCGAAGCGCGAATGGCTGCTGACCCGCCCGCCGCAGGCGGCGGCCAGGTCGTGCGCCAGGCCGATGGCGTCCCCTTCGACGACCAGATCGAAATCGAGGCTGGGCTGATCGAGGAGCAGGTCGCGCACGAAGCCGCCGACGATGTACACGGCGGCGCCGCGCGCCTCCGCCTGCCTGGCCACCAGCCTCAGCAACGCCAGGCGCTCGGGTTCCAGGGCGGTCTCCAGGCGCGCCGCCAGGCTTGCCGGCCGCAACCCGGAAGCCTCCGCCGCCAGCGTGCGCAGCAGATCGGTGCGGGTGACGATGCCGATGATCTCGCCGCGCTCGGGCCCGGCCACCGGCACCTGGCCCCAGTCGTGCTCGATCATGACGCGCTGCAGGTGCTGGATCGAGTCACCGGGCGAGACGACGAGCTCCCCGGCCTCCATGACGCTCGACACGGGCCGGGCGCCCAGCCCATGAGCAATGGCGCGGTCGACGGCCCTTCGGGTCAACAGTCCGACGACGCGGCCATCCTGAACCACGGGGTAGCCTTCATGCCCGAAGCGCTGCATGCGCTGGGCGGCATCGGCGATGCGCGTGGCCGGGTCCAGCAGCTGCGGCTCGCGTGACATGATCTCCCCGACGGTCCGCATCGGACGAACGGCGGCGGCGATCTGGTCGAGCAGCTCGAGACGGACGTCCTCCAGCCGGCGCTCGCGGATCAGGGCGGCGGCGGCGCGGTTGTGCCCCCCGCCCCCGAAGTGCTCCGCCAGCCGGGCGACGTCCACGGACTCGGTCGTCGAGCGCGCCACGAGCTGCACCGACCCGTTCTGCGCCACGAGCACGAACAGCCCCGCCGGATCGAACAGGTCGCGCAGCTTGTGCGCCAGAGTCGAGATCTCATCCAGCATGCCCTCGGCCGAGGCGCAGGCCAGCACGATCGACAGGCCGTTGACCATGTGCGTCTCGGCCGAGTCCAGCAGCCGTTCGTACAGGCGGCGCTGGTCGGCCGAGAGCGGATGGTTGAGGAAATCGTCGGCGATCGAGAGGCTGGCGCCCTGCTCCAGGAGCCAGGCGCAGGCCTGCAGGTCGCGGCTGGTCGTGCCGGCGTAGCTGAGCGAGCCGGTATCCTCGTAGATGCCCATCAGCAGCAGCGTGGAGCCGACCAGATCGAGCGTCGTACCCGCTTCCTGAAGCCCCTCCACCAGGCGTGTGGTCGTCGCGCCGAGCGGCTCGAGATCGGCGGTCCATGCCGGATCTCGATGGGCGCTGGCAGGGTGGTGGTCGACGACATGCACACGCGTGCGCGGACTGAGTCCCTTGAAGGACGGCAGCGCCTGCGTGTCGACGAGCGTCACGCGCTCGACGGGCTGGCGCGGGACGTCATCGCTTTCGACCAGCGGCAGCGTGTCTCCATAGAGGGTGAGAAAGGCTCGCACGTTGCGGTTGAGCCGGCGCGGCAGGACGGCCAGGGCGTCCGGCTGGAGCAGCCGCGCTGCCAGCAGGGCGGCCGCGGCGTCGAAGTCCGCCTGTTCGTGTGTCAGGATCAGGTGCATGGCCGATCCGGCTGCGTGCGCCGCCGGGGGCAGGCGCCGCGCGGCGCGCATTATACATCCGCGGCCCGGCCTTCGATTCCGAATAGGCGTCAGGCAGTCGGTGTCGTAAGCAGGAGGTCGCCGCCGAGCGGGGGCAGCTTGAGGCGCAGGAAGCCTGCCTCCACCCTGCACGTCTCGCCGCCCAGGGCGCTGCTCAGCACCTGCCCTTCGCTCAGCCCTGCCTGCTCAGCGGATAGCTGGAGCGTGTGCGCCGTGTCCGAGGCATTGAGCGCCAGCACGGCGCGCTCAGGCCCCAGGCTGCGGGCGAAGGCGGCA
>DYJB01000057.1:0-2172 GCA_020723365.1 Candidatus Aquidulcis sp. | reverse complement strand
CCGGCCTCGTCCGACGCCAGCCAGCGGAAGTCGCCGCGGCGCAACACGGCGCGCTCGCGGCGCAGGTGCGCCAGCCGGCGCACCCAGTCCCGCAATCCGGTGTCCCAGCGGGCCGGATCCCAGGGGAAGGCCCGGCGCGAGTCGGGATCCTTCCCCCCCTCCAATCCGATCTCGTCTCCATAGTAGATCCCGGGCGCACCGGGGTAGCAGAACTGGAAGAGGAAGGCCAGGCGCACGCGGCCCAGGTCGCCCGAGCACAACGTCCGCAGTCGTTCCGTGTCGTGCGAGCCAAGCGACAGGTAGTGAGCATAGCCGTTCTCCGGGGCGTAGCGCGCCAGCAGCTACACCGTGCGCCTGCCGAACTCCACCGCCCCCGGCCCCTTGCCGCTCAGGAAGCCGAGCACGAGCTCACGCAGCGGGTAGTTCAGCAGCCCGTCGAAATGGTCCGGGCCGACCCAGCGCGGGTCGCCATCCCAAATCTCGCCCACCAGGTAGGCGTCCGGGTTGGCCTGCTTGACGGTCTGGCGGAACTCGGACCAGAAGGAATCGTCGTTGATCTCGTTGGGGACATCGAGCCGCCAGCCGTCGATCCCCTGCTCGACCCAGTGCCGCGCCACGCCCAGCAGGTAGCGGCGCACGGCCGGGGTGTCGGTGTTGAACTTGGGCAGGCTCTTGAACTTCCACCAGGCGAGGTAGTTCTCGGCCTCGCCTGGACCGTAGGCATGGAGCGGGAAGCGCTTGACGTGGAACCAGTGCAGGTAGGGCGAGTGCGACTCGTTCTCGAGCAGATCGGCAAAGGCGAAGAATCCCCGCCCGCAGTGATTGAAGACGCCGTCCAGCACCAGACGCATGCCGCGGGCATGGACCGCCTCGCGCAGCGCCACGAAGTCGGCCTCGCTGCCCAGCTTGGGGTCGATCCGGTAGTAGTCGGTGGTGTTGTAGCGGTGATTGGAGGAGGCCAGGAAGATGGGGTTGAGGAGCAAGGCCGAGACGCCCAGGTCGCCCAGGTAGTCGAGATGGTCCAGGATGCCGCGCAGATCGCCGCCCTGGAATCCCCAGAGGGTCGGTGGCGCCCCCCACGGCTGCAACCCCGGCGGGTCATTCGAAGGATCGCCGTTGGCGAAGCGGTCAGGGAAGATCTGGTAGAACACGGCATCTGACACCCAGGCGGGCACGCTCATGCAGCCTCCGTCCGATCCCTAACCGCCCGGTGGGCTCTGGGTGAGTTGATTGGAGATGACTTCAGTGGCGCGCCGCAGAGCCGCAGCCGGATCGCCAGCCTGAGCGGCCACCGAGTTGACGGCGCGCTCCAGCGAGACGCGGTAGAGATCCAAATTGGCCGCCAGCGGCAGCGCCGTGGACCCGGCCAGCAGGCTCGAAGCGGTGGCGGCCAGCGGATCGAGGGGCTGCGCCGAACGTGAGACCGGCAGGAACCAGGAGCCCTCGGCCTGCGCCAGTCGCCGCTGGCCATCCGGGCTGACCAGCAGATTGACGAACGACCAGCTCGCTTCCAAATCGGCGGGCGACGATCCGGCGGTGAAGTAGGCGTTGTCGGTCCAGACCGTGCCGGAGAGCGGCGCGCCCCCCGGTTCGATCACCGGCCAGGCATCCACACTGAGATTCTCGGCGCCCAGAACCGAAACGATCTCGGGCAGAGCGTCGGTGGTGTCGATCAGCCAGGGCGAGTGGCCGGCGAGGAAGGTGGACCGATCGGCATCCGTGTTGAAGGTCAGCGGGCCGGCCTGGCGGAAGCGCGCCAGCAGCCTTAGCCAGCACAGGCCAACCTCCTCGTTGAACCCCAGGCCTCCTCCCGTGCGCAAGACCGTCCCGCCGCAAGGCGTTAGCTGTGCGCTGGCAAAGTCGAACCCGAGGTCGAAAACCGGCTCGGCGGCATAGCGCACTGAAGTTTGTTCCGCCTGCTCCAGGAGCGACGCCAGATCCGCCGCCGGCTGGGGGGCCAGATTCCGGTTGCGGAGAAGAACCAGGCCGCGTGCCCGCACCGGGAGGCCGATGATCGCCCCGCCGGAAGTGACTGCGCTCCACAGCCTTTCCACGATCTCCTCGCGCGTTGTGGGCAGCAGGCGCGAACCGACATCGAGGATCAGGCCATCCCGCTGCAGCGCAGCGCCCCACGCCGACGGCCCGATGAGAACCGAGGGCGCCTCGCCCGCC
>DYJB01000291.1 GCA_020723365.1 Candidatus Aquidulcis sp. | reverse complement strand
GCAGGGGTACGCCAAGCACCGATCGAGTCTGGAAGCGGGTCAGGACATCCATCTCGCGGAAGAAGCGCGGGTCGGTGAGCGCGTCCTCCACCAGCAGGGGCTCGGAGTGTGAGAAGACCCAGCCGGCGATGCTGCTCTCGGTGGGGACGGTCTGCCGGCCGATGCCTTCCATCAGAGCATTGGTGGCGGCCTCGAAATACAGGTGCTGCGACTTCGGGTCGTACAGAAGCAGCGAGGCAGCCTCGCAGTCGGTCAGCTCCTGGGCGGCTTCGACGATTCGCTGCAGCAGTCCTTCCAGATCGAGGCGGGTCGCCAGGTCGGTGGTCACTTCGAGCAGGCGGGCGTAGCGCCGGACCAGGAGCGGGTAATTGCGAATAGCCGAGAGTTCGCGGTCGGACCGCTTGTCAGGTTCGCTCACGCAGCACCTCATCCGCAAGCGCGGGCAGGACGTCGATGACGTCCTGGTGGATGACGACGTCGGCGCGAACGTCGAGGTAGGTCGGTTCCCGATTGACGATGATCAGGCGGGCGCCGGCGCGCAGCGCACGCTGGGGCAGCAGCGCCGCCGGGGTCACTTCCAGCGACGATCCGGCGATGAGCAGCAGATCACTCGAGTCAAGCAGGGCTTCGGCGCCGCGGACGGCTGCCTGCGGCAGCTGCTCACCGAACAGGACGACATCCGGTTTGAGAACGCCGCCGCAGGCCTCACAGCGCGGGACGGCGCCGGACTGCGAAAACGAGGCCAGCATCGGACCGGTGTCGAAGGAGCGATAGCAGGCGATGCAGGTCGCCTGGCGCAGGTGGCCGTGGATCTCGAACAGGCGGCCGGAGCCGGCCCGGCCGTGCAGGCCGTCGATGTTCTGGGTCACGACACCCTTCAGCCGGCCGGCAGACTCGAGCCTGGCCAGCGCCGTGTGAGCGGCATTGGGCTGTGCCTCCAGGATGTGCGCCGCAAGAGGGTGAATCCAGGAAAAGAAGGCTTCCGGGTGGTAGCGGAAGGCGGTGAGCGAGGCGACCGCCATGGGATCGGCGCGCTCCCACAGGCCGGAGCCGGCCGTGCGGAAATCGGGGATGCCGGAGGGCGTCGAGATACCTGCGCCGGTGATGGCGCAGGCCGAGGTGGCTTCCTTCAGCAGGCTGGCCGCTTGCTCCAGCAGGGTCGCCCTGTCCTCGTTGTCCACGCGCTCGTGCCGTTCAGGCGAGTTGTAGCTGCGTTGCGATGTTTGCAGCAAGCTTGCGCATCTGATCCCCGACCAGCGTGTCGGGGTGAAGCAGGATGAGCGGGGCGCCGTTCTGGGCAGATTGGTGGGCCTGCTCCGGGGCCGGGGAGACCAGCCCGGCCAGCTCGACTCCCAGATCGGCAGCCATCTGCTGCCACGGGATCTGCAGGCTCGTGCGCTCCCGGGTGAGCAGCGCCAGGCTGATGCGCTGCCGGCCCAGGCCGGAGGCGGCGAGCTCTTCGATCAAGTTGCGGGCGATGGTGTTGGAGGGGTAGATCGGCTCGCTGACCAGCACCACCTTGTCGGCCAGGTTGGCGACCGGCAGGACGTACGGGCGCAGCCCGCTGCCCAGGTCGAGCACCACGACCGTCGCCATGGTGGCGAGATGGCGCACCACGGCCTCCATCTGCGGGACGGCCTGCTCGAGCTCGTTCTCCTTCGGGCGCGCCGAAGCGAGCAGCAGGCGCACGCCGGTGCGGTGCGTCACGAGCTCCCCGTCGATGGATCGAAGATGGATGTCTTTCAGCGAGCGGATGAGCAGGTTGCTGAGGGCGAGCGGGTTGTTGATGTTGAGTTCCAGGGCAACCGAGCCGCGCCCGGGGTTGATTTCCGCCAGGATGACATCCTGCCCGCCGGAGTGCAGAAGCACGGCTGTGTTTAGAGCCAGGGTCGTGGTGCCGCTGCCCCCGCGCGCCCCCAGGAAGGCGACGACCCGG
>DYJB01000290.1 GCA_020723365.1 Candidatus Aquidulcis sp. | reverse complement strand
AATGGCGGAAGAACAAAAGACGACCACTGCCGCACCCAGCGCCGCGCCCTGAAGGACGCTTCCCATGGCCACTCGACCCGGCGACTGCTGAAGGATGAAGACCGCTCCCCACAGCACCTGCGCCAGCCCCGTCAGTCCCAGGAGCACTGTGCCAGCCGTCCCTCCAGCCGCAAGGGCGGGTACGGCGGCCAGCGAGAGCAGCCCGGCAATAAGCGAGGAATAGCCCGCTGCCCAGGGGAGCCACGCCGGGCGGCGAGCCATCAGCGCTGCCTTCCGGCGGCTGGGTTGAATGCGCGTTCAACCGGCCGGTCGGCGATGAAGATCTTCACGAACCGGCCTCGAGCAAGGCGCGCGCGTCTTCGAGGATGTCCTCTTTCGGGACGCTCATGTCGTAGCTGGTCACCAGCAAGCCCTGCGGGTCGATCAGGTACAGGCGGGTGCCGTGAAGGACGTCGCCGTGTCCGTGGCCGCTCTCCGGCGTGGCAGCCAGAACGCCGTAGGCGAGTCGCGCTTGCGCCAATTCGTCATCGGTCCCGAGCAGGCCGATGAACCGCGGGTTGAAGCGGTCGAGGTAGGCGCGCAGCACTTGCGGCGAGTCGTTGGCAGGGTCGACGGTCACCAGGATCATCGCCAGCCGCTCTCCCAGGTCCCCGAGCGCTTCAACCGCCCAGCGGACATTGGCGAGCGTGAGCGGGCACTCATCCGGGCACTGCGTGTAGCCAAAGTAGATGAGCACGACGTTGTCCCGCAGCGCTTCGAGGCGGAACGGCGCGCCGGCCGTGTCGACCAGGCCGAGTTCGGGGGCCAAGGCGGGAGCGTCGTAGGGGCTGCCATGCAGGCGGGCAGCGGAGGAGGGACTGCACGCCGCGCACAGCAATGCCAGAAGGATCAGACCCATCAGCGAGGAGGAGTGTCTGGTAGGCATCGGGTAGGATTCTATCACCCGCGATTCACGGGGCGGCGTTGTTGGGAGGCGGCGATGGAATACCGCACATTGGGCACCACCGGGTTGCGCGTCTCGGCGCTGTGCCTGGGGACGATGCAGTTCGGGTGGACGGCCGATGAGTCGACCTCCTTCGCCGTCCTCGAGGCGGCCTTCGAGGCAGGCATCAACTTCATCGACACGGCCGACATCTACTCGCGCTGGGCGCCCGGCAATCCAGGAGGCGTGGCGGAGACGATCATCGGCCGCTGGCTGGCGGCGGGCTCAGGCCGACGCGAGAACGTGGTCCTGGCGACAAAGGTTCGCGGCCCGATGGGCGAGCGCCCGCAGGATGCCGGGCTCTCGCGGAACCACATCCTGGCCGCCTGCGAAGCCTCGCTCCGCCGGATGGGCGTCGAGGCCATCGACCTGTATCAGACGCACTGGCCGGATGATGAGACGCCCATCGACGAGACGCTTGAGGCGCTGGCCAGCCTGGTGAAGCGTGGGCTGGTGCGCTACCTGGGGTGCTCAAACTACCCGGCCTGGAAGCTGGTCCAGGCGCTGTGGACCTCGGATCGCCTCAAGCTGGCGCGCTTCGATTGCCTGCAGCCGCACTACAACCTGGTGCACCGCCGGGAGTATGAAGGCGGACTGGAAGAGATCTGCCGGACCTACGGGCTGGGCGTGATCCCCTACAGCCCGCTGGCCGGCGGGTTCCTCACTGGCAAGTACACGCCGGGCCAGCCGGCGCCGGAGGGCACGCGCGGCAGCCAGAGCGGCCGGATCAAAGAGTACCTGACCTCCGAGCAGGGGCGGCGGGTGCTGGAAGCTGTGCAGGGTGTGGCCTCTCATCACGGCGCCTCATCTTCGCAGGTGGCACTGGCCTGGTTGCTGGCTCGGCCGGGGGTGACCAGCCCGATCATTGGGCCGCGCACGATCGCCCAGCTTGCCGACAACCTGGGCGCCATTGGCCTCCGGCTTGGGCAACCCGAGATCGAACACCTGGCGAGCGCCTCC
>DYJB01000056.1:13491-15128 GCA_020723365.1 Candidatus Aquidulcis sp. | reverse complement strand
AGGTCACCGAAGCCATATCCTCGCCGGCCGTGAAGTCGAGGGCTTCGACCCCGTCCGACGTCACGCGGCGCACGACTCCGCCCAGGCTCGAGCCCGAGCTGTCGACGTAGTAGATCGACTCGCCCACAACCTGCGCCGTGTTGGGACGCGCGTAGCTCAGCCCGCTCGCCGGGCGGGTCTCCTGCAACGCGCCCTCTAGGGAGTAGATTGCGAACGTCTCACCTTGATGGGCGACGACCCGCGGCTCCGGCGGAGGGACTTGCTCCACCGGGCCGGGTCCACCCTCAGCCGCACCACCACCGGAAGTTGCGCCACCCGGGTCGTCCGCCGGCCGGCCGAGCAGACGGGAGGGCAGCGAGCAGGACAGGATCATGGCCAGGCAGGTCAGGAAGGCCAGTGTCAACGTAGCACGGCGGGATCGGGGATTCATGGGCGCCTCCGGTTCACTAGGACGAGGTCCGTCGCCAACCGACAGGCCGCGACGCGGACCTGCAAGACATGCGTGGGCGCACAGCGTGCGCCGGATTTCGGGGAACGCGGTCATGAGTATAGGGCACCCGAGGGCGGCCGGCAACTCGCCTCCCGCGAGCGCGCGCCTGCGGGATTGCGGGGCTGACCCATGCCAGCCTGGCCGACTGGAGGGCTTGCGACGAGCGGACGGATCGGCGCGCTCGCAGAGACAGCCCCACCGCAGCCGGAGCATCCGCTCCAGCCATCATGCCGTAGCACGCGTGCCTGGCGGGCGGGGAGGACGAGAGAGGCAGGATTTCCGCCCAGAGCCCCCGAATTCGGGCGGGCTTCCCTCGAGTCACTGGGGGCCCAAACGGGCCAGGTCGGATCTCGGCCAGCCAAGCGCCGCCGGCGCGGGCGGAAGCCTCGGGCAGCACGTTGATCCCGGCGGAGGGATAAGAACTGGATGAATAGTTCCTAATATGGCCTGAAATACCTTATAATTCCTGTACATAGGCTGAACAGACAGCTGGCCCCCTGCCTCCGCACTGCTGTTCAGCGCCAGGGGTGGCGCACGATGACTGACCTCAAGGTCGAACGCAAGGCAACGGCCCGGGTGCCGACGGCCGAAGGCGATTTCCGGCTTTCCCTCTATCTCAACTCCCAGGACAGCAAGGAACACCTGGCGCTCGTGATGGGGGAGGTCGCCGGCCGGTCCGACGTGCTCGTGCGCGTCCACTCCGAATGCCTGACGGGCGATGTGCTCGGCTCGCGCCGCTGCGACTGCGGCGAGCAGCTGCACCGCGCCATGCGCCAGGTGGCCCGCCAGGGCAGCGGCGTGATCGTCTACCTGCGGCAGGAGGGGCGCGGCATCGGGCTGCTCGAGAAGCTGCGCGCCTACAACCTGCAGGACCAGGGCTACGACACGGTCGAGGCCAATCTGGCTCTCGGGCACCAGGCCGACGAACGCGACTACACCGCCGCCGCCCGCATCCTCGAAGACCTGGGCGTGTCCTCCGTGCGCCTGATGACCAACAACCCCACCAAGATCGATGGCCTGCGCGCCCTGGGCGTGCGCGTCGTCGACCGCGTGCCGGTCGAGCCCACCGTACATCCCGAGAATGCCGGCTACCTGCACACCAAGGTCAAGCGCATGAATCACCTGCTGACCTTGACCACGCGGCCGG
>DYJB01000056.1:4025-13481 GCA_020723365.1 Candidatus Aquidulcis sp. | reverse complement strand
GGGTGGTCAGCTCGCGTGCGGGAGCGCGTGTGGGACCTTGACCACGCGGCCGGATGCCGTCACGCTGATCGGACGCGGGAACGGCCATGGTCGATCCGCTTGAGAGCATCCTGGCGGAGGTCGGATCCCTCCCAGCCAGGGCCTCCCGACCGGCGGTCACGCTGACCTATGCCCAGACGCTCGACGGCTGCATCGCCACCGCCGAACGCCGCACGCTCACCATCAGCAGCCCCTCCTCGCAAGTCCTGACACACCGGCTGCGCGCCCGGCACGACGCCCTGCTGGTCGGCGTGGGGACGGTGTTGGCCGACAACCCCCGGCTGACCGTGCGCCTGGTCGAAGGGCCGGACCCGCGTCCCATCGTGCTCGACACGACGGCGCGCACGCCGCCGGGATCACAGCTGCTGCGCGGCCCGCAATCCCTGTGGATCCTGTGCGCCCCGGACGCCCCGCTGGACCGGCGCCGCGCCCTGGAGGCCTCCGGCGCCCGGCTGCTCGAGACGCCGCGCGCCGCCGATGGGCGGTTGGACCTGGCTGCGGCGCTGGCCCGACTTCGATCGGAAGGCGTCCAGCGCCTGATGGTCGAGGGCGGCGCCAACGTCATCACCGCCTTCCTTCAGGCCCGGGCGATGGATGCCGTCCTGCTCACGATCGCGCCCCGCTGGGAGAGTGGACTGCCGGCGCTGCGGGCCGACGGGTTCAAGCTGGAGCTCGACCAACCTGTCTGGCTCTCGCTGGATCCAGACGGCGTCGTTTTCGGCCGGCTGGCCGGAGGCGGAACATGAACGCCCGGGCCGTCACCTTCGTCGCCCCGCGCCGGGTCGAGCTCCGTGAGACACCGCTCAAGCCGCTTGCTCCCGGGCAGGCGCTCTTGCGCACGCGTCTCTCCGCCATCTCCTCCGGCTCCGAGCTGCTCGTCTACCGCGGCGAAGCCCCCGCCGACCTGCCAGCCGATGCGACCCTGACTGCGCTCCCCGGCAGCCTGGCGTATCCGCTGGCGTACGGCTACGCTTCGGTCGCCGTGGTCGAGCAGGTGGGCTCCCCCGCCGAGCAGGCGTGGATAGGGCGCCGGGCCTTCGCTTTCCAACCGCATGCCAGCCGTTTCGTGAGCGAGCTGAGCGATCTCCAGCCGGTACCCGACGGCGTCGGCGACGAAGACGCCGTTTTCCTGGCCAACACCGAAACGGCCGTCAGCCTGCTGCACGACAGCGCTCCGCTGGCGGGTGAACGCGTGGCCGTCTGGGGCCAGGGCATCGTCGGGCTGCTGGCCTCCTCGCTGCTCGCCTCGATCCCGCTGGTTCGCCTGGTGACGCTCGATCGCTTCGCCCTGCGCCGGAAGGCATCGCTGGCGCTGGGCGCGGCGGCAGCTCTCGATCCGGCGCAGCCGGACCTGAGCGATGCCCTGCGCGCTGCGTTGGGCGAGGACGGCGCCGACCTGACGCTCGAGCTGAGCGGCAATCCGGCGGCCCTCGATGCCGCCATCAAGTCAACCGGCTTCGCCGGCCGCCTCGTCCTTGGCTCGTGGTACGGGACGAAGCCGGTGCATCTCGATCTAGGCGGCGGCTTCCACCGCAGCCACATCCGACTGCTGGCCTCGCAGGTCAGTCAACTCGATCCGGCGCTCACTGGCCGTTGGACCAAGGCTCGCCGGCTGGCCTTTGCCTGGCAATGGCTGGCTCGCCTCAAGCCCTCGGCCTGGATCACCCACCGCGTCGACCTGGAGTCCGCCGGAGAGGCCTACGCGCTGCTGGACGAGCACCCCGAGGAAGCCCTGCAAGTCGTCCTCACCTACCCGGACGCCTGACCGACTACGGAGATCTGGCCACGATGTACGCCCTTTCCGTCCGCCGCGATTTTTCCGCCGAGCACTTCCTGATCGGGGGCGACTGGGGCGCCGAGAACGCGCCGCATGCGCACGCCTACCGGCTGGAGGTCGAGCTGGAAGGCGACCGTCTGGATCAGCACGGCTACCTGCTCGACATCGTCGACCTCGAGGCACGCCTGGAGGCGATCGTGGCCCGCTACTCCGGTCGGCGGCTCAACGACCTGCCCGAGTTCTCCGGCCTCAACCCCAGCCTCGAGCACTTCGCCCGCATCGTGTGCGAGGCGCTGGCCGGGGGCGCCACGGCGCCCAATCTCCGCCGTCTGCGCGTGCGCCTGTGGGAGAACGAGATCGCCTGGGCTTCCTACGAGAAGGCGGTGCGCTAGTGCGCCTGGGGTTGGTGATCTACGGCCAGCTGCAGACGCAGACCGGCGGCTACCTGTACGACCGCCGGCTGGTGGAGCATCTGCAGCGCGCCGGCGACGTCGTGGAGGTCGTGTCCCTGCCGTGGCGGTCCTACGCCGCGCACTTGACCGACAACCTGTCTCAAGACCTGAGCCGGCGGTTGCTCGACCTCGACGTGGATGTCCTGCTGGAGGATGAGCTCAACCATCCCTCGCTGCTGGCGGCCCATCGGCGGCTGCGAGACGGGAAGCGATTCCCGCTCGTCTCAATCGTCCACCATCTGCGCTCCAGCGAGGCCTCCCCTCCCGCGATTCGCGTGTTCTATCGTCTGGTCGAGCGCGCCTACCTGCGGGGCGTGGACGGTTTCATCTTCAACAGCCAGGCCACCCGCCGCTCGGTCGAGCGTCTGGTGGGAGCCTTCCGGCCCTTCATCGTGGCACCCCCCGGCGGCGATCGGCTGCCAGTGCCAACGGCCAACGTCGATGTACGGGCCCGTGCCGGCGAGCCGGGACCCTTGCGGATCCTGTTCGTCGGCAGCCTGATCGCCCGCAAGGGCCTGCACATCCTGCTGGAGGCGCTGGCCGCCCTGCCCGCCGGCGCCTGGGCGCTCGAGATCGTAGGTGATGGTGGTCGAGACGCCGCCTATGCCGCGCGAATCCGGCGGCAGATCGCCCGCCTCGGCCTGGCCGGGGCGGTCGAGCTGCGCGGCGCGCTCGACGACGGGGGATTGGCGCAGGCCTATGCCCGCAGCCATATCCTGGCGGTGCCGTCGGCGTACGAAGGCTTCGGCATCGCCTACCTCGAGGCGATGACCTTTGGCCTGCCGGTGCTGGCCTCGGACGCGGGGGGCGCGGCCGAGATCGTCACGCACGGCGAGACCGGCTTCCTCGTCCCTCCTGCCAGCCCCGCCATCCTGGCCGACCACCTGCTTCGTCTGGCCAACGATCGCCCTCTGCTCGCCCGTCTCGGCCTGGCGGCGCGGCGCTCGGCGCTCGCCCGCCCAGGCTGGGTCGACTCGATGGAAACCATCCGCCAGTTCCTGCTGCCAATGGCTCCGTCCGGGGCGGCCGCCCCGGCTCTGTCCGTCGCCCTGGGAGGCGTCCAATGAACCGTTCCACGCTGCGCGCCGTCATCATCGTGACCGGGCTGATCACGGCCCTCGTCCACCTGGTGTTGTTGAACGTGGGCATGGGCAGGATCGACCCGCTCTTCACCCTCAACGGCCTGGGGTTCCTGGCCCTGCTGGCCGCGCTCTTCCTCAACCTGCCGATCGTCTCCAAGCAGCAGACGTTGGTGCACTGGGCCTTCATGGGGTTCGCGGCCGTGACGATTGCCGCCTGGGTTGTGATGGGTCGCCCCTACACCCCGGTCGGATACGCCACGAAGGTCGTTGAACTCGTGCTGATCGCTGCGCTCTACCTGCACCAGCGCGCCCGGGCGTGACTGCCCGGCGGCCGCCCTCCGCACCGAACGCGACCCCGCGGCGGTATTCCTTCGAACGCTACCTGGCCGCCAAGCGGACGGTCGACGACCGCGCGCTGAACGCGCACGTTTGGCAGGCGCTGGCGGACGCCGCCGCCGGACGGGCTTCGCAGGCAAGCGTCCAGGTGCTCGAGTTGGGTGCGGGCATCGGGACGATGGCCGAGCGGCTGCTCGACCGAGGACTCCTACCCCGTATGGAGTACACCGGGATCGAGGCGCAGGCGAAGCTGGCGCAGCGCGCCGGGCGCCGCCTGCGGGCGTGGGCCCGCCGGCGGCGGTACGACCTCTCCGGGCAAGGCAACCGGCTTGTGCTGCGGCGCGGCTCCCAGGAGACGCGCCTCACGTTCCGCACGGGCGATGTTCTGAAGCTGGCGCCCGGGCTGCGCGGGCGGGCGGAGGTGCTGCTGTCGCATGCGTTCCTTGACCTGCTGGACCTGCCAACCGCACTCCCCGTCCTGCTCGCCACGCTGCGCCCGGGTGGGCTCTTCCATTTCAGCCTGAACTTCGACGGGGTGACGGCCTTCGAGCCCGCCATCGATCCAGCGCTCGATGGCGCCATCGAGAGCCTCTACCACCGCACGATGGACGAGCGCCGCGTCGACGGTCGGTTGTCGGGGGACAGTCGCACAGGACGGCACCTGTTTGCCGCCCTGCGAGCTGCCGGCGCCCAGGTGCAGGCGGCGGGCGCCTCAGACTGGGTGGTCACTCCCACCGGCGGCGGCTACCCCGGTGACGAAGCCTACTTCCTGCACTTCATCGTCCATACGCTCGAGCGTGCGCTGCGCCCCCGGCCCGAGCTCGATGGGCGCCTGCTCACCCGCTGGGTAGAACGCCGGCACCGGCAGATCGAGCGCGGCGAGTTGACCTACATCGCCCACCAGCTGGATGTCTTCGGCCGCGTCCGTGGACGGGCCGTCAGCCCCTCGGCGCCTCGCACCACTCGCCGCCCATAGTCGCCGTCCGTGGGCCGCGCCCCTGTACGGTGATTGCACCGCCCCGGCCGCGGGAGGCGTCGCGCACCGCGGGTAGCCGCAGCCTTTAGGCTGCGTCCCTGCGATGGCGCATCCAACACCGCTTCCAGGAATGGTACCGATCGGAATCGGGGGCGCAGGCTGAAGCCTGCGACTCAACGATTAGATGCCCGGCTGGATGGCATCATGATCCGCACGGCGCACGTGGCCACAGGTACCAGAGCCTGCGGCTCCCGGCTCACGTGGGGATCCGACAGCCTGCCATGGCGCGATGGACAGCGCCCGGTTCCACACCCGGCCGGCGCCGCCCGGTTGCGCATGCGACCCCTTGGCCAAGGATGGCGCGCAGCATAATCCAACGAACGTGGCCGCAGCCTTCAGGTTGCGTCCGGCCGGGCCGCGTCCCGCCGGCCACCGGCGCTGATGGCGCCCAGCGCCAGGCCGGCGAAGGCAAAGACCAGGTCACGGGCGCGGATCAGCAGCCCCAGTCCGAGACCTTCGGCGCGGCTGTAGCCCAGCGCCGTCAACGCCAACACCTGGCTGGCCTCGAGCGCCCCCAGTCCGCCGGGGACGGGCACCAGCAGCGCCACCCGGCCGGCCGTGATCACGCCGATCAGCTCGATCGGATCCAGCAGTATGCCCAGGAACGCCGATAGCAGCCCGTACTCGAAGACCACCGTCCCCCAGCTGACGAGCGAGATCCCCATGGCTGCCGCCAAACCGGCAGGCTGCTCGCGGCAGAATCCCACGATGACGTCCTCGGTCGAGCGCGTCCACTGCAACAGGCGTGCCCAGGCCCCCAAGCGCCAGGCGGCGGGCGACGGGAGCCGGGTAAGCAGCGCCGTCAGCGGGCGCACACCCGCCACCGCCGCAGCGAGAAACGCCAGCGGGAGGAGGAGCAGCGTCAGGGCGGCGACGGTCAGAGGGGCCGCCGCCTCGCCCGGGAGGAGGCGCAGCTGAAGCGAAAGCACGAGTCCGAAGGCCAGGAAGGTGAAGTTGCCCAGCAGTTCCACCGCTCGATCGATGACAACGGAGGCGGTTGCCGCCTGGGTGGCGATCGGCCGGCGCCGCTGCAGCAGCGCCACCTGCAGCGGCTCGCCTCCGAACTGCGTCCCGGGCGTCAAGTAGCTGACCGCAAATCCAGCCAGCCGGATCGCCCAGGCCTCGGCGATCGAGGCGCGGCAGCCGAGAAGGCGCACGATCAGCCACCAGCGCAGGCTGAAGACGAGGGTCACCCCCAGGTTGACCAGAAGCACGACGATGATCTCACCGGGCGTAAGCCGCTGGAGCGCCCGCACCACGTCGGCGAGGGAGATGTCGCGCAGCAGCCAGAAGAGGGCCGCTGTCGCCAGCAGAACGCCCAGGCCGATCAGGAGCGCACGGCGCGGGGAGAAGCGCCGTCTAGGATCCGTCATCATCTTCACCGGCGCGCCTTCGGAACACGCTCTCTTCCGGCTTCCACAGCGATAGAGCGCCGGTGCCGAGGATCAGGACGGCAATCGCCAGCCCCAGGGCCCAGCCGCGCAGCAGGGAGAGGTCCTCGGCGAATGCGCCAAGTCCCAGCGGAACGATCAACCCAAGCGCCGCCGGCCTCCCGGCCCACCCCAGGGCGATGCATGCCGTAGCCAGGACCTGGAGTCCGAGCAGGATCGATGGTGCAGCGCGCAGCCCATCCCCCGCAGCCGAGGCGCCTCGCACCACGAGCAGCGCCATGAGAACCGCCAGCGCCAGACGCGCAGCCGGCGGCAGGTAGTGGAGGATGAGCCGCTTGAGCCGTCGGCGCCAGGCGAGATAGCGAGGGGAGGCGGGATCGAGGACGCCGCTGACGACAATCCAATCGCGGCCGAAGGAGGCGGCGAAGGGGATGGCGAACAGCACGCCGGCCAGCGCCGCCACAGGCGGGATCACGATGGGCCACAGCACGGCGCTGGCGAAGGCCATCGTCAGCCCGGCGATCGGGCGCCGGCTGACGCTCTCCGGCAGCGGACGCGGCTCGCGCCCCAGGCGCTCCAGGATCCACAGGCCGAAAACGAAGGCATAGCGCGCTGCGCCGAAGGCCAGGAAGGCGGGCGGCAGCTGTCCGAGGTGGATGGCTACGCCGAGACCCACCAACAACCCGAGGGCATCGAATTCCATGTCGATCGCCTGCCCGAGCTGCGTGGCGTGGCGGCTGATGCGCGCCAGGTAGCCGTCGAAGTAATCGGCCACATCGGCGGTCATGTACAGAATGGCCGGAGCCCAGGCCAGAGCTCCCGGCGGCCAGGGCAAGACGATGAAGCCTGCCAGCATCGCCAGCAGCACACCGCGCGCCAGCGTCAGTGCGTTGCCCGGGCCCAACGCTGCCAGCAGTTGCGCTTCACCCTGGCGGCGGTTGAGATGCAGCCGGCGGCCGACAAACACGACCTGGTACCCGAACACGGCCGAGGAGATCAGGAGCCAGCGCCCCACCCGGCCGGCATCGAAGCGCGTCAGCAGGATGGCAGCACCGACAAGGAGCGAGGCTGCGCCCAGACCTACCGTCAGGGCCCATCGACCTCGGAGTGCGCGCAGGGCATGGCGGTCATCCGGTGATCGCGGGCGATACGGCATGAGGAGCCCCATCGGGAGTCGCTGGGAAGCTGGCCCCCATTCTATAGGAAGAGCGCTCCGCCAAGGACACGAGCACTAACCAGGGACCCCGCCTGCGCAGCCTTCGGGATGGTGGGATTGGTGTACTCCAAACAGGCGGCTCCGAGCTGCACGGCAAGAGCTTGCGGGCCAACCTGTCCCGCGCAGAAGGGTTGCTGCCGGTATCCCGGCTCGTTCCTGACCCGCTCCTGCGCCGGGTGAAGCGTGCTTGCGCCCGAGTTCACAAGCGAGTTGACAACCAAGACGGCAAAGGTCGAATTCGGATGACTTACCGAGCAAGGCATGACAATCCTTACTGCTGCCCCTTGGCGGGGACGGGCATGATTTGGGGTAGTCGAGCGCGCTCGGACAAAGCCAAAGGAAAAGGCGGTGGACCGGGGATGAGGGACCCGTCTGCCAGCGTCGCTGCTCTGCATGTCCTGGCTGTCACGCAAGGGACCTGGGGAGAGCGCATCGCAAAGAACATACACGACCAGGCGCCCCAGGGTTGGACGGTGGAGGTCTGGGCGGCTCCGCGTGTCATCCCGCCAGTCGTTGATAATCCTGAGGACTACCTCCCGGCTGCCTTTGCCCCGGCGGACCTGATCATCGCGTTGGGCGAGACGGCCGGGCTGGCGCAGCTGGTTCCGGACGTCGTTCGCAAGAGCGGCGCCCGGGCGGTCATCGCCCCGGTCGACTTCAACGAGGCCCTGCCCCCCGGCCTGATTCGCCAGCTTCGGAGCTGGGTCGAGCCGCTGGGCGCGGCCATCGTCTTTCCGAAGCCTTTCTGCTCCCTCACCCCGTCGACGGTCAACCGAACGCCGCTGGTCCAGCCGTACGACGACCCTCTCATCCGGGCCTTCGCCGAGCGCTTCGGCCAGCCGGCCTTCGACATCGAGGTGAGCGACGGACGAATCGCCTCGGCCAGCGTGCGGCGGGACGCGGCTTGCGGCTGCGCGCGGCACGTGGCGCAGGGGCTGGTCGGATTGCCCGTGGACCAGGCGGTGGAGGCGGCCGGGATGCTGCACCACCACTTCCCCTGCCTGGCGAGCATGAACACGGACGCCGACTACCGCGACACGTTGATGCATGTTTCCGGCGACTACCTGCGGGAGGCGGTCAAGGATCAGCTCCGCGCCCACCTGTCGCCGACGCCGTACCTCCGACCTTCCGGGCGCGTGGACGCCGCGGACCAAGCTTGAGGAGAGAAGCGCGATGGAGAAGCTGGTGCTCACCATCCCCACCCTGTATGGCGACCACCACACCGTCGCCGTGCGCCGGATCCTGGAGGCGATTGCCGGGGTGAGGGATCCCCTGGTCAGCGCCGCCTACCGCCAGGTGGCGCTCACGTTCGATCCAGGCAAGACCACTGCGGCGGCGATCGAGAAGGCCCTGGCGGCTCAGGGCTACGCCGTTGGCGTGGAGGCCGACCTGGGGTTTCCGGTGCAGTCGATTCTGGCCGAGGAGGTCACCCGTCACACGGCTACCCTGGCCGGCACGGGGACTTCGCTGGCCTTTGCCGAAGTGACACAGGTTGTGCAGGGCCGCCCGCTGTGGCCCTGCCCTGGTTTCGATCCGCGAACGCCGCACATTCCCGACTAAGGTAGCCAGCCAAAGGAGCAGTCGCCATGCCTGACGACAAGAAGAAGAAGGCCCGCACTCCGCAAGAACGCTCGATGGACCCCGCCGCCCAGGAGATGCTCCTCCGCGCCGATGAGCTCGGCCTGGGGACGGCCTTCTCCCGCGCCGAGCAGATGGCCCCCTGCCCGATCGGCGCCGACGGATCGTGCTGCCGGCTGTGCTTCATGGGACCCTGCCGCCTGGTGAAGGACGGTCAGACGGGCGTATGCGGGGCGACGATCGAGACCATCACCGCCCGCAACTTCGCCCGCGCCATCGCCGCCGGGGCCGCGGCGCACTCCGACCACGGGCGCGACCTGGCGCTGACGCTGCTGGCCGTGGCCAAGGGGGAGGCTCCGGGCTACAAGATCCGTGATCCCTTCCGGCTGCAGCGCGTCGCCCAGGAGCTCAAGATACCGACCGAGGGCCGCCCCATCAGCGATATCGCCCTCGACGTGGCGCAAGCCTGCCACGAGCGGGGCGTCCGCACCGTGGCCGTCACCGCCGGTGAGATCTGCCCCGAGCCGCGCACCGAGTTCTTCCGCCACA
>DYJB01000056.1:0-4015 GCA_020723365.1 Candidatus Aquidulcis sp. | reverse complement strand
CTGCCTGTCCCAGTTCGGCCAGCAAACGGGCGAGGTCTTCCCCATCGAGCGCGCCCCCAAGAAGCGCAAGGAGCTGTGGCGAGAGCGGAAGCTTGCGCCGCGCGGGATCGACCGTGAGATCGTCGACGTCCTGCACCGCACGCACATGGGCGACGATCAGGACCCGGAGCACATCCTGCACCAGGGGATGCGCGCCGCCCTGGGCGACGGCTGGGGCGGTTCGATGATCGCCACCGACCTCTCGGACGTGCTCTTCGGAACTCCCAGCCCGCTGGTGGCGCAGGTCAACCTGGGCGTGCTGTCCAAGGACGAGGTCAATATCGTGGTGCACGGCCATGAGCCGACGCTCTCCGAGATGATCCTGGCCGCCACGACCGACCCCGAGTTGATCGCCTACGCCCAGACCAAGGGAGCCAAGGGCATCACCCTGGCCGGCATCTGCTGCACCAGCAACGAGACGCTGGTGCGCCAGGGCGTGCCGTCGGCCGGCAACTTCCTGCACCAGGAGCTGGCCATCATCACCGGCGCCGTCGAGGCGATGGTCGTGGACGTGCAGTGCATCATGCAGGCGCTGCCCGAGCTGGCCGCCAAGTTCCACACCAAGGTCATCACCACCTCGCCCAAGGTCAAGATCACCGGCGCCACGCACATCGAGTTCGATGAGCACCGCGCGCCCGACATCGCCAAGGAGATCGTGCGGCGGGCGATCGACAACTTCCCCAACCGGGGCGAGGTGCAAATCCCCGACGTGATGTGCGACGTGGTCCCCGGCTTCTCCCACGAGTACATCAACTACATGCTGGGCGGCTCCTTCCGCTCGTCCTTCCGGCCGCTGAACGACGCCATCATGTCGGGGCGCATCCGCGGCGTGGTCGGGAACGTGGGCTGCAACAACCCGCGCACGACGCAGGACGCCACCCACGAGTACCTGAACCGCGAGCTGCTCAAGAACGACATCCTGATCGTGGAGACCGGCTGCGGGGCCATCGCCAGCGGCAAATACGGTTACCTGCTGGGCGAGGCGGCCATGGAGTGGGCCGGGCCGGGCCTGCGCGAGGTGTGCGAGGCGACCGGTATGCCCCCCGTCCTGCACATGGGCTCGTGCGTGGACAACAGCCGCATCCTGACCGTGCTGGCCCAAGTCGTGAGCGAGGGCGGGCTGGGTGACGACATCAGCGACGTGCCCGCCGTCGGCATCGCCCCGGAGTGGATGAGCGAGAAGGCCATCTCCATCGCCACCTACTGTGCCGCCTCGGGCGCCTACGTCATCATGGGCGTCAAGAACCCGGTCGAGGGCAGCAGCGTGGTGACCGATCTCCTGAGCAAGGGCTGGGAGGAGCAGGTCGGCGGCAAGATCGAGTTCGTCGTCGAGCCGGAGGAGATGGTCCGCCGCATCCTGGAGCACATCGACAAGAAGCGCGCCGCTCTGAACCTGCCGGCCTACGATGCCAAGCGCTTCGGCCGCAGCGGCGACGCCCGCATGCTCGAACTCGAAGAGCTTAGCCCGGAGGCGCGTGCCGAGGCGCTGTACGGCACGCCCGTGGGCGACTGAGGAGCGAAACCATGTCACGCTACATCGCCACGCGGGCCATCCGCGGCGCCAATGCCGTTGTCCACGAAGCCGAGCTGATGCTCGAACGCGCCCTGGACGAGAAGGGCGCCGAGGCGCCGGTCTCCTTCCCCAACACGGCCTACTACCTGCCGATGATCCTGGGGATGACCGGGGCCGAGGTCAATACGCTCGCCGGCCTGAAGCCGGCGCTGGAGCGGGCGCGGGCCCTGCTCCACCCGATCCCGTCCGACCGGCGCTGGACGCCCTACCTGGGCGAGACGCTCGACAGCGGCATGGCCACGCTGATCGCCGAAGAGGTGATCATGGCCCTGCGCTTCGTCTACGACCTGCAGCCGGAGCCCTTCCCGGGCTTTCACCTGGCCGGCGGCACCGCCTACCCGTCGAAGAACGGCAGCAACGGCAGCGGCCACCTCAACGGCCCGATCGACGACATCCAGCTGCGCTCGTGGGGCATCCAGCTCGTCGACGGCCGCATGCCCGGCTTCGCGGCCATCGTCGGCTGCGCCAAGTCGAACGCCGTGGCGGTCAAGATCGTGCGCGAGCTGCAGCGGCGCAACATCCTGACCTTCCTGTGCGGCAACGTCAACGGGCGCAGCATCATCCACCAGCTCCAGGAAGAGGGCGTCGAGCTGGGCTTCGACACCTACACCGTGCCCTTCGGCACCGACACCATCTCGGCCGTCTACCCGCTGGGCTTCGCCGTCCGCTCGGCGCTGACCTTCGGCGGCATGAAGGGCGGCCAGGCGCGCGACATCCTGCTCTACAACAAGAATCGCGTCTTCGCCTTCGTGCTGGCCCTGGGAGAGGTCGACGACCTGAAGTACGCCACCGCCGCCGGCGCCATCAACTTCGGCTTCCCGGTCATCGCCGACACCATCATCCCCGAGATCCTGCCCACCGGCGTCACCACCTACGAACACGTGGTGTCGATGCCCTTCAACGAGATCGAGGGCAAGGACGACCTGGAGCGGGCCGAGAAGCTCGTGCAGAAGTGCATCGAGATCCGGGGCGTCAAGGTCAAGGTCAGCGAAATCCCCATCCCGGTGCCCTATGGCTCGGCCTTCGAGGGCGAGGTGGTGCGCAAGAACGACATGCGCGTCGAGTTCGGCGGCAAGAAGAGCCGCGCCTTCGAGTACCTGTTCATGGGCGAGCTGGACAAAGTCGAGGACGGCAAGATCGAGATCGTCGGTCCGACCTTCGACGAGGTCGAGGCCCAGGGCGCCATGGACCTGGGCATCCTGGTCCAGGTGGCCGGGCGTAAGATGGAGAAGGACTTCGAGCCGGTGCTCGAGCGCCAGATCCACTACTTCATCAACGGCGCCTCCGGCATTCAGCACATCGGCCAGCGCGACATCGCCTGGATCCGCATCAGCACGGCGGCGACCGAGAAGGGCTTCAACCTGAAGCACTTCGGCGAGATCCTGCATGCCCGTTACCACGCCGACTTCGGCAGCATCGTCGACAAGGTGCAGGTGACGATCGTCACCGACCCCAAGCTGCACGCCGAGTGGCTCGAGCGCGCCCGCCAGGCCTACGAAGACCGCAACGTCCGCATCGGCTCGATGACCGACGAGAGCGTCGACACCTTCTACTCGTGCACGCTGTGCCAGTCCTTCGCTCCAAACCACGTGTGCATCATCAGTCCGGAGCGGCTGGGCCTGTGCGGCGCCTACAACTGGCTGGACTGCAAGGCCTCCAACCAGATCAACCCCACCGGGCCCAACCAGCCCATCCGCAAGGGCTCCAGCACCGACACCACTAAGGGCTACTTCGTGGGGGTCAACGAGTTCGCCAACCAGGCCAGCCATCAGATGGTGGCCGAGGTGACGATGTACTCGATCATGGAGAACCCGATGACGGCCTGCGGGTGCTTCGAGTGCATCGCCATGGTCATTCCCGAAGCCAACGGGGTCATGATCGTGAGCCGCGAGGACACGAGCATGACGCCGGCCGGGATGACCTTCTCCACGCTGGCCGGCATGGCCGGCGGCGGGCTGCAGACGCCGGGCATCATGGGCCATGGCAAGTTCTACATCCTCAGCCCGAAGTTCATCTCCGCCGACGGCGGCTTCAAGCGCGTCGTCTGGATGTCGTCCGTGCTCAAGGACCAGATGGCCGAGCAGCTCAAGCTGGTCGCCCAGCGCGAGGGCGATCCCGACCTGATCGACAGGATCTGCGACGAACGTTCCGCCACCGACGTTGAGGGCACGGTCGCCTACATCACCGCGAAACACCACCCGGCGCTGGACATGCCGCCCATGATGTAGCCGGCGCCGATCGCAGCCGGCCGCTGGCTGTCACCCTCAGGCAGCCAGCGGCCGCGCCCGACCGGGCGCTCAGAGCCGGCGCGGGGGGCCGCGCACCAGGGCGGAGCGCGCAGGGCTCGAAGCAGGAATCGCACGTGGCTCGCGGATCGACCGCACCACGAAGGGGAGACATCCC
>DYJB01000289.1 GCA_020723365.1 Candidatus Aquidulcis sp. | reverse complement strand
CTGCACGTCGGCGACGGAACGGGCGCGGCCATCGCGCGCGGGCTGGTCGCGGCGATCGGCGAAACCACGGCGTGGCGCTGGTTGTCGGAGGACGCGATTCGTCCCTGGTGCCACCGCAACTGGATCTTCCCGCGCGACCCGGGCTTCCCTGGGAAGAGAGTGCTCGACGAGAACTACCAGGAAAAGCGGATTGAAATCGCGTTTTGTCCAGTCGATGGCACGTTCGAAGTCTGCGACGCGGCGATCCGGAGAGACCCTGTGAACGGCGGTTGGAAAGTGCAGCGCCTGACCTTCCGGTTGGTTGGACGTACAAGCCGGAGGAGGACCAGAGTGCCCACCCTGAGCGCGAATGCGTGACGCACTTACACCGGCGCAAATCAAGGAGTGGGCCGACAAGCTGGAACTGAAATGTGTCACACAAAGTGAGACACTTGCTCCTTCCGCGTAAAGGACGTTTCTCCCTCCGCCCAGGGCAGGCGGCGTTGTCGCAGCTTCAGGTTCTCCTGCTTCCGCAGGGCTCTGGCCGTTTGTAGCTTCCGACGCCGCTCGGCCAGCAGCGCCGCCGGATCACCACGATAACAGTCTACCGGCCGCAGGAAGTTCAGGCTCGAATGCAGCCGGGTGCCATTGTAATGCGCGATGATTCCGCCGATCACCGCCCGGGCCTGGACATCGTCCGCCAGCTCGTGCTCGTCAATCTGCTCGCCGACGGTTCGATGGTACCGTTCAACGAAGGCGTTGTCGGTGGGCGTGTGCGGCCGGATCAACGTGTGACCGACCTCCGATTCGGCCAGCGTGCCGGCAAACTCGCGGGCGATAAACCCGCTGCCGTGATCGCTCTGGATCACCGGGCCGCGCTGCGGGACGGACTCGTCGCTGCCGGCCACGTCCAACCGCGGCCGCTCTTCCGGCGTCAGCGTCGCCAACGCCGCCGCGGCCTCGACCGCCACGCTCACGCCGTCCATCCAACGCAGCAGCGCCCAGTGCACGATGTAGCGGGAGTACACGTCCAGGAAGCTCAGCAGGTAGTAGTTCCGCCGGCCGACCTTCACATAGCGCAAATCGGTCTGCCACTGCTCGTCCGGACGCGTCGGCATCGGCCGCCGCGCTGCACCGTTCCGCTTGGCCTGCGGCTGCCAGCGGCAGACCAGGCTCGCCTCCCGCAGCACCCGATACACGCTGGCCGCACTTACGCCGACCACGTTTTCATCCAGCATTTTCCAGGCCAATTCGCGATGCCGCACTTCGGGATGCGCCAACGCATAGTCCACGATGCGCTGCCGTTCGTCCGGCAGCAGCTCGTACAGCGAGCCCGGATGCGACCGTGGCCGCGGCGGGGCAGAACCCTCCGGCGACCGGTTCTGCCGCCAGCGGTAGAAGCTGCCCGGCGGAATCTCCAGCACCCGCAGGGTCCGCCGTGCCGGCCAGCCGCTGCGCTGCTTCGTCTGTTGCACCACCGCGATGACCTCGCCTTGCAGCTCCGCCGGCAGCTGCCCGTAGTCGCTCAGTCCCAGAGCGTTTTTTTAAGCTCCAGGTTCTCGGCCGTGATCTCGGCGATTACGCTCTTCATCCGCACGTTGTCGGCCGCCAGCTTCTCGGTCCGCGGGTCCACGCCGCCGCGCGGCTTGGGGCCGAAGATCGCCTCGGCCGAACCGAGCAGTTGCTTGCGCCACAGGTAGACCAGGTTGGGCGACAGGCCTTCGCGGCGGCAGATCTCGGCCAGCTGGCGGTCCGACTGCAGCGTCTCCAGCACGAGCTGGAGCTTGCGGGCCGGCGTCCATTTGCGGCGCGGCCGACCGTTGGCCGCCGGGTTCGGGGGCATCGCCAGCGCCGCGGGCTTCCTGTTCATCGGATCGGGGTTCGACTTGCTCATCACGCTTCCTCCGGCGACAGCGCCGCCCGCCGCCCAGACGATACTCGCCGCTGCGCTGGATGGGGAAGGAGGGTGA
>DYJB01000055.1 GCA_020723365.1 Candidatus Aquidulcis sp. | reverse complement strand
ATCGAGCAGGTCGATGGGCTCGAGGACGGCCCCGCGCGAGGCCTGGGTGGCCGCCGGGCGCACATCGTGCGCGCCGCCCACCGACAGGTCCGAATGGATCGAGCGCAGGCGGGCAGCCTCCGTCGTCTCGGACTGCCGGCGGCGCGCCTCGGCCAGGTCGGTCGTCGGCGCCAGGGCACGCGCCAGTTCCTTGGAGGCCGAGAAGGCCGCCCGGGCCGCCAGGCGCTCCAGCACCTTTGGAAGTTCAAGGATCTGCAGCGACTTGGCGTCCATGGCCGCGGCAGTGTATCACGAGTCCCCGCCGACCGACCCGCACCGGCTGCCCTTGGCCTGCCAGCGAAACGGGATGAGAATCACGTGCGCGGCCTGGCAGCCCCTACCAGCCGGCCGCCGAGGATCGGCATGTCACCTTCCATGGGCACGGAGGAACGCCAGGCGTTCCTGGCCGGGATGCATGTGGGCATCTTCAGCGTGGCCCGCGATTCGGGAGCCCCGCTCAGCCTGCCGGCGTGGTACTCGTACACCCCCGGCCAAGAAGTGCGCGTCCTGCTTACCCCTGAGGACCCGCGCACCGAACTGCTGCGGGAACTGCGCCCGGTGTCGCTGTGCGTGCAGGACGAGATGCCGCCCTACCGCTATGTCGCCGTCGAGGGCCCGGTCACGGCCCTCATCCCGGTGCAGCGCGAGCAGGAATACTGGCCCCTGATCCTGCGCTACCTGCCCGAGATGTGGGCCCAGGGCTACCTGCGCCACACGTGGCCGGAAGGCGACGCGCGCGGCGCCGCCATGCTGTTCGCCCACATGCGGCCGGAGGTGTGGCGGGCCGTCAACGACCACGACGAGTACGTGGCCTTTCTCACGGGCCGACCGAAGGACGCTTGAGGCCGGAGGCTGCATGCGCGATCTGACGAACGACCTCCTGGAACTGATCCGCCGCACATCGACCGACTTGCCAGCCGACGTTGAGCGGGCGCTGGTCGCGGCGCGCCAGGCCGAGGCGGAGGGCTCTGCCGCCCGCGGCGCCCTCGACACCATCCTGGAGAACGTGGCGCTGGCGCGGCGCGATTCGTCGCCGATCTGCCAGGATACCGGCACGCCGATTTTCACCGTGCGCCATCCGAGCGGGTGGAGCACGCGTGCGCTGCGGGAGCAGATCCGCAAGGCGGTGGCCGAGGCCACCGCCCGCGCCTACCTGCGTCCGAATGCCGTCGACTCCCTCAGCGGCAAGAACAGCGGCAACAACCTGGGCGACGAGGCCTTCCCGACCATCCATTTCGAGGAGACGGAGGGCGCAGTGCTGACGGTCGACCTGATGCTCAAGGGCGGCGGGTGCGAGAACGTCGGGGCGCAGTACTCGCTCCCCCACGCCGGGTTGGGCGCCGGGCGGGATCTGGAAGGCGTGCGACGGGCGGCCCTCGACGCTGTGCACCAGGCCCAGGGTCAGGGCTGCGCACCCGGCGTGCTCGGCATCGCCATCGGCGGCGATCGCGGCTCGTCCTTCCTGGCCTCCAAGGAAGCGCTGCTGCGCCCGCTCGACGACATCAACCCCGACGCGGCGCTGGCGGAGCTGGAGGCGCGCCTGCTGGGCGAGGCCAACGAGCTGGGCATCGGGCCGATGGGGTTTGGCGGACAGACGACCGTGCTGGGCGTGAAGGCGCGCTCCCTGCACCGGCTGCCGGCCAGCTTCTTCGTCTCGGTCTCCTACATGTGCTGGGCGCACCGCCGACGGAGGATGGTCGTCGACGGTGATCGTGTCCGCATCCTGGACCGGAGTGAGCCATGATCGACCTGACGCTTCCCCTGAGCGAGACTTCGGTGCGGGACCTGCACGTCGGTGACCCGGTGGCGCTGCATGGCGTGATGGTGACGGGGCGCGACGCGGCCCACAAGTGGCTGGTGGAAACCTTCGTCAAGCGGACCCGCGCCGCCCAGGGCGATGACGCCCAGGCGATCGATGGCCTGCGCCCTTTGCTCGCCGGCGGAGCGATCTACCACTGCGGTCCCGTGGTGGCCGGTCTGGACACGCGGGCCTACCGCTTCGTGGCGGCCGGGCCGACGACGAGCACGCGTGAGGAGCCCTACCAGGCCGAAGTGCTGCAGCACTTCGGCGTGCGGGCGGTGATCGGCAAGGGCGGGATGGGAGCGCGCACGCTGGCGGCCTGCCAGGCGGCGCCGGCGGTGTACCTGCACGCCATCGGCGGGGCGGCCACGCTGATCGCCAAGACCGTCACCTGTGTGCTCGGCGTCTACAAGCTCGACTTCGGCGTGCCCGAGGCGATGTGGGTCATCGAGGTCGATGCCTTTCCGGCCGTCGTGACGATGGACGCCCACGGTCAGAGCCTGCATGCTCAGGTCGAAGCCCGCTCCCGCACGGCGCTCGATCGCCTGCTCGCCTCGTGATCACGGCCCGGGAAGGTGAGGCAGCATGAGTACGCGGGCGGCCATCGACGAGTTCCTGGCGCAGCGTTCGCTGGCGGTCGTGGGCGTCTCCCGCAGCGGGAAGAAGTTCGGCAACATCGCCTATCGCGAGCTCAAGGCCAAGGGCTACTCCCTTATCCCGGTTCACCAAGAAGCACAGGAGCTCGAAGGCGACCGCTGTGCGCCCAGTCTGCGGACGCTGCCCGCGCCGGTGACCGGCGTCCTGGTGGTCGTCCCTCCGCCGCAAGCCGAGGCTGTCGTTCGGCAGGCGGCCGAGGCCGGCATCCGGCACATCTGGCTTCAACCGGGCGCCGAGTCCCCCGCCGCCATCCGGCTGGCCGAGTCGCTGGGTTGTTCGGTGGTGGCGGGCGAATGCATCCTGATGTTTGCCGAGCCGGCCGGCTTCGGCCACCGCGCCCACCGCTGGATCAGGCGTTGGTTTGGAGGCCTTCCCCGGTAGCTCCCCGACCAGCACGAGGCGCGAGCCGCACGCTGCCCGCGTTGGCCCGCACGCCGCCTTCGGTACTGCGCACCGCCCGGGCCTTGTCGGTGTTGAGGGAATCACCGCTGGCGCGCATGGCGCCGCCCAGCCCATGCGCCGGGGAGGAACCATGGTCAGGGTCATCACCGACACCACCTGCAATCTGGCCCCGGAATTGATCGCCGCTCACCACATCCCCACCGCCCCGATCGCCATCCAGTTCGGCGAGGAAGGCTACGACGAGTTCATCAACCTCGACCGCGATCTCTTCTATCGCCGCATCCAGGAGACGGGGACGATCCCGACGACCTCGCAGCCCTCCCCCGCTTGGTTCGCCGAGCAGTACCGCCTGGCAGCCCAGGCGCGCCTGCCCGTGCTCGTGATCACGGTCACCAGCAAGCACAGTGGGACGCACCATTCGGCCTTGCTGGCCCGTTCGCTGGTTCCCGAGGCGGATGTGGAAGTGTTCGACTCCGCCAGCATCTCACTGGGCACGGGCTGGATGGTGCTTGAGGCGGCCGAGATGGCGGCGCGCGGTTCGACGCGCTCGGCGATCGTGCAGCGCCTGGGCGCCATCCGCAGGAACAGCCATCTCTACCTGACCCCCGCCACACTGAAGTACCTGCAGATGAGCGGGCGGGTGGGCAAGCTGCAGGGTGCGCTGGCATCGGTGCTGGACGTCAAGCCCATCATCATCCTGCAGGACGGGGTCCTGGAGGCCAGGGAGAACGTCCGGACGCGAACCAAGGCGCTCGAGCGCCTGGTGGCGCTGGCGGAGGCCGCTGCCGGATCGGCGCCGGTCCGCATGGGCATCGTGCATGCCCGGGCCCCCGAGGAAGGCCGCAAGCTTCTTGAGATGGTCACGGCGCGCCTGAAGTGCGAGGCGGTGATGATGGAAGACCTGGTTCCGTCGCTGGCCGTGCACGGCGGACCGGGCGTGCTCGGGCTGGCTTTCCACACCCTCTGAGCAACCGCGCCGGGGTCCGAGAACCATCCGGGGCGTCCGTCCCTCCGCCTGTGTCGGACGAGCGCGGGGACGGCCCGAACTGGGATGCCCCCGCGCCTGCAACATCCACACCCTGCTGCCTGTATCTCCCACTGACATGCGCGGCCGGCCCAGGGCACGCACGACTCCGGCGGCGGTGAGGAGATCTCATGGCGGACATCCTGGCGATCGTTTGGATTCTCGTGCTCGTTGGCGCCGCCCAGGCGGGACTGGTGATCACGTACTGTCTCCTGTTCCCAGCCCGGGTCGAGGCGGCCTCCGCTCGCCTGGAGCAGCATCCCTGGCGCAGCCTGCTGACGGGCGGCGGGGCGGCCTTGGTCCTTGCCCTGCCCGTCGTCGTCCTCCTGTCGCTGCCGGCCGGCGTGGCCAAGTTCTTCGGATGGGCTCTGGTGGTCGGAGCGCTGGCGGTTTCCGGCATCGGCGCCTCCGGGCTGGTCCGCCTGCTCGCCCGCCGCATGGCCTCGCAGGGCATGGCCGAAACGGGATCGCTGGGCACGCTCGTGCGTTCTTGCCTGGCCCTCGAGCTGGCGATCCTCCTCCCCGTGGTCGGGTGGTTCCTCGTCCTGCCCCTGGTGACCGCCGCCGGCTTCGGCGCCAGCCTGCACGCGCTGCGCCGACCGGCCTTTGCCCCGAGCGCCGCACCTTCCACCGGCAGCCAGGGCTGACGCGCCTCCCCCCATGTCCCTCGACCGGCGCGGCTTCCTGCGCTTGAGCGCCATGCTCGCCATGAGCACCGCCGTCAGCGGCTGCGTCGAGCATGGACGGCTGATCGGGACGATCGCCTCCGCACTCACGCCTTCGCCCACCTTCCCCGAAGACGAGCCAGCCCTCTCCGCCGACGACCACGCCGTGCTCTGCCGACTGACCTACGGCCCATCCCTGGATGACCGTCGCCGCATGGCCGCCATCGGCCGGCTGGCCTGGATCGAAGAGCAGCTCGCCCCCGAGAGCCTGGACGACAGCGCCACCGACGTGCTTCTGTCCGCCTATCCCTCGCTGCGCATGTCTGCGTCTGACTTGATCGACCTGAGCGACAAGCTCTTCGATGAGCAAGACCGCCTGACGGTTCCAACGGAACTGCGTCAGGCGACTCTGATGAGGCGCCTGACCAGCCGGCGCCAGTTGTACGAGAGGACGGTCGAGTTCTGGACGGACCACTTCAGCATCAGCGTCGACAAGGGCGACTGCTGCTACTTCAAGACCGTTGACGACCGGGACGTCATCCGCCGGCACGCCTTCGGCCGCTTCTCCGATCTGCTCAGCGCCTCGGCCCATTCGCCCGCCATGCTGGTCTACCTCGACAACCAGGCCAACCGGAGCGGCGCGCCCAACGAGAACTACGCCCGCGAACTGATGGAACTGCATACGCTGGGCATCGACGGCGGCTACAGCCAGGGGGATGTCGAGGAGCTGGCACGCTGTCTCACCGGCTGGACGGTGAAGGATCACTTCTGGCGCGGACAGTTCCGCTTCGACAGCCGGCTGCATGATGCCGGCATCAAGCGCCTGCTGGGCAGGACGCTTGAGCCCCGGGGTGAGGAAGAGGGGGAGATCGTGCTGGGGCTGCTGGCCAAACATCCCAGCACGGCCAGGCACCTGGCACGCAAGCTGGCGCGCCGCTTCTTGCGCGACGATCCGCCCGCCGACCTCGTCGAGCGCACCGCCCGCGCCTTCGAGTCCAGCCGCGGCGACCTGCGCCTGACGCTGCGCATGCTGCTGCTCGACGGCCAGGGCGCACGGCGGCCCAAGATCAAGCGCCCGCTCGATTTCGTGCTCTCCTCGTTGCGTCAGCTGCAGGCACGCGTGCAGGACGCCAGGTCGCTGCTCGACCCGCTCGCCCGCATGGGGCATCTGCCCTTCGCCTGGCCGACGCCCGACGGCTTTCCGGACACGGCCGAGCCGTGGATGACGACCCTCATCCCGCGCTGGCAGTTCGCCGTCAGCCTGGCGCGGGGCGAGCTCGCCGGAGTGTGCTTGCCCATTGAAGGCCTGCTGGATGCCGGCTCCGGCCTGCCGGGGGCATTGCGCCTGACCGCCGACCTGCTCTTCGGCTCCTCGTCTCTGTCCGGCGTGTCGGATCAGATGGTCCGTGCACTGGGTGAGGTCAATGTCCGCGACGAGCACGAGGCGCTTCAGCTGGCCGTCGCCGCCTGGTTGGGGTCGGAGGCGTTCCAATGGCACTAGCCATCCGGAGGCGTCACAGCCGGCATTGTTCGTCACCCGCCGCGCTGTAGGAGGCTGACTCGTATGGAGACGACTTCGCCGGCTGTCCGGAGGCTCCCATTGTTTGGCCCCCGTTGGCGGCTTGCCGACTCGCCGGCCGGGGATGTGCTCGTGGTGGTGTTCCTGCGCGGGGCCGCCGACGGCCTGAACATCGTTGTGCCCTTCGGCGATCCCGCCTACTACCGCCTCCGCCCAGGCCTGGCCATCGCTCCGCCGGATGCCTCGAACGCTGCGGTTTCCGAGCGCGCCCTTCGGCTCGACGACCGCTTCGGCTTCCACCCTGCGCTCGCCCCGCTGATGCCCGCTTGGCAAGCAGGACACGTCGCCGCTATTCACGCGTGCGGCTCGCCCGACGAGAGCCGCAGCCATTTCCAGGCCATGGAGCTCATGGAACGGGGGCTCTCGACACCTGCCGGACCGGCGTCCGGCTGGCTCGCCCGGCTCCTGACGGAACGCCTCCCCTCCGAGGCAGCCGCCTTGCGCGGCGTGGCCTGGGGGACCTCGTTGCCGCGCAGCCTGGCCGGCGCCGGGTCGGTCTCGACCCTCCAGGACCTGAGCGACGTCAGGCTGTCGGCCTCACCGGCCGCCGCCGACCCTCTGCGTCAGGTGATGGGGACGATGTATGCCGATGCCGCAGGTCCGCTGGGCGCCCTGGGTCGCGAATCGCTCAAGGTGGTCGATCGGCTGGAACGCGTCTCCTCTCTCGATCTCGCCGAGCACGCGTATCCCCCCACCGACTTCGGCCGGCAGCTGCGGCAAACCGCCATTCTGCTCAAGCTTCAGGTCGGTCTGCGGGTCGTGGCGCTGGATCGAGGAGGCTGGGACACCCACTTCGCCCAGGGCGGTGCCAGCGGATGGATGGCGCGCCTGCTTGGCGAGTTCGCCGCCGGCCTGGCCGCTTTCCTGGCCGACCTCGGGCCGGCATCGCCAGGCGTCTCCATCGTCGTGATGACCGAGTTCGGCCGCCGGGCGCGCGAGAACGGCAGCCTGGGGACCGACCACGGGCACGGGAGCGTCATGCTGCTCCTGGGCCACAAGGTGGCCGGCGGCCGCGTTCACGCTGCATGGCCGGGGCTGGAGGACGGGCAGCTCGTTGGTCCTGGCGACCTGGCCGTGACGCTCGACTACCGCCACGTGCTGGCGGAGCTGTGCCTGCGCCGCCTGGGGCGCACCTCGGTCGCCGACATCTTCCCAGGCTTCACGCCGAGTCCGGTGGGACTCTTCCTGGACTGAGCAGCCTCCCCGCGCGGCGTCGGGCTGTCAGCCCCCCGACTCGTACTTGAAGGAGAGCTTCACCTTGGCGCGATAGGCGACTACTTTCCCGTCCTCGATCTGCATGTCCAGCTCGACGACCTCCGCCACGCGCAGGTCCCGGAGCGACTTGGAGGCCAGATCGACGGCCGCCTTGGCCGCCTTCTCCCAGGACTCGCTCGACGTGCCGACCAGCTCGATGACTTTGTAAACGCTGTCGGGCATGGCAGCCTCCATTGCGTGCAGGTCCGGCCGTGCGGATCACGGCGCGGGCGGGAATGGCGGAGGACCCGGGGGGATGAGAGCGGCATGTTGAGACGGGCAACGGGCCGAGGCAGGACCATCACGGCAACTACGATTGTAGGCCCGACTTCGGAAGTTCAATACGGACTTCCGAAGTCGGTTTGCGTGCAGCCCGCATCCCCTCTCGTCCAAGCGGGTTATGTCCTGTGAATCGAAGGCCGGCGATTGAGGGGATCCCACCGATGTCTACTGGACCGAATGCACGGGCGCGGCTGGAGCGCATCCTGCCGCCCGGCTGGCTGCCCTACCTTCTCCACCTGCGGCCACGCGCCTGGCCGATCGTGGCGGCGCACATGAGCGTCGGCGCGCTCCTGGCCGTCGGGCCGTCTTTCACGCCCGACCTCGTGCGCCGCTGGCTGCTGGCCGCGATCGCCTGGGGCGTGCTCGGCAACGGCGGCACGCTGGCCATCAATTCGGTCTTCGATCGCGATGATGGCGACATCGGCTACCTGGAGGATCCGCCGCCCGTACCCCGGCACCTGCTCCCCTTCTCGCTCGCCTTCCTGGCCGCCGGTTGGGTTCTTGCCTGGACGCTGGGGCCGCTCTTCCTGGCCGCCTACACGGCCTGCCTGGTGATGTCTTTGCTCTACTCCGTGCCGCCCATTCGCGCCAAGGCGCGGGCCGGCTTCGACGTCCTGATCAACTCGGCCGGCTTCGGCGCGCTGACCGCCTTTGCCGGCTGGGCCGCCATCCAGCAGCCGATCGAGCCGCCCATCCCGGCCGTCGCCGCCGGCTTCTTCTTCCTGTTCGCCGGCTTCTACCCGCTGACCCAGCTCTACCAGATGGACGAGGACCGCGCCCGAGGCGATTCGACCCTGGCACTCGCCCTGGGCAAGCGCAAAGTCCTGTGGCTTTCCCTGCTCTCGGTCATGGTCGCCTTCGCCTGGTTCCTGGGGGAGGCCTGGATGCGGTTCCGGCATCCGGCCTCGCTCGGGCTGGTTGTGGTCTTGACCCTGTGGCTGGGGCTCCTGATCCCCTGGCTGCGCGCAGCGAACACCATTGGGCGCGCCCGCGAGCAGCGCGGCTTCTACCAGGCGCTCTGGATCTGGGCCCTGACGGACGTGGCGGTGGTTCTGGCCATGGCGGGATGGTTCGGGCCGGGCGGCTGAGTGCGATCAGCAAGCAGCAGTCAGCAGTCAGCGATCGGCGATCCGCTATCGGCTACCAGCCCCAGCTAACCGCGTACGGGGGCCGGTTTCCTGGGGTAGTTGCAGGACGTCCCGCTCTACCGGGGCTGCTTCGCCGAGAATGGGTGCAAGCTTTCGAGCGGAGCCGCCGCAGCGTCTAGCCCGCCGAGGGCAGGGGAAGAACAGGCAGGGGCGCACGATGTGCGCCCCTGCATCTTCCCTTCGTATGTCGCCGATCTGCCTGACCGGCGATCTCGAAGCCAGCTGCTCCGTGCCGGCTGGTAGCCCCTTGTCGCCAGTTGCGCGCTGCTGGTCGCCCATCGCAGGCTGCCGCCTGCGGCTTGCCTGCTGCAACGAGCTGACGGCTGATCGCTGACTGCTCTTCGCTGCCCTAGCGCTTGCCCTGCGCCTCCAGCTCATCCAGCATGCGCGTGTCGCGCATCAGCGAGCGGTAGCGCGCGACCATGCTGGCCAGCAGCACAGCGATGCATCCCAGGATGACCCCGTAGCCGAGCAGCATGTAGTTGAACGTCTGTGCCGGTCCTTCCAGCGCCATGATCCATGCTCCTTGAGCTGGCCCGCGGCCCCTAGGCCGAAAGCAGCTTCAGCTTGCGTTCTTCAACCGTCTCGGCCAGCGACTGCATGCGGACGCGGTGCCACAGCAGCACGCCATACAGCAGGGTGAAGACGGCCAGGCTGACAAAGAACGTCTGCAGCATCGGCGGCGTCATGTCGAACGTGCCCTGTGCCGTCGGATCGTTGTTGCCCACCACCACCGGGTGGATGGTGCGGAAGATGCGGATCGACAGGAAGGTCAGCGGCACGCTGAGGAACCCGACGATGGCATACACGGCGCCGAAGCGAGCCCGGCGATCAGGATCCTCGATGCCCTGGCGCAGCAGCAGGTAGGCGACGTAGACCAGTTCCATCACGGAGGCTGTCACCAGGCGCGGGTCCCACGTCCACCAGGTGTTCCAGATCGGCCGCGCCCAGACCGAGCCGCTGATCAGGTTAGCCAGCGTGAACGCCAGCCCGATCTCGACCGACGCTAGTCCGACGGCATCCCAGCGCCGCTTGCCGCGCGCCAGGTAGATCCCGCCGGACACGGCAGCCACCAGGAAGGCCAGCGCGCCCACCCAGCCCGAGGCGACGTGGAAGTAGAAGACGCGCTGCACGTCGCCCATCACGGCTTAGCGCGGGTCATGCCCAGCGCCACCAGGAACAGGATGGCGGAGACCCAGGAGAGCGCCTTGAGCGCTCGCGGCATCGGCTGCATATCGTTCTCCTCCCTTGCTCGCCCCGCAGGGCGACGTCACTCCTCGACGACGAAATCGAACAGCATGAACGCCGCGGCGGTGAAGATCACGTCGTAGGCGATCAGCAGGTTGAGCCACGGCCACAGCTCGGCCGCCTCCAGCCCCAGCAGCACGGCATTGGTGGCCTTGACGGCCGGGATGAGCACGGGCAGCACCACCGGGAAAAGCAGGATCGGCAGCAGCACATCCCGCGTGCGGGCCTGGACCGCCATCGAGGACAGCAGCGTGCCGACGGCGGCGTAGCCGATCGAGCCCAGCAGCACCACACCGAGCAGCCCGGGCAGGAACAGGTTGACGTTGTACAGGAGGCTGTAGACCGGCAGGATGATGGCCTCGATGATGAGCATGAAGGCAAGGTTGCCGAGCGCCTTGCCGAAGTACAGCGCGCTCCGATCGACGGGTGCCAGCAGCAGCCCGTCCAGGCAGCCGCGGTCGCGCTCGACGGCCATCGAGCGGTTGAGGCCCAGCGTGCCGGCGAAGGCGAACGTGACCCACAGCACGCCGGAGGTGACCGTCTGGCGCGTGGCCAGGTCAAGCTCGAGGGCGAAGTTAAAGACCAGGATGACGAGCAGGGCGAAGACCAGCATGGCGCTGAGCAGCTCGCGGCTGCGCAGCTCGGCCGCCAGGTCTTTCCACAGCACCGCCCCGACGGCGCGCAGGTAGCCGCGAGTCCGCTGGCCGCTCGAGGTCGCGGGGGCGGCGCCGCTAGTCACGCGTCACCTGGCGGTAGAGGTCGATCAGCCCGGCGGGCGTGATCTCGGACTGGGGGACGCTGGCGGCGATCACCCCCCGCGAGAGCACATCGATGCGCGTCGCCAGGTCCGCCGCCCGCGGCAGGTCGTGCGAGGTCATCACCACCGTCCGTCCGGCTACGGCCACCCGGCGCAGGACCTCGTCCAGCATGCTGCTGGCATCCTGATCCAGGCCGGTGTAGGGCTCGTCGAACAGCATCACCTGCGGATCGTGCAGCAGGGCGCGCCCGATGGCCAGTCGCTGCTGCATGCCGCGCGAGAACTGGCGCACCAGGTCGCGCCGCCGCGCCGCCAGCCCGACGCTGTCGAGCACTTCGGCCGCCCGCCCCGCCCCGTCGCTCAGGCCGTACATGCGGGCATAGAAGCGCAGGTTCTCCTCGGCCGTCAGGTCGCCATACAGCAGCGGCTGGTGGGAGACAACGCCCAGCAGGCGCCGCACCTCGGCCGCCTGCGCGGGCAGGGCGTAGCCGGCGAGGCGCACCTCGCCCATCGTCGGGCGGGAGAGCGTCGCCAGGATGCGCAGCATCGTTGTCTTGCCTGCGCCGTTCGGGCCGAGCAGCGCCACGAATTCGCCTGGCTGGGCGCGGAAGTCGACCCCGCGCAGAACCGGTTTGAGCCCGAAGGTCTTGACCAGACGGCGGACTTCGATCATCGCTCAGCGCATTCGGTCGCGCAGCAGGCGCTTAAGGGACTCGCGGCGGGCGCGGTAGACGCTCTCCTCCATCCCGCCGGCGGCGAAGGCGTCGTCCAGGTCGGCGATCTCATCGATCAGCCGGTCGGCCTCGGGCGCAGCCGGGGGGCGCGTCTCCCGGCCCGGGCGTCCGGCGCGGTTCGGGCGGAACCACCACAGTCCGGCCACGATCAGCAGGCCTCCCAGGACACCGATCCCGATGGCGATGTTCGTCAGCCCGCTCGAGGGGGCGCCAACCGATTCCGCCACCGGCTTGCCGGAGAGCTCCAGCTCGAGCGCTCCGCCGGCGGAGATCGCCCCGGAGGCGTAGCTGTGCACGGACTGCCCGCCCATCTGCTGAACGCCCAGATCCTGCAGCCCGCTGCCTTCGGCCGTCACACCCGCGGCCGGGAGGAGCAGGACGACGGCCTCGACGGCGTAGTCCGTCGGACGGCGGAAGTCGAGCCGACCGTCGTAGGGCATGACGTAGCTGAAGATGAACTGCGAGGTCGCCGTGCCCGGGATGACCGGCTGCGTGTCCCCGAAGCCGCTCTCGGTCAGCATGAAACGATCGCCGATCGACCCCTGCTCGAACCCGAGATCGGTGGCGCCATCGGGAAGCGCGGCCTCAACCGCAGCGCCGCCCGGAGGCGCCACGATGGTGCGGTCTGAGCGATTGGAGAGGACCCACAGCTCCAACACCTGCACCCGCTCTGGAAGCGTAAAGTCGAACAAGATATGCAGACGCTCGATGCTCAGGGCCGTGGCGTCCGTGGTTGTGTCGTGGATGGTGATCGGCAGATCGAGGGGAGCTCCGTCGCCTGCCAGGTGGGCGCCTTCGGAGAAGTAGAGCACGCCGGCGTAGGAGACCGTGGCTCCGTAGATTCGGCCTGCCACGGCCGGCAGATCGGTGAAGGCGTACGACCCGTCACTGGCGACGGAGGCCGTCTGGCGATAGACCTCCTGCTCGCCGTCGAAGCCGGTGAGGATCACCTCCAGCCCCTGCGGCAGGGAGGCCCCGGCCGTGCCGTTGATCACCCGGCCGCCGATCGATCCGCTCTGCAGCGCCGCCGGTGTGGAAGGCTGCTCGGCGCCCGGACTGCTCCACGCCAGCGTGCGCACGTAGGAGGCCAGCGCCCACACCTGGTCATCGGTCAGGGTCTCGCCGTAGGATGGCATGGCCGGCGGGCTGCCGGCGCGAATCGCTTGCGCCAGGTCATCGAGCGAGCGCTGTTGCACCAGACCGGGTATCCGGAAGCTCGGCCCTCCCCCGCCCCCGCCCTGTCCATCGCCATGGCACTGAGCGCAGGCGTTCTCCGCATACAGCGCTTCGCCTGCCTGTACATCGGCCGCCGGGGAGCCCAGCGACAGCGCGTAGGCGACCACGTCCCAGCGTTCGGCATCGCTCAGGCTGGCGAAGGCCGGCATCAGACGGTCGATGCGGCCGTTGGTGACCACAGCGTACCAATCCGCCGGGCGTGCGGCGCGCGCGAGCTCGGCGCTGCCGAGTTGCGGCGGCGGGCTCGGCAGGTTGGCCGTCATGACGCCGTCGGACTGCCCGGTCTCACCGTGACAGGGTGCGCACTTCTCGGTCCAGATGACCCTCCCGCGGGCCGTGTCGATGCCGGCCGGCGCCGGCACGTTAGCGGGCGCCTGGGTTGCCGGCGATGAGGAGGTGGGCGCTGCCGCCGAGGTGGCCTCGGACGTTGCGGGCACGGGTGCAGCGGCCTGCGCCGTCGCCAGCGCCGGTGGCGGCGTGATGTCGCCTGCCAGGTTGCATCCGGCGAGCAGGCCCGCGAGCACCAGCAGGATGGCCGCCCGGCCCGTCATGCCTGGACCTCCTGGGGCACCGGGGCCCCGCAGCGGGCGCAGAAGCGATCCCCGCCCTGGAGAGCCTGGCCACAGGTCGTGCAGAACCCTGCAGCGCCGCCGGCCACAGCCGGAGCGCGGCGGGAGGCCACGGCAGCCTCGATGGCAGCATCGAGATCGTCGGCCGCCGCCGGGGCCGGCGCCGCGCCGCCCTGGGCGTCGATTGCGCGCAGCAAGGCTGCACCCTGCGCCACCAGCGCCGCGCGCTGCGCTTCGAAGTCGCCGTCCGGAATCTTGCCCATGGCGTGATCCATCTCGGTCTCGCGGATCATGGCCAGGATCTTGTCGCGCTCGGCCTGCAGGCCTGAGAGCGCGTGCTCCTCGGCGGTGACCAGCCTGGAGCGGCGCTCCGCCAGGGGGCGGGCGATGAAGGCCACGATGAGCACGGTCAGGCCTGTCAGGATCAGTATCGAGCCAACGTCCATGATGTCCGTCTACTCCGCCGGCCTCGCTCACGACGCGGCCGGGCATTGCCGTCAAGCCGCTACGGCTGGCTGGTCCTTGCCGCTTCGATCGAGCGGGTGATCTCGTCCAGAGAGGTGTAGGGTCCGATCTTCACCTCGGCCAGGATCCCCTGCGGCCCGAGGATGTAGGTCTCCGGAACGCCGCGAATGCGGAAGGCCTGCGAGATGCGCGTGCCCAGGTCGGGACCGTTCGGATAGGTGATGCCGAACTCCTCCAGGTAGGCCCTGGCCTCCGGCTCGGTGTCGACGTAGTTGACGCCCAGGAACGCCACGCCCTGGTCCTTGTACTGCTGATAGGCCTGTTCGAGTTCTGCGGCTTCCTGCTTGCACGGCTCGCACCACGAGGCCCAGAAGTTGATGACGACTACCTGGCCGATCAGGTCGGCCGTGTTGACCTCCGCGCCCTCGAAGGTGCGCAGCGTGAACGGCGCCGGCTTGCTGCCCACGCCAACCGGCCCCTGCTGGGTGCGAATCAGCCCCACGCCCACCAGCGCCAGCAGCCCCAGCACGCCGACCCAGACCAGGATCACACCCCAGCGCGGCTTGGCCCGGGGCGCGGCAGCGTCCTCCGGCAGCATGTTCGTCATGGGAAGAGCACCTCTCTGCATATCACGACTTCCGAAGTCCCTGCGGGACTTCGGAAGTCGTCCTTGGTACTAGCCATCACGCCTCAGCTCGTCCTCGAGCCGGCGCACGTAGGGATCCTCGCTGGCGGCTGTCGCTGCCGGAGCGGCCGGGGCCGCCGCGGCCGCCCGGCGCCAACTGCGCAGCGCCCGGAAGAGAAGAAAGGCGCCCGCCAGGAAGGCCACCGGCGGCAGGATGTACACGAGCCAGTTCAGCCCCTCGGCCGGCGGCGTGGCCAGGACGCGCGCCCCGTACTGCTCAACGAAGTAGTCCTTGATCTGCCGCTCCGTCCAGCCCTCCGCAAGCTTCAGGCGGATGGTGTCGCGCCATTGGGCGCAGGCCTGGGTCGGGCAGACATCCAGCGGGATGTTCTCGCACACCGGGCAGTAGAGCTGCTTGGCGATGGCGTTGACCTCGTCGTCCGTCGGCGTGGTGCCCTGCGCCGCGGCGCTCCCGGCCAGAGGCGCCAGGGCCGCGATCACGACGCCGATCATCAGCAGCAGGCGTGGCAGCGTTCGCATCCCTGCATCCCTCACGCCCGGGCCACGCCGGCTCGCGCCGGCATGCGCGCCCGGGCAGCCGCCGGCTCTCGATCCGGCCAGGCGGCCACCAGCGTTCCGAGAATGAACACGATCCCGCCCAACCA
>DYJB01000288.1 GCA_020723365.1 Candidatus Aquidulcis sp. | reverse complement strand
AAGACCCGAACGATCCGAACGACCCCGGGCGCTGGCCGCGCCCGCCCCGCTACGATCCGACTCGTCCGCTCAATGCCAGTCCGCTGGCGCTGGACCTCAACGGCAACGGCGTGATCGACGACATCGGCCTGGCCGGCTCGACGGTGTATTTCGACCTCACCAACGACGGCGTCGCAGAAAAGACCGGCTGGATTGCCCCCGGCGACGGACAGCTCGGCATCGACCTGAACGGCAACGGCGTCATCGACGACCGCGACGAACTGTTCGGCGCCGATGCGCAGCGCACCTCCTTCGAGCGGCTGCGCGATGAGGCCGACGCCAACGGCGACGGCCTCATCGATGCCGCCGACCCGCTCTATGGCGCGCTGCGCATCTGGCAGGACGCCAACAGCGACGGCATCAGCCAGGCGGGCGAGCTCAGCACGCTGGAAGCGCTCGGCATCACGAGTATCGATACCGCCGCTACGGCGGTATCCCAGACCACGGCCAACGGCAACCACATCATCGCCACTGCGGGCTTCACCATCAACGGCGAGCGGCGGCTGGTCGCCGACATCGAGTTCGCCTACGACCCGGCGTTCACCGACGCCAACCCCAACCGGCCGCTCGGGCTGCCGCCCACGCTCGATGCCGACATCTTCGGCCTGCCGTGGCTGAGGGGCTACGGCAACGTCAAGAGCCTGCCGCTGGCCTACCAGGAAGACCCCCAGCTCAAGCAGGCCGCCGCCGGGCTGCGGGCGGCCGGCGTGCTGGGCATCCTGAGGGGCTTCGAGGGCTTTCTGGCCGAATGGACGGGGCTGGCGCAGGCGCATGCGGCGCATGGCGTGACGCGCACGATACTGACCGTCGATGACAAGGTCTGGATGCTGGAGAACCTCACTGGGCAGGATGTGAGCAAGAGCGCCATCGAGGCGGCGGATTTTGAGAAGTTCATCCCGGGCGTCAGCATTGGGCGGTACGGTACAGCCTATGTGAATAACGTCTGGAACGAATTCGCCCGGCGCGAGGCGCTGAGCTTCGCCATCCAGGCGCAGGATTGGCTCAGGGGGGTGAGCTATTCCCTGAACCAGGATCGTTTCGTCGTCACCGATGCGGTGCGCCTGCAGCAAAGCCTGATCGCCCACCTGGGAACGCTGGCCGACAATCAGGAAGCGGCGTTTGCCGCCATCGCCGTCTCGCGCCTGAAGCAGGACGGCGTGGGCTTCGATGCCGGGGCGGTCGTGCAGGCGCTGCACGGGGCGCGCTACGAGAATCTCTTCGCGGCGGTGCTGGATCACAGCGGCGGCAACCTCTATGGCCAGGGGGGCGACGGCGGTTTTGTGATCGACACCGGTTACGGCGTCGTGGCCTGGGGCCTGGGGGGCAACGAGACCCTGAGCGGGGGCGCCGGCAACGACGTGCTGGACGGCGGGGCGGGGAACGATGAGCTGTACGGGAGCACGGGCGACGACACCTACGTCTTCGGGCGCGGCTACGGGCAGGATGCGGCCCATGGATTTGGCGCGGTCGACACGCTGCGCATGGACGTCACGGTGGCGCCCGGCGACGTGGCGGTGACGCGGGATCAGTATCACCTCCACCTGAGCCTGGACGGGGGCGCCGACCGCATGACGCTCGGTTACTGGTTCGACGCCGGCGGCCGGGGCGGGCGGGTGGTGTTCGCCGACGGCACGGAGTGGGATGCCAACGCGCTGTTGCGCCGCATCGCCGTGCCGGCCGGCACAGGCGGCGCGGACGCGCTCAACGGCGGCAGCGCCGACGACACGCTGGACGGGGCGGGTAGGAATGACAGCCTTCGAAATCCTGCCGCCCATTGGAGCAGGCAAAAGTCAGCCTCCGCAGTACGGCGAGCGCCGCGCCGGGCGGGCCGGCGCATCCGCGGCGCAGGCATGCGCAGAGGGAAAAGTGCGAGCGCATCGGCCGGGCGGATATGACTTTCGTTCAATTGACCCGGCATAACGCAACGGATACAGTCCGGA
>DYJB01000054.1:3261-15551 GCA_020723365.1 Candidatus Aquidulcis sp. | reverse complement strand
CGTCCTAACCCGAAACCGTTCCATGGGCGACCCCCAGTGGTCGCCGGACGGCAGTCAGATCGTCTTCATCTTCCATACCCACCAGTACTTCAGCATCTCGGTCATCGACAAGGGCGGCGGTGACTTCCGTCAGATCACGGCCCCGGTCAACAATCAGATCAACGCCGCCCCCGCCTGGTCACCGGCCGGCCTGCAGATCGTCTTCTCGTCGGATCGCAGCGGCAACAGCGAAATCTACATCATGAACGCCGATGGCTCGCAGGTTCGGCAGGTGACCAGCAATGACGTCACTGACTGGTGGCCTGCGTGGTCCCCCGACGGCCAACGGATCGCCTGGACCTCTCAGCGAGACGGCAACTGGGACATCTACGTGATGAATGTCAACGGAGGCGAGGTCCGCAGGCTGACGGACAACCCGGCCAGAGATTGGGGGCCGGCCTGGTCGCCCGACGGGGCCCGAATTGCCTTCGCATCCGAGCGCGACGGGAACTGGGAGATCTACGTCATGAACGCCGATGGCAGCCAGCCCCAGCGCCTGACCCACAATGAGGTCCAGGATATGGACCCGGTCTGGCGACCTGAATGACGGGGCGTCGATGAACTCCGACGACAGGCCAGGCTGGCGGTTTGAGCCTGAGGAATCGGCGCGCAGGACCCGGCAGGGGAAGGGCCCAGGCTGCGCCCCCGGTCCCTTGCCGACGGGTGCGATGCGCCGACGCGTCTAGCGTGGGCTCAACTGGCGGATGCGCAGTCCGATGCGGACGATCGAGTAGATCAGCAGCATCAACACGCAGAAGAGCAGGACGCGGATCCCTTCGAGACCCGCGGACGGCCACCGGCTGTTGAGGCTGGTGTTCAGCTGCGTTCCGAGCACGATCGTGATCAGCACCAGGATGGGTAGAACCCGGCGATACTTCTCAGCCTTGGAGGCGGGATCGGTGAAGATCTCGTTCTCCTCGCCTTCCACCTGCGGCCGGCGGAAGTACTGCCAGTTGCTCATCTGCCCGACGTGCTCCCAGCCGGCGTCGAGGAAGAGCTGCAGGTAGCTCGGCCGGTCCTGACCCTTGAGGTACTGGTAGTCCAGCCGGTAGATCATCGGTTGAGGCTCGCCCACGCGGAAGGTGTAGATCCCCGGCGGGGCCAGCGAGACGAGATGCAGCCCGCGTTCGCCGGCCAAGCGCGAAAGCCAGGCTTCCTCCTGTTCGTCCTGCCACGGCCAGAACCACCGGAAGAGGCGTTGGGTCTCGGGTGACATGCTGTTCTCCATCTATCCCATCCCGGCGGCTTTCAGGCGGGCGGTCACGGAGCTTCCGCGCCGCGCCATCACCTGCAGCCGATCGATCTGCGCCAGGAGGACCAGGCGGCCGAAGGCTGTGAGGGCATATGACTTGCGCCGCTCCTCCTCCGACACCATGATGATCAGGCCCTGCTTCTCGAGCGTCGTGAAGGCGCCGTAGAGCGTCCCGGGGCCCAGCCGGACGGCGCCCTGGCTGATCTGCTCGACCTTCTGCATGACGCCATAGCCGTGCAGCGGCTCGACCAGCGCCAGCAGGATGTAGTACGTCGCTTCGGTCAGGGGCAGTTGCCTGAGGACCTTGTCGCTCATGCCATCCATCCCGCCATACATCGGGGCCCGCTGTATCGTCACCCGCTGTATCGGCCTCCGATATAGTAGCAGCGAAACGGTAGCCTGTCAAGAGGGTAGATAGGGAGGAGACTACCGGACCTGAGCCCGGCCTTGCCTGGCGCCGCACGAGGGCTGGACATCGGGCGGGCTTGATCCGTCGCCGCCTGGCCGGCGTGGTCCGCCGCCCCAGAAGATGGGCAGGGAAGGGTCCAGGTCAGGCCATGACCCTGCGAGGTTGGCGGGGCCTGGCGCATCGGGCGGCCGCAGCTTGGTGGGCGCTGGGCCTCGTAGGGGCGGTTCTCCGACCACGCCCTTACCCTTGTGTGGTGGAGGCGAGGCCGGCAGCCCCGGAGAGAGGCTTGGATGTAGGGACGGAGCATTGCCCTGCGCAGTGATGGCGGATGGTGGAACGGGGCTCAAGCCCGACTGACCGGCGGGGAGCCCAGATCGGGTTGTGCGCAGGGGCGCGGCCAGGAGCGTCCCTTCACGTGAGCAGGAGCCCGGCGATCACGGTCCCGGTGCCGCGGGAACACAGATCGGCGCGGGGGTGGGACGGAGACCCGCCCGGACGACTCCCGCGGGATCGAGGTTGCCGAGAGCCGAAGCTGTGGGTGGTGGGCGGGAGTACGGACAGACGCGGGAACCATCAGGGGCGGGTGTCGAACCCGCCCCTGCACACCATTGCTGGGAGCTGGCCCCGGTGCTACTCGTCCTCTTCGACGCCCGCCAGCTTCAGGTCGCGGGCGGCGATACGCGCCACCGAGGCGACCGTGTCGCCTTCCTTGAGCCCGATCACGTGCACGCCCATCGTCGCGCGCCCGGCCCGCTTGACCTGCTTGACCTTGGTGCGCAGCAAGATGCCGCCGGTCGAGATCAGGGTCAGGTCATCCTCGGCGTCGACTACCATGGCCGCTACGATGGCGCCGGTCACGTCGAGCTTGTCTTTGCTAAGGGTCAGGATGCCGCTCGTGCCGCGGCCCTTGCTGGGGTACTCCTTGAGCGGCGTGCGCTTGCCGTACCCGTTGGCCGACACGACCAGCAGGTCAGCCTGTGGATCGACCACGCCCATGCTGGCGACGCCGTCTCCCGGCTTGAGGGTGATGGCGCGCATGCCCGCCGCCGGGCGCCCCATCGGACGCACTTTCTGTTCGTGGAAGCGCACCGCCTGGCCGAGCTGGGTCACGAGGATGACATCGTCGTAGCCGCTGGTCAGCCCGACCCAGCCGAGGGTGTCGCCCTTGTCCAGCCCCATGGCGATCAGCCCCGAAGGCCGGACGGAGGCGAATTCGCTCAGCGCCACGCGCTTGATCTTGCCCTTGCGGGTGGCCATGGTGCAGAAGCTGGCGGCGGAGAAGTCGGGCACGGCTACGGTAGCAGTGATCGTCTCATCCGCCTCGACGGCCAGAATGTTGACCATCGGGATGCCGCGGTCGGTGCGGTCGGCGTCCGGAATCTGGTAGGCCTTCTCGGAGTAGACCTTGCCGCGATCGGAGAAGAACAGCACCGTGTCCAAGGTGCGGGCGGGGAAGAGCATCTTGACCTCATCCTCGCCGCGCATGGAATGGCCGGTGACGCCGCGACCGCCCCGCCCCTGCCGGCGGAAGGCCTTGGCGGCCACGCGCTTGACGTAGCCGCGCTCGGTGATGCTGATCAGCACCGCCTCGTCCGGCACCAGGTCGGCCTCCGAGAAGTCCCCGCTGGCCTCGATCGCCAGGCGCGTGCGCCGCGGGTCGCCGTAGGCCTCGACCATCTCCCCCAGTTCGCTCTTGACCATCCCGAGGATCTTCTTCGGGTGCGCCAGCAGATCCTCCAGGAAGGCGATGCGCTCCATGACTTGGCTGTGCTCGTCCTGGATCTTCTCGCGCTCGAGGGCCGCCAGGCGGCGCAGCTGCATCTCCAGAATGGCCTGCGCCTGCAGATCGCTGAGCTTGAAGCGCTTGACCAGCCGCGCCTTGGCCTCGTCGGCGTCGGCGGACTGGCGGATGGTCTTGATGACCTCGTCCAGATTGTTCAGGGCGATGAGCAGCCCATCGAGGATGTGGGCGCGGGCGCGGGCCTTCTCCAGCTCGAAGGCCGAGCGGCGGGTGATGACCTCCCGGCGGTGATCGATGAAGATCTGCAGGGCCCGCTTGAGCGACAGCAGCCGCGGCTCGCCGTGCACGAGCGCCAGCAGCTGCACCCCGAAGGTCGATTGCAGCGCTGTGTACTTGAACAGCTGGTTGAGGACCTTCTTGGGCTGGGCGCCGCGCTTGAGCTCGACGACGACGCTCATGCCGCGGCGGTCGGACTCGTCGCGCAGATCGGAGATGTCGTCCAGGCGACCTTCCCGCGCCAGCTCGGCGATGCGCTCGACGAGCGCCGACTTGTTGACCATGTAGGGCAGCTCGGTGATGACGATGCGGTGGCGCGAGCCGCTCATCTCCTCGATGTGGGCCACGCCGCGCACCACGATGCGCCCTTTGCCGGTGCTGTAGGCCTGGATGATCCCCTCGCCGCCGACGATCATGCCTCCGGTGGGGAAGTCCGGCCCCGGCACGAAGCGCATCAACTCCTCGGCCGTGATCTCATCCAGCCGGTCGTACTCATCAACCAGGAAGCCGACGGCGTTGGCCAGTTCCACCAAGTTGTGGGGCGGAATGTTGGTGGCCATGCCGACGGCGATGCCGGTGGCGCCGTTGAGAAGCAGGTTGGGCAGCCGGGCCGGGAGGACCGTCGGTTCCTGGAGCGAGCCGTCGAAGTTGTCGACGAAATCGACCGTGTTCTTGTCGATGTCCGTGAGCAGCTCATCGGCCATCTTCGCCAGGCGGGCCTCGGTGTAGCGCATCGCTGCCGGAGCGTCGCCATCGATCGACCCGAAATTGCCCTGCCCATCGACCAGCATGTAGCGCATGGAGAAGTCCTGAGCCATGCGCGCCATGGAGTCATAGACGGCGGCGTCGCCGTGCGGGTGGTACTTGCCCAGGACCTCACCGACGATGCGGGCGGACTTCCGGTAGGGCGAGGTTGCCCGGATGCCCATGTCGTGCATGGCGTACAGGATTCGCCGGTGAACCGGCTTGAGCCCATCGCGGGCATCTGGCAGCGCCCGCGCCACGATCACGCTCATGGCGTAGTCCAGGTAGGACCCGCGCATCTGCTCATCTATGTCAACTTGGCGTACGGTGCCGATGTCCATGGGGTTGTGTCCTGCAGGCTGGAGCCTGAGGGGAGTCGCTCAGACGGGTAGAGGTCAATTATACCTCGCCCGGTCCTCTACAGTTGACTCTGGGGGTGCGGCGTGCTATCACACGCCTGTCCCCTCCTCGCCAAAGGAGAATGCCATGTCCGCTCGGCGCACGCGCACGTTCCTGTGGATCGTTGGAATCCTCATCGTTCTGGCCGTCGTGGCCGGCCTGCTCGGTGTGCAAACGGCGCGCCGATCCTTCCCCCAGGCAGACGGGACCCTCGAGGTTGCGGGCCTAGAACATCCGGTCGAGGTCTTCCGGGACGGCATGGGCGTCCCGTCCATCTACGCTCAGACCCAGCACGACCTGTTTTTCGCCCAGGGCTTCGTGCAGGCCCAGGACCGCTTCTGGCAGATGGATGTCTCGCGACACATCGGCGCCGGGCGCCTGGCCGAGATGTTCGGCGAGGGCCAGGTGGACACCGATCTGTTCCTGCGGACCCTGGGATGGGCGCGCGTGGCGCAGCAGGAATGGGACGCCATGGACGCCGACCTCAAGGAGGTGCTCGAGGCCTATGCCCAGGGGGTCAACGCGTACCTGGCCCAGCGCTCGGGCTCGGCACTCTCGCTCGAATACGCCGTGCTCGGCGTGATCAACGCCGGATACGAGCCGGAGCCCTGGTCCCCGATCCACAGCATCACCTGGGGCAAGGTGATGGCCTGGGATCTGGGCGGCAACATGACGAGCGAGATCGCCCTTTCGATCCTCGACAGGGAACTCCCGGCCGACGTGGTTGCCCTGCTCTACCCGCCCTACCCCGAGAATCACCCGATCATCACCGAACCCTCCGGAGACGTCGCCCGGGCGGTGCAGTCTCCGGTGGTTCCCGAAGACGCCCTCCCCTTGCTGGCCTCCCTGGGCTCTCGTATCGAAAGGACATCGGGGCTACTGGGCGAGGGCCTTGAGGGAATCGGCTCCAACAACTGGGTCATCGCTGGGACACGCACGACGACCGGCGGACCTCTGCTGGCGAACGACATGCACCTTGGCATTCAGATGCCGTCCGTCTGGTACGAGATGGGGCTGCACTGCCGGCCGGTGAGCGAGGCCTGTCCGCTCGATGTCGTCGGATTCACCTTCCCCGGCGTGCCGGCCGTCGTCGTCGGACACAACGGCGCCATCGCCTGGGGCGTGACCAACGGCGGCCCCGACGTGCAGGATCTGTACATCGAGAAGCTCAACCCCGAGAACCCGAACCAGTACGAGGTCAACGGCCAGTGGGTCGACATGATCCTGGTGGACGAGGCGATCCAGGTAGCCGGGGGCGATCCTGTCCCGCTGACGGTACGCTACACGCGGCACGGCCCGATCATTTCCGACAGCTACGGGCCGCTCAAGGACGTGGTCGAACCGACGGCCACGCCTTTCCGCCAGCGCACGGCGCTCGAGCTCCCCGAGCGGTACGCCCTCGCGCTGCGCTGGACGGCGCTCGAGCCGGGTCGCATCATCCACGCCCTGACGGCGCTGAATCGGGCGTCGGACTACGAGTCGTTCCGCGCCGCGCTGTGCGACTGGACGGTCCCCTCACAGAACTTCGTCTACGCCGATCTGCGCGGCAATATCGCCTACCAGTACACCGGGCGCATACCGATCCGGGCCTCCGGCGACGGCCGCCGGCCGGTGCCGGGCTGGACGGATGTCTACGAGTGGACGGGCGACATCCCCTGCGACGCCATGCCGGCGGCGTTCAACCCCGAGGCCGGCTACGTGGCCACGGCCAACCACGCCGTCGTCGGCGCCGATTACCGATACCCGATGCCGAATGAGTGGGACTACGGGTACCGGGGAGCACGCATCGTCGAGATGATCACGGCCAAGCCGATGCTGTCGGTGGAGGATCTCCAGGCGATACACGCCGATGACTACCACGCCATGGGCCCGATCTTCGTGCCGTTGCTCACGGCGAACGAGGGCTGGGTGACGCCCAACCAGGCGGTTGCCGCCGGCATGCTCATCGGGTGGGACTACCAGAACCGCATGGATTCCGCTCCAGCGGCGGTGTTCAACGCCTTCTGGCGACACCTGCTGCTCCAACTGTATGCCAACATGGGCGTCCCGGCGGACTACTTCCCCGACCAGGACCGCTCGTTCGCCGTCATGGAGGCCATGGTGGGGTCTGACGGATGGGATTGCGCGCCGTGGTGTGACGGCCCGGGGACCCCGGGCATCGCGGACCGCGACGCGTTCCTCCGACTGGCGCTGGCCGAGGCGGTCCTGGAACTCGAGTCCAGTCTCGGGAAGGATCCGGCGCGCTGGACCTGGGGGGCGCTGCATACGGCCACGTTCCGCAACTCCACGCTCGGCGAGTCCGGCATCGCGCCGATCGAGGCGCTGTTCAATCGCGGGCCGTATGCGGCGGCCGGCGGGTCGTCGATTGTCAATGCCACCGGATGGGATTACGCCGAAGGCTACGAGCTCGTCTCGCTGCCCTCCGAACGCATGATCGTCAACCTGGCCAACCTGCCGGCGTCGCTGATGGTCCATACGACCGGCCAGTCCGGACACGCCTACCACCCGAACTACACGGACATGATCGACGCCTGGCGGCTGATCGAGTACCGGCCGATGGTCTGGACGCGGGAGCAGGCTGAGTCGCAGGCGGTCGGTCGCCTGACGCTTACGCCCTAGCCGGCACGCGAGTTCGAAGGATCGGCATCGAGCGCCGGAGCGCTTCTGGGCTCCGGCGCTCCTTCTGCAGAGGGCGGAGGCGCCGGACTCTGCCGCCCGCCGTGCATCAGACGCCACCAGGAGATGGCGAAGAGCACGAAGCCGGCCGGCATGGTCACAAGATACACCCACCAGTTCGTATTCCAACGCAGGTGCAGCGCCGTAGCGGCGGCATAGATGAGCGTCGCGATGAGCGGCACGAGGACCAGGGGCAGGAGCGAGCGCAGACGCACGGGCGGCTGGGCCAGTATGAGCAGGCCTGCCGGCTGCTCGCTCCGAAGCCGATTCCGGGCAAGCCCAACCAGGACAAGTCCAAGGAGCACGGGCAGCACGATGATCGAGATGGGAGCGAGCGGGACGGTCCCCAGGCTGAAGATGACCAGCAGGATCGCCAGCGCGGCAATGACCGCCGGACGGGAGGGACGAAAGGCGCTCGGAGTTGCCTTGGCGTACAGCCACAGGCTCAGGCTGAGGAGCGCTGTGGTGGCGAAGCTGAAGGCGGCGAACTCCGCCACGGAGGCTTGGTTGGCCGGCTCCTCGACCCACCAGAAGATCGCCCACAACCCCCAGAAGAGCCCCAGCCCCAGGCAGAACGCGGCGGACCGCCTCCAGCCGGTGGCAGCCAGCGCTTGCCGCAGGCCGTACCAACCCAGACAAACGCTGATGAGCGCATGCCACGCCAGCCCGGTCCACGAGATCTGCAGCGGGAACTGGTCGTAGAGCGTCTGGACCAGCACGCCCTCTCCCAGCCAGCCCACAAGTGAACCGGCGACGAAGAGCCCCGCCAGGGAGCCGACTCGGTAGTACCACACGGCCGTCAAGAAGACGAACGCCAGCAGCGAGTAGGCCAGCCAGGTGGATGCCCAGTTGCCGAGCGTGTCTCCGGGTCGAGCCTGCGCCCAGAACGCATGCTCCGAGAAAAACATCAGCACATAGCCTGTCGTGAGTGAAAGCAGGAGCGATCGCATGCGGTCCATGACAGCCATACAGGTGGAAGGAGGCCCGGGTTGCAGGCAGGCCGCTGGAAGCGTGCTCAGGAGGCGGGCCCGTCGGGCGGGGGGAGCAGCGTGACGATTTCCTGCGCGATCTCCTCGACCGATCGACCGGTGGCGTCGATGGCCCTCCATCCATGTTGTCGAGCCGTCTTCTGCGCGTGGCGCAGATCGCGGCGCACGGCGGCCATGGAGGCGTAGCCCTCGCCGGGCAGGTCGAGGTAGCGGGCGCGGGCATTGCGAAGCTCGAGCAATCGATTGGGCGACATCAGCAGGCAGAAGACCCGCTCCGCCGGGAAATCACGCAGGCGCTCCGGGACGGGCATCTCCGGCACCAGCGGGACATTGGCGGTGAACCAGCCGCGATAGGCCAGGTAGAGCATGGTGGGGGTCTTCATCGTTCGGGAGGCGCCCACCAGAACAATCTCCGCCTGCGGCAAGTCGTCCACCCGCTGGCCGTCATCATGGCGGAAGGCGAACTCGACGGCTTCGATCTCCCGCTGGCGGGCTTCGCCGAGCTGGCGGAAGAGCCCCGGCTTCTCGCGCGGCGTCAGGTCGAGGTGCCGAGCCAGGCGATCGAGGAGCGGGCCCATCAGGTCCATGGCGTCCACCCCATGGCGCCTGGACTCAGACAGCATGTGGCGGCGGAGGTCGTCGGAGACGAGGGTATGCAGGACAAGCGCCGGCCGGCCGGCGGCCTCGGCGACGATCCGGGCCACCTGGTCGGTCGTGCGGACATTGCCGAAGCGGGCGAGGCGCACGTCGGCGCCCTCGAACTGAACCAGCGCCGACTGCACCACCCGTTCAGCCGTCTCGCCCGTGGCGTCCGAGACGACGATGATTGTCAGCATGGCTGCGCTCCTCGAGCGCGCACCGACGCTCCTCCGCCCGCACGCACTTGCCTGTCTCGCCGGAAGCCTTCCATCCCCCGGCTGCACCCGGCTATCATACACGCACACCACGCCGCCGGGCGGCCGATGGATTGCGGCCCCGCCCGGCCGCGTCAAGGATTGGGAGCGCCCAGGCGGCTCGGCGATCCCACGGCGAGGCGGCAAGTGTCATGAGCGAAGGTCAGCGGTCGGGGCGATCACGTCCTTCGGGGCCGCTCCTCTACGATCGGATCAGCGGGCTCTACGACCGCCTGTTCGATCCGTTCGAAGGCCCGCTGCGGGACGAAGCTCTGCGTTGGCTGGCGGCGCGTCCCGGGGAGCGGATCGTCGAGCTTGGTGTCGGGACTGGGCGTGCCCTCCATCCGCTCGCCGAGCGCGTCGGCGAGCCGGGCAGCGTCGTCGGGATCGACCTTGCCCGGGGCATGCTGGCCCGCGCTGCCCGCCGTGTGCGCCGATCACCCGCGGGCGCTCGGGCCTTGCTCGTGCGCGCCGGCGTCCGGCCTATCCCGCTCGCGCCGGCGTCCTTCGATGCCGCCTTCCTATCGTTCACGCTTGAGCTGTTCGGCCCCCCACAGGCGGAGCGGCTCCTGAGCGAGATACGGCGAGTGCTCCGCCCTGAAGGACGCCTGGCGCTGGCAGCCCTGTGGCAATCGCCACGCCCCGGTTGGATGGAGCGCGCCTACATCCACGGGCACCGGCTGGCGCCTCACCTGCTGGACTGCTCCCCGATCGATCTCGATGGCCTGCTGCGTCAGGCGGGGTACGACCTTCGCCGGGCCGAGACGCGCAGCCTGATGGGTATCCCCGTCCGTCTGGCACTGGCTGCTCCGCGCCCAAGATTCTAGCCGGCCGCCAGGCCGCACGCTGGTCCTCGACGTGCCGGCACCCAGTGGACGAATGCCCATCCCTGCGCACCCGTCCGGGCACAAACCCGGGCGTGGCGGACCAGGGGCTGCACGCGGCACGCTGTAGCTTCCGGCTGTCTGTGGAATAGGAGGACTCAGCGGGCGACGCTCGCCGGCGTCGGAACCGCCGGCTCGGGGTGCACGGTGACGTCGGCGCGCAGCTCGAGCTCGCGCACGGCCGCCTCGATCACCTCGGTCTGGCGGTGGACGTCCTCCAGGGAGCGCACACCCGAGAACGTCGCGTGCAGATCGACAAAGACGTGCGCGCCGGAGGTGCGCACGCGGACCTGGTGGCAGTCGGTCACTCCGGGAATGGCCTCGACGCGACGCTTGATGGCGGCCGCCAGGCCGGCCGGCGCGGCGTCCATCAATCCATCGACGCAGCGCCGACCCAGCCGCAGGCTGACAACGATCACGATCACGGCCACGCCCAGGGCGGCAATGGCGTCCCCGCGCTGCAAGACCGCCCGGCCCGCTCGGAGCTCGGCCAGGCGGATGCCGATCAGCCCGAGAATGACAACGCTTGAGCTGCAGATACCGGTGCCGAAGTGCAGCGCGTCGGCCTCCTGTGCCTGGTTGCTGTACTTGACGGCCGCCCGCTTGAGGATCCGCGAGCGGGAGACGTCGATGATGCTCAAGATCAGCATGACCACGAACGTCCAGACGGTGGCGTCCACCACGACGACACGGTAGAAGAGCCGCTGGATCGCCTCGATGGTCAGACGCAGGTGGCGAGCAGCAGACCGGTCTCCACCAGCGCCGAGAGATTCTCGATCTTGCCGTGCCCGCAGAGGTGATTGGCGTGGGGTTGCCGCGGCACATCGCGCCGATCCCGCCTCAACACTCCCGTGCCGCCATGGGGGGCGGGAGCCCCCGGCCACGGGCAGGCTCCGCCCTCGCGAACCACCCCCCCCCAACACCAGGATCGAGCGCACGGCCGAGACCACTTCCGACGGTGAAGTAGAATCAACCCCTGTCGCCGAGGCGCGCGTCGCGTGCCGGCACACGAAGGCCCACAATGGCAAACGAGAGCTATCGATCCCCGCGTGTCAGGACCATAGGGCTGGGCATTGGCCTCTTCGTCGTTCTGCTCATCCTGGTCTGCAGCCTGTCCCAGGGCGTGAAGTGGGCCGGCGTGGCGCTGCTTTTCCTCCCGGAGAGGCTGGGCCTGGCCGAGCCTGTTCACCGAGCCGAAGTCACGCCGATCGACATGCAGACCTCACCCCTGCAGGTAAGCTTCCCTGAGGCGCAGGCCTACCACGTCTATACCTCCGACTACGAGCTGCTGGTGATCTCGGACGAGCTCGCCCGATCCGATGCTCCGGCCTGGCTGACGGTCATCCGGAGTGAGACGGGCGCCCGGGTGCAGGTGGCGATCCTCGGGCGGGGATTGATGCCGTATGACTCGCCATTGGCGGCCGGCCGCCCCGTGCTGGCCATGCAGATCGAGCACGCCGGGAGCTACGTCCTGGACTTCCCCACACGCAAGGCCACAATGACGATCGTCCCCGATCGGACGACCGGCCGAGAGGCCGCGATCTTCGCTGCCTTCGCCGTGCAGCTTGCTGTGCTGGCCGCGCCGTTGGCCGTCGCCCTCTATCGCCGCGAGTCTCGTTTGCGCGGCTTGCTGCGTGCCAGGCGGCGAAGCTCCCGGGAGAAGTTTGCCAGGATCCGCGACCTTGGGCGACCATCCGATCGCCCGCCGGAAGACCGGTGAGCCTGCGGGACGCTTGGAGGCTTCCTCCGTAGCTGCCTTAGGTCCGTCCTGCTGAAGCTGACACCAGCGTCCCCGGGTCCAAGGCACTCGGGCGGTGTGGTCCCGCTTGCTCATCTTGCTGCCGCGGTCATCCCGGCGCCGGTCCGGATGACCTTGCGCCCCTCCCGGGGCAGGCGCCAGGTTGTGCCATGAGCTTCCTCCGCGCTGGCCTGCACCTCACTCCCGTCATCGAGGTCCAGGGACGACTCAGCAGGCTTCGGCAGGCGGC
>DYJB01000054.1:0-3251 GCA_020723365.1 Candidatus Aquidulcis sp. | reverse complement strand
CGCGTCTCGCCAGTGCCACCTGCCGGTGTGGTAGGATGGCCTACGATACGCACGGCTGCGCCTCGAGGCGCCATACTCGCCGCCACACTCGGGAGAAACCGCATGCCAACTCAACAGGTCAACCTGGCAAAGGTCTTCAAGACCGTCGCCACCGCGCTCGACTCCAACCGCTCGACCCTCAACCAGGCAGACAGCTACAACCATGACCATGGCGACAACATGGTCGAGATCTTCAACCTGATCGCCGGTGCGATGAAGGAGAAGAAGACCGCCTCGCCCGCCGAGCAGCTGGCCTATGCCGGCAGCCTGCTGGGTCAGAAACCGAGCGGCTCGGCCAAATACTACGCCGGGGGGCTGGCGCAGGCCGCCCAGCAGTTCGCCGGCAAGTCGGTCACCCCGGAAGACGCCCTGCGCCTGGCCCAGGTTCTTTTGGGCGGCGGCGCGACGGCCGCGCCCCAGCCGGCGGCGCCGAGCGCGCCAGGCGACCTGCTGGGGTCGCTCCTATCCGGGCTTGGCGGCTCCGGTCAGCCGGCCGCAGCGGGCCAGCCTGGGCTGGACATCGGCGATCTGCTCAACGCCGGCATGTCCTACATGAGCGCCAAGCAGCGCGGCGAAACGGATGCCACGGCGTTGATGGGAGCCTTGGCGACCGCAGCCTCGAATGGCCAAACGCCTTACCGGGCGCAGTCGGGTGCCGTGGTCGCCAACGCGCTGATGCAGGCTTTTGGGGCCCTGACCTCGAAGTCCAAGTAGCGCCGGGAGCACGCGTCAGGGCGGCGTCGCAGTGGGATTGATCCCGCCACCGGGGAGAGTCCATCCGGTGCAGGCCTTCCCCCGCAGGTGCGAACGGACGGCTCTAATAGCGCGCCTGCCTGTGCATGCGAGGACTGGCGGCCCTCAGCCGCGGACTGCAGGCAGGCAACGGCAGCCAGGTTTCGCCTGGGGTCATCAAGGCGAGCACATGCCCATGCAGGGTCCGATGAGATGAGGCGGAGATGAGGTCATACCGCAAGGAGCTGTGGTTCGAAGTACCGGGCCGGCGTGGCTTCATCAACATCACCCCACAGGTCGAGGCCAGCCTGGCGGAGAGCGGCATTCGCGAGGGCCTGCTGCTGGTGAACGCCATGCACATCACCGCCTCGGTGTTCATCAACGACGACGAGGGCGGACTGCATCACGACTACGACGCCTGGTTGGAAGGACTGGCGCCTCACGCTCCGACCGACCGCTACCGCCACAATCGGACGGGCGAGGACAACGCCGACGCCCACCTTAAGCGTCAGGTGATGGGGCGCGAGGTGGTCGTGGCCGTCACGGACGGGGCGCTCGATTTCGGCCCCTGGGAGCAGATCTTCTACGGGGAGTTCGATGGCCGGCGGCGCAAGCGCGTCTTGGTGAAGATCCTCGGCGAGTAGCTGCCGGCAGTCTTCCCGCCCAATCCGGTCTCTTACCTCCTGATTGGTCGCGGCGACGTCCTCGCCGCCCCCCGCAAGGGATGCTCGTCGGCGGGGCGGGTTAGATTCATCGCTTGCCCCCGGAGCGTGCCAGTGCTATCGTCGGACACCAGAGCGAATCCCTCAGGGAGAGGCAGCAGCCATGGCGATGAAGATCACGGAAGAATGCATCTCGTGCGGCGCGTGTGAACCGGAATGCCCGACCCAGTCCATCAGCATGGGTGACACCATCTACGTCATCGACGTGGCGACCTGCGTCGAGTGCGTCGGGCACTTCGACTCGCAGCAGTGCGTCTCGGTCTGCCCCGTCGACTGCATCGTCAAAGCCTAGCCGCCTGACCGTTTAGGCACCGCTGCCCCCGCAAGGGGGCAGTTCCGTTTCCCGGCCCCGGAGCCGGCCGTCCATCGTCAGCGGTTCAGCGCCTCCAGGAGCAGCCGACCCACCACCGTCCCGCCCGGGACCAGGATCGAGACGAAGACGGTTCGCAGCATGGCGGTGTCGTAGGGCCAGGTGCGCGCCTGCAAGAGCCGGGACTCATAGGTTGTGAGCGCCAGCAGGCGCTGGGAGAGCTCCGATACCTCCTGCCCCTGTTCGGCCTTCGACACGAGGGCGGCGCAGTCTTCCCGGATCAGCAGGTCGACGCGGCGCAGGTCACGGTCGCGGGCCCGCGCCAGGAGCCGGTGGGTCGGCAGCATGTTGACGAAGAAGATGACGAAGGGCATCGCCGCCAGCGGCGCGTAGACCACCCAGAACTCCGTCAGGATCAGGACGGCTGGGGTCACCCACACGAAGACCAGGCTCAGCGTGATCCCGCCAACAAACACCAACGCCAGCGCCAGGCTGTGGCGGCCGACGGCGTCGAAGGGCGCCACGTCCAGTGGATCAACGCGCAGGTTGCGGCGGAGCATGGCGCCGAAGCCGCGCGTGCGGTCGGTCGAACCATAGATGACGACACCGAGCAGCCCGTACATGGCGAACGTCTCGAGCGTGAGGATGACCTGGGTCCAGCTGGCCAGCTGTCCCAGGTTCCGCCAGCCGAATAGCAGATAGAAGGAAAGCCCGGCAGCGAAGGCCAGCAGCTCACGCGTGGGAGCTTTCGATTCCGCCTCCTCAGCCTCTCGGGCCAAGCTTGCCGGATCCTCCTCCATGAGAGCCTGGAGGGCCGTCATCACGCGGTCCTCCATGGCCACCAAGCGGGGCGCCAGCAGGAAGATGTAGGCGATGATCGCCGGGGGAATCATGACGCCGCGCCAAGCCTCCAGCGTCAGGTCCGCCCCTTCGAGCCGGGCCACCAGAAAGGGGGCTGCCACAATGACCAGCACAGCGGAAACGGTGCCCCACGGATTCTTGGGCCGCGCGATGTAGCGATCCCACAGTGAGGTTGTTGGCATGCCTCTACACTCCCCTCAAGGCAGACGATCCCGCGGCTCGGACTCAGACTCTGGCATTCCCCCTACCGCGCCAGGCAAGTGTCGCTGTCCTCTGCGGACCCGGAGGCCCCCGGACGCCTTCCACGCAGCCGTAGTTCAGCACGCCTGCGTCAGGGTTTCTGGAAGAGTCTACTCTGAGCGAGGTCGTACTCCCAACGCTGGCCGGCCTCGTCCCAGAGCGTGATGATGCCTGCATCCCTCCACTCCAGCCCACCCAGGACAGGATCGGATGAGGTCAGCAGAGTTCTGGAGTCGCTCGACCCGAGGCTGACGAGAACCAGGTAGCTCGGCGGTTCAGGCTGGCAGACTCCGCTGAATTGCAGGTAGGCAAGAGAGGAGCCGTCCGGAGCCCAGGCGATTGGCCCC
>DYJB01000053.1 GCA_020723365.1 Candidatus Aquidulcis sp. | reverse complement strand
CGTAGGAGGTGAGGGAGCGGCGGCGCCGCGCGATCGCCAGGAACGCCATGGCCACCATGGCCACGTCGACGAACACCGGAAAGGGGAAGCCAAGCGTCTCCGTTTGCCAGGCTTCGAAGCCTGGCAGCAGGCGCCGGACCCCGAGCGTCACCCCGGGGACCAGCAGGAAGACAACCAGCACGACCTCCAGCACGGCACCGAGGCGGTCAAGGGGGCGCGAGGTGTCCATAGGCTCCTCCTCGACCCTGGGGTTATATCGATTTCGCGTCGTTTGTCCAGTGACCGTGGGCCGCGGAGGGCGCATCGGGTCCGGGCGGAGGAGGGCATCGCGCGGACGGGCGGGGGATTCGGATTGCGGCCGCAGATCGCAGGGCGGAACGCGGACCTTCCGCACGGCGATCATGCAGGTCACTTGCCTGCGATCCGACTTACCCTCGGGTCATCCGCGCAGGGCGGCAGTCCACGCCGCCAGGTGCGCCTCCATCGCCGCCTCGCCGGCGTTGACGATCGGCGCCATGCGTTCCGGCGTCAGGTCGAACTCCAGGATGCCATATCCCTTGGCCGGGAGTCGGCAGACCAGGTGTCTGTGTTCGTCGATCACGTACTTGTCGTGTCCGCCGAGGAGCGTCTCACCCATGGCGCCGAGCCGGAACATCGTCTCGGCCAGCACCTCCGATTGCTCGAGGAAGCCCGGCGCCTTCTGGTCGGCGGCGTGGGTGGACTCCGCGCCGGGGACTTGCAGGGCATCGTCCAGCAGCAGGCCGATGACCTGCTCCGAGGCCGACTCTTCGCCCATCGTCTCCTCGACCAGGTCGTCATCGGAGACGAGCAGGGCGATCGGGAAGTTGGACGACAGGCCCCCATCCACAACCTTGTGGCCGCTGATCTCACGCCCGAGATACGTTCCCCACTCCTTCTTCCACACGACCTCCTGCCAGACCAGCGGGCAGCTCATCGACATGCGCACGGCCCAGGTGGTCGGGCAATCGGGCGCCGTGCGGTGGTTGAGGACCAGCATGGTCTTGTCGGTGATATCCGAGGCCACGGCAGTGAAGTCGCGGCCCGTGCGGGCGTTGAACTCACGCAGGGTCGAGCTGCCCAGCCCCCGTCCGCCGGCATCCAGCTTCTCGGCCAGGTATGCCAACAGCGCATCGCCGGCATACCATCCGCCCCAGGCCAGGAGCGAGATCACATGCTTGGTGAGGTCGCGTTGCACCAGCCCGTCGACCATCTTGTCGACCACCGGCTCGATGACATTTGGGATCAGCGGGTTGTCCAGCTCCGTCCGGAGCCAGCTGCGCAGGCTGCTGCTCAGCTCCATGCTCTCGTCGATCCGGGGCGTTTGCAGGAAGCTCCCGAAGCGCGACGTGCCATCGGGCAGACGCTCATTGATGGCTGCCTTGCATTCGGCCGCGCTGTAGCCGGCAGCCACCAGGATGGCAACGATGGAGCCGGCCGAAGTGCCAACCACGCGCCGGGCCCTGTGGCCGTGCCGCTCAATAGCCTGCAGGGCGCCGACAAAGGCAAGCCCCTTGGCCCCACCACCTTCGAAGACCAGATCTACGTCCATCGCCCTTCTCCCGTTCTTCCATAGGGTTCAGCCCATCCGAGCGCGGGCTGGTGCGCAGGCCGAGCAGCCTGGTCGGCCGCCAAGGAAGCGCGAGCCGCCCTCGAGGAGCGAGGCGAGCTTCCGGGCCTTGGCGCTCGGACCGTGGGCCGCCCAAGACGCCTCGCTTCGTCTGGCGGCGGTCATCGGCGAGGGCCATTTGATTATTGACTATTCTAATCTATAACAGTAGAGTTATCCATCTTCCGACGCTACTCCGAGGCTGTCCATGCTTGCCACGCTCCGTCTGACCATGAACCGCGCCCTCGCCTCCAGGCTCCTGACGGCTGTGGACGCCACGGCGCTCGAGCGGCTGCGGCTGCGCGTGCTGTTTGCCGTGGCGCTGCTCAAGCTGTTCAACTTCATCGGCGGGGCGTGGGATATCCAGTGGCACGTGGCCATCGGGCGGGACAGCCTGTGGATTCCACCGCATCTGATGGTCGTGGCGGCCTTCGTCAGCGGGCTGGCGATCGTGGTGGTCATGATCGCCTACGAGACCGGCCTGTCGCTTGCCGGGCAGGTGCTGCCGCACACGGCCCGGCTCGGTGCCCTGCGCGCCCCCGGCGCCTACTTCGGCATCCTGTTCGGCTACGCCGCGGCGCTGCTCGCCGGCGTCGTCGATGAGCTGTGGCACCGCGCCTTCGGCATCGATGCCACGCTGTGGAGCCCGCCCCACCTGCTGATCATGCTGGCCACGATGGTCGTCGACTACAGCCTGATGTTCGGCATCGCCCGCTCGGCCCAGCGCCTGGGCTACACCTTCACCTGGAAGAGCCCCCTGCTGTGGGGTATCGTGCTGACCGGGGCCTACGCCTACGAAGCTGTCCACTTCCAGATGGGTGAAGCCTTCATCGTCGGCCACCGCGCCGGCGGCGCCGGGCTGTACGGCCTGCTCTTTCCGATCCTGATCGGGGCCTTCCTTCCACTGTCGCTCGTGGCCACGATCCGGCTGGCCCGGCGCCCCTGGGTGGTCCTGCTGACCGCCGGCCTGGCGCTGGGGCTGCAGTACATGGCGACGGCGATCGCCGCCGCCGGCTTCGCACTGCTCAAACCGGTCTCGGTCATCGACCAATACGTCCTGCTCTTTCCGGAATCGACGGCGGCCAAGGCGCGCGAGTTCGCCGCCCTGCTCGGCAACAACGGGCTCATCGGCCTGCACCAGGCCTGGACGATGGTGTTGGCCCTCCCGGCACTCGTCTTGGTCGCTCTGGTCGGCCTTGTGCCGTGGGCGCGCAGCCGGCCGCTCGTGCTGGCGGCTGTGTTTTCCGTGTCCATGGTCTTACTCGCCTACGCGCAGTTCGAGATGACCCCGGCGCTGCAAGAGTACGCCATCACCGGCATGGACCTCCTGCTGGCCACGGCGTTGGCGCTCGCCGGCGGGCTGCTCAGCGGCGCCCTCGGCTTGCGCCTGACGCGCGGCTTCACGGATCGCTCGTCGGGGACGATGGGGGATTGACCCCCTCGGCTACTGGGTCGGGGTTGAGGGAATCAGCCAGGGGCGATCACGCGGGCGGACACGCCTCCCCCCGCCGACGTGAGAGGGTGCCGGAAACGGCGCCTACCGATTACAGGGCCGAGATGCACCCGAGGGACCGGCCTCGGCCGCTTGTGGAATGGAAAGGCCCCCGTCGGTAGCCGGGGGCCGTGGCGGAGAGGGTGGGATTCGAACCCACGGTGGCCCAAAGGACCACAACGGTTTTCGAGACCGCCCCATTCAACCGCTCTGGCACCTCTCCGCCGACGATTATACCGCCTTCGGGCGTGGCCCTGCGCGCCCGATGATCCGCCTGCGCTTTGCGAAGACGCCGAGCCATGCGCTCGGAGAGGAGCAAGCAGCCCATTGCAGAAAATCACGCCCTTCCTGTGGTTCGACTGTCAGGCCGAGGAAGCGGCCAATCTGTACGTCTCGCTCTTCCCCGACTCAAAGCTCACCAACGTCTCGCGCTACGGGGATGGTATGCCCCTTCCCAAGGGGACGGCCATGAGCGTCACCTTCCAACTGGCCGGTCAGGAGTTCATGGCGCTCAACGGCGGGCCGAGCTTCACGTTCACGGAGGCGATCTCGTTCTTCGTCAACTGCGAGACGCAGGAGGAGATCGACCGCCTGTGGTCGAAGCTGACCGAAGGCGGTGAGCCGGGCCAGTGTGGGTGGCTCAAGGATCGCTTCGGGCTGTCGTGGCAGATCGTGCCCAACGTGCTCGGTGACCTGATCGGGGATCCCGATCCCGAGAAGGCGGGCCGGGCCACGCAGGCGATGCTCAAGATGGGCAAGCTCGATATCGCCGAGCTGAAGCGCGCCCACGCCAGCGGCTGATCTCCGGGGCGCCGCGGCCGCGCAGCCGCCGAGGAGCCCCAACAGCCTGCGAAGCTGGCAGAGGCCCGGCGCGCTTTCCGGTCCTTGGGGGGAGTCCGTCACGGACGGCCGATCGGCGCTAGCTCCGGCGCGGGCCCTCTGATTGCCGCCGGCGCACCGAGCGCATGAAGCTGCGCAGGATCAGCCGGTCGGCCAGGCCCGGCGCCAGCGCCTGCAGCGGGATCAGGAACCGGCCGGGGCCCATGAGGACCTGGCGCTTGCGGCGGTAGGCAGCCTCCAGCGTGATCTGCGCGCAGCGATCGGCGGTCATCGTGCGTGCGGTATACAACGCCCGGCCGGCCTTGCCCTTGCGCTCCCCCTCGCGGTCCAGGTAGCTCTCGTGGAACTCGCTCACCACCCAGTAGGGACAGATCAGCGTCACGCTCACGCCGTGGCGCCTCACTTCCAGCCGCAGCGAGTCGGAGAGCCCGCCCAGCGCGAACTTGCTGGCAACATAGGACGAGTTGTAGGGGATGGCGAACTTCCCGCCCAGGCTGGAGACGTTCACCAGCCGGCCGCGGCTCTCGATCAGGTGCGGCAGCGCATGATAGGTGCAGTACAGTGCCCCGTAGAAGTTCACTCCCATCACGCGCCGGAAGAGGTCGAGGTTGTGCAGCTCCTCCAGGAGCGCCACGACCGAGAGCCCGGCGTTGTTGACCAGCATGTCGACCCGCCCGAACTCCTGGCGCGCCCGATCGACCAGCGATCGGCAGGCCGGCTCATCGGAGACGTCGGTGGGGATGGCCAGGGCGCGTCCGCCGCGCTGCCGGCAGGCTGCCGCGACGGCTTCGAGGCGATCGGCTCGCCGGGCGGCGAGCGCCAGCCAGGCGCCCTCGTCGGCGAGGCGGAGCGCCAACGATTCGCCGATGCCGCTGGAGGCGCCGGTGACGATCACGGCCTGTTCGCAGAAACGAGTAGACGCCATGCTGCCCCCCGGGGCCGGCGTCGAAGGCGGGCGCCGGCGCGCTACAACTCGACCGTCGTTCCCCGCGCCGGGTAGCGGATCGGGGCCTTGAGGTCCCCCAGCCGCCCGGTCAGCGCCTGGGCCGGCCCGGCCTCGCCGTGCACCAGATACAGCGCCTTGAGCGAGCCGGCAGACGAGCGGGCGTAGGTTTCCAGGAAGTCCTGGCCGGCGTGGGCCGAGAAACCGTCCACCGAAACCACCTCGGCGCGCACCTCGTGCTCCTCGCCGAAGATGAAGACGCTCTTCACGCCTTCCGCCAGCCTCCGGCCGAGCGTGTTGGGCGCCATCCACGACGTGATCAGGACCGTGTTGCGCCGGTCGCCCAGGTTATTGCGCAGGTGGTGCAGGATGCGCCCGGTCTCGGCCATGCCCGAGGCGGAGATGATCACCACCGGCCCCTTGCGGTCGTTGATCGCCTTGCTGTCCTCGACCGAGCGCGTGAAGGTGAGCAGGTCGAAGCCGAACAGGCTGCCGTCCGGGTCGCGCTGGAGGAAGGCCGTGGCCTGTTCGTCGAAGTCCTCCGGGTGCTCACGGAAGATCTCGGTGGCATTGATGGCCAGCGGGCTGTCGACGTACACCGGGATGCGCGGCAGCTCGCCGCTCTCGATCATCTCGTGCAGCGCGTAGACCAGCAGCTGCGTGCGGCCGATGGCGAAGGCCGGCACGATGACCTTGCCGCCGCGCTCGAAGGTGCGGCGCAGCACGCTCCGCAGCCCGGCAGCGGCCTGCTCGGGCGGAGCATGGGGCTTGTCGCCGTAGGTGCATTCCATCAGCAGGATGTCGACCTGTTCCGGCGGGACAGGGTCGCGCAGGAGCGGCATGCGCAGCCGGCCGATGTCGCCCGAGAACATCAGCCGCAGGCGGCGGCCTTTCTCCTCCAGGTCGAGGATCACCCCGGCCGAACCGAGGATGTGTCCGGCGTCGACGAGCCGGGCGGTGACGCCGGGCACCGGCTCGAAGGGCTGGCCGTAGGCCTGCATCACCAGCTGCTTCGAAACGGCCTCGGCGTCGGCGGCGGTGTAGAGCGGCTCGAGTGGCGGCAGCCCCTTGCGGGCGCGCTTCTTGTTGAGGAACTCGATGTCGGATTCCTGGATGTGGCCCGAGTCGCGCAGCGTCAGATCGGTCAAATGCACCGTGCTGTGCGTGGCGTGGATCGAGCCCTCGAAACCCTGCCGCACCAGGTTGGGCAGGTTGCCGCAGTGGTCGATGTGGGCGTGCGACAGGATGACGGCGTCGAGGGCGTGCGGCTCGAAGGGAAAGCTGCGGTTGACGGCGTAGGTATCGGCGCGGCGCCCCTGGAACAGCCCGCACTCGAGCAGCAGGCGGTGGCCGTTGATGCGCAGCAGATGCTGCGATCCGGTGACGGTCTGGGCGGCGCCGGCGAACGTCAGTTCCATGAGAGACTCATCCTTTGGCGGACTTGGTTCCCCAGAGCGCCTGCAGCAGCGCCGGGCCGTAGGCCTGCAAGCGCCACGGCAGGCAGTCCAGGATCGGCCGCAGGTCGGCCAGCGCGCGCGGGGCGGCCCGGGCGATGTCCCACAGCACCTCGCGCGGCAGGACGATGTCGGATTCGACGCCGCGTTCGGCGGCGGCCGCCTTGCGCCAGCGGCGCAGCTGGTCGTAGCGGCCCAGGACGGCCGGGTCGATGGGCTCGGCCGCCGGCGGGCGTGGCGGCGGGGCGCTGCGGGCGCGCTCGAGGGCTGCCAGGATCGGCGGCGTGTAGCGCGAGGCCAGGCGCGGCGTCACGCCGGGCACGTGCAGGACCTCGTCCGCGTCGCGCGGCTGCATGCGCGCCAGTTCGAGCAAAGCCTCGTCGCCGATGACCTTGAAGGGTGGACGATCGAGGCGCCGGGCGGTCTCGTCCCGCCACCGGTAGAGCTCGCGCAGCGCCGCCGCCTGGCGCGGCTCGAGCCGGCGGGCGTTGGTCATGCCCCAGTAGCCCTCCGGGTTGCCGTTGCCGGCGGGGTGTACCGTGCAGGCCAGGTGGGCGCAGGCCTCGCGGGCTTCGTCCCAGCGGCCGGCGACCCGCAGCGCCTCCTCCAGCCGATCGCGCAGCGGCAGCAGGTAGTGCGTATCGTAGCGGGCGTACTCGAGCTGCGCCGTCGGCAGAGGGCGTTTGGCCCAATCGGCGCGCTGGTAGCGCTTGTCAAGCGTCACGCCGAACTCCTGCGCCAGCACGTCGGCCAGCCCGCTGGGCTGCATGCCGAGTGTGCGCAGCGCCAGGCGAGTATCGAACAGGTTGGCGATCTCGAAGCCGAAGTCGCGCTTCAGGCAGGCGAGGTCGTACTCGGCGCCGTGGAACACTTTTTCCGTGGCGGCTGAGGCGAAGAGCGGCGCCAGCGCGCTGACATCGGCGGTGCCCAGCGGGTCGATGAGCACGTCGGCGTCGGCCGTGCTGACCTGGATCAGGCAGACGCGTTCCTGGTAGGCGTGCAGGCTGTTGGACTCGGTATCGATCGCCAGGCGGGGGGCCGTGCGGTGGGCCTCGATCCAATGAGCGAGCGGTTCCGGCGCGTCGATCCAGCTCGGGCTGCCGGCCGAAGGTGACGTCATGGGCCACATTGTAACCGGTGGGTCCGACCAGGGGCGGTGATTGGCCTCAGCGGAATGGCGCTCGGGGCGCGGGGGTCTGCCGGCGGGACGCCACGGCGGAGCCCCCGGTCGGACAAGGTCAAAATTGACTTATTGGGTGAAGTATGCTAAAAATAGGTCGCCTCTATTCGGGCGGGTGGCGCGGCACGTGGGGCCCGCTTTCCCTCATGGTGAACACAACAGGAGGAGCTGCATGACCGACGCTGGCGTCCAGACCGCGCCGGGCGCCGAAGCTGGCGTCCCGTTGAGCCGGCGGGAATTCCTGAACTACCTGTGGGGGGCGTCGATGGCCGTCTTCCTGGCCGGCGCCGGGGGCGTCACGCTGTGGTTCGCGCTGCCCCGCTTCCGCGAAGGGGAGTTCGGCGGCGTCTTCACCCTCCCCATCGCCAACCTGCCGCCTCCCGACAGCCCGCCGGCCGACTTCCCCGAGGGACGCTTCTGGCTGGTCAACATCGGCGACATCACCGTCCAGGACGAGCGCCAGCCGGCTGACTACCCCCTCGAGCCCGGGGTCAAGGCGATCTACAAGGTCTGCGTCCACCTCGGCTGCCTGTACAAGTGGGTGCCGACCAACGATCGCTTCGAATGTCCGTGCCACGGCTCGAAGTACTTGAAGTCGGGGTCGCGCATCGATGGGCCGGCCCGCCGCAATCTCGACATGTTCTTCATCGAGGTCCTGGATGCGGCCGGGAACGTCCTTAGCCGAACCGAACCTCGCCTGGGAAGTCAGGAAGGCTCGTCCGTGGTCATCCCTCCCGAGGCGGTGAGCCTGCGGATCGACACCGGCCGGCGCGTCTCGGGCGCCTCGAACTCCAAGCCGGGCGGCGGGATCTAGGAGGAGCGGGCATGGCGATCTTCCGTCTGCACATCCCGGTGCTGGACCAGGTCAAACAGAAGGGCCTGCGCCCGGCGCTGAAAGAGAAGTGGGTCGATGTCGTCACGCGCGTGACCGCCGGGCTCAACCCGGACGACGTGCGCGGCGTGCTGCGTGACGATCCACCCGGCCGGCCCAATCCACGCCTGACGCCGCACGCCGAGGGCTTCTGGCTGCACATGAAGCCCACCTACTACCACCGCATGGTCGACGGCTTCTATCCCACCTTCCGACTGGGCTGGCTGTCGACGTTCTTCGGCGTCTTCGAGATCATCACCGGCATCTTCCTGATGATCTACTACACGCCCTCGCCGCTGGTGGCCTACGAGAACATGCTCGGTCTCTTGAGCAACGTGCCCTTCGGCCAGGTGATGCGCGACATGCACCGGCTGGCGGCGGAGCTGATGGTCATCGTCGTGGTGCTGCACATGCTGCGCACCTTCATCACCGGCTCGTACAAGAAGCCGCGCCAGTTCACCTGGGCCACCGGCGTCGTCCTGCTGGGCGTCACGCTGGTGCTGTCGTTCTCCGGCTATCTGCTCCCGTGGGATCAGCTCAGCCTGTGGGCGGTCACTATCGGGGCTTCGATGGTCGAGGCCATCCCGCCCGAGGTCGTCGGGCGCAACGTCAACCTGCTGGTCCGTGGGGCGCCCGAGTTCGGCGCCAACGGGCTGCTGCGCTTCTACCTGCTGCACGTCGTGGCCCTCCCCCTGGCCGGCATCGTCGCCTTCGGCGTGCACTACTACAAGGTCATCCACCACGGGCACAGCCTGCCGCCGGAAGCCGAGAAGGTGGGCGAGGACACCGCCAAGCGCGTGCCGATGGATAGCCGCGTCTACTTCATGCCGGAGATCCTGACCCGCGAGCTCTGGTACGTCTCGGCGCTGGTGGCGATCCTGTTCGGCGCGGCGGCCTTCCTGTACAACGCTCCGGCGCTCGAGCCGCACGCCAATCCGCTGGTCACGCCGCTGCACACCACGGCGCCGTGGTACTTCCTGTGGCTGCAAGGGCTGCTGAAGGTCGGCGACAAGGTCGTGTGGGGGCTGATCGTACCGGGCCTGCTGACCGGATTGCTGCTGGTGCTGCCCTACCTGGAGGTCGGTCCGAGCCGGCGCTACGGGGACCGGCGCATCGGCCTCTCGGCCGGGGCGCTGTCCGTCGCCGCCCTGGCGGTGCTGTCCTACATGGGCACGCCCTACTACGGCGTGACGACCTCGCCGGACCAGGAGGCGGTGGCCGAGCTGCTGCCGCAGACGCATCCGGGCCCCCTGCGCAGCGCGCCGTGGGAGGATCTGACTCTGGGATCGTACGAAGCGGCGGCCTGGTCCTCGGCGCCCAACGCCACCCTGCAGGACCTGCTGCACGAGTTCAACACCTCGCTCACCACCGTCCTGAGCCCTGATCGCACGGATGTGGCCGGGGTGATCGTGATCGAGGACTGGCAGGCCGACCTGAAGAAGGTCACGCTGCGCGTGACGTGGACGAATGTCGCCGACGGCTCGGCGGGTGAGTTCAGCGAATCGGTCTACCTGCACCGCGACGGCCGCTACGGCCAGGGAGCCTAGGCCATGAAGGCACAGATCGCCCTCGGCATGCTGGCCTTCCTGGCCCTGATCGGGGTTCTGGTGGTTGTCGCCATCGGTGAACCGGAGCGCATGGCGGAGGTCACGCGGGCCTTCGAGGCGCGCCAGATCGAAACTGGCGCCTCGCTGTTCGAGGCCAACTGCCGCCCCTGCCACGGCCCTCAGGGCCAGGGCATCCAGGCGGTGGCGCCGGCGCTGAATGCCCCGGACCTGTTCGACGGCTCGCGCCTGGCGGCGGTCGGATTCGGCGGCACGCTGCCCGACTACGTGCGCGGCGTCGTTGCCGCCGGGCGGCCGGTGCCCTCGGCCGGCACCAACTACCCGCAGCGCATGCCTGCGTGGGGCCAGGAGTACGGCGGCCCGCTGCGCAGCGACCAAGTGGATGCGCTGGTGGCCTATGTCCTCAACTGGGAGGCGCGTGCCCTGGCCGGCGGCGGGGCGCCGCCAACACCGAGCGGCCCGACCGTCGGAGCCGATATTACCGTCGCCCTGCCGCCGGGTGATGCCCAGCGCGGCAAGGCTCTTTCGGAAGGCGGGCTGGGTTGTTCGGGCTGTCACATCCTGGCGCCCGTCGGACCGGCGTGGCTCGCGAGTGGGACCGAGCCGGGCATCGGGACGCGGGCCGAGCAGCGCTTCCAGGCGGCCGGGTACAGCGGTAAGGCCGACTCGGCCGAGCAGTACCTTTTCGAGTCGGTCGTGGCGCCGAACGCCTACATCGAGCCTGGCTACCAGGCGAACATCATGCCGCTCAACTTTGCCGACCGGCTGAGCTCGCAGGACATGGCGGATCTGATCGCCTACATGCTCAGCCTGAAGTAGGACGGGCGGATCGGGACTCGAGTGAGGGCGCCGCGTCTTCCTGTGCGGCGCCCTTTTCCCACCCGGCGACGACCGGGCAGGAAGTGACTAGAATCCTCGCGCCGCTCGGGCGGCGGGGACCAGGGTTGGGAGGCGGAGCATGCGCGCAGGCCTTCGGTGGGCAACCGGGATCACCCTCGTGCTGGTGGCGCTGGGGGGCGTGGGCGTGGGGGCGGGCGTGGCGGCGCACGAGATCGGCGACCCGGAGAATGGCGGCCGCCTGTTCGTGGAGAACTGCGCCGTGTGTCATGGCGTGGACGGCAAGGGACGCTTCGGCGCCAACTTGAACGACTTCCCCGGCATCGCCATTGACGCCGCACTGGTGGAGACCATCCGCAACGGCATCCCGGGCACGCGCATGCCGGGCTGGGGACAGGAAGCCGGCGGACCTCTGAGCGAGAACGACATCGAGGACCTGACCGCCTACATCCTGGTTGCCTTGGGCGGGACCGAGCCGCTGGCGCCGCTTCCGACCTACCAACCCGAACCGGTGGTGGCGCCGCCCGGCATTCCGGGCGATGCGGCTGCCGGCAGCCTCGTCTACCAGGCCAACTGCACGGTGTGCCATGGCGCCCAGGGCCAAGGCGGCATTGGAGGCAAACTGGCCCGCAGTTGGCCGGGGAACGACCCCGCCGCCTACGTCGTCGGAGTCGTCAGCGACGGCATCCCGGGCTCGACGATGCCTGCCTGGCTACAGGCCAGGGGCGGGCCGCTGACGGAGACCGAAATCGCCGATGTGGGCGCCTACGTGCTGGCCCTCCGGCCGGCGGCGGGCATCGCCGCGCCCACCCCGGCGCCGGACGGCCCGCTGTCGCGCGGGCTGAGCCTGACGCTGCTGGCGCTGGCCGGGGTGTTGCTCGCGGGCGGACTGCTCTGGTACTATCGTCGCGCCTGACGGAGGCCCCGCATGCGCTCAACCGCTCGCCTGCTCCTGCTGCTTGCCCTGCTCCTGATCCCGTTGCAGGCCTCGGCGCAATCGGCCGTCCCGCTGGGGCGTGTCGAGGTGGCCTTGTGGCCGGAGTACGACCAGCAGGCGATGCTGGTCATCTATCGCGTGACGCTCCCGGCGGCCACGACGCTCCCGGCGACGGTGGTGCTGCCCGTCCCGGCCCGGGTGGGTGATCCGACGGCGGTGGCCCAGCAGGCATCCGATGGCGCTCTGATCCTGGCGAGCTACGAGCGCGCCGCCCTCGACGGGGACTGGGCCAGCCTGACGATCCAGGCGGACAGCGCCGTCCTGCAGGTCGAGTACTACGACCCGCTGACGATCGACGGCGCCGCCCGAAGCTACGAATTCGTGTGGCCCGCGGGCTACGCTGTGACCGAGCTGGCCTACGAGATCCTGCAGCCCGTCGGAGCTTCCGGCGTGCAGATCGATCCGGCTTCGACGTCCGATCGCGTCGGATCGAATGGGCTGACCTTCTACAGCGGCAGCCTGGGCGCGCAGGATGGTTCGGCCGAAGCCCGCATCCGGCTTGGCTACAACAAGGCGGACGCGGCGCTGTCGGCGGAATCGGCGCCGGTGCAGTCTGGCGACTTGCCTGCCATCGGCGCAGCCCAACCGACGGGGGTGCCGGCTTCGCTTACCAGTCTGGCGCCATGGCTGATCGGCGGACTCGGACTGGCTCTGCTGGCAGCCGGAGCGCTGCTCTTCCTGCGGTCACGGCAAGCGGATAGGCAGGCAGGGCGCCCTCGTCATCGGCCGGCGCGCGAGGCCGAGGGCAAGGAGCGGAGCATCGACGCCTCGGCCGTCTTCTGCCACAGCTGCGGGACTCAGGCCGGCGTGACGGATGCCTTCTGCCGCAAGTGCGGGACGCGACTGCGCACCTGACGCCGGCTTCTCGACGGACGCGGGACCTTGCGGATAGCCTGACAAGAACTCTTCCCGCTGCATCCCAACATCCTCGCGCAGAGAAGCGACGGGGAGCAGATAGCCCCGCCTCGATCGTGCGCCCTGCCGGCTGGCCGGGCATGCCCTAGGGATGGCCGGCCGCCGGCGGACCTTCTTGCCTCGCGCCGCGACCGCACACACTACAAGGACCCCGCCGCCGGTAGTAGTAGCCCAGCGTCGCCACTGCGAGCGCCACTCCCCAGACGGGGAAAAGCAGGGTGGGTCCGACAACGATCACCATCTCCTGCCCGCTTCCCACCGCCTGTTGTGCCATCTGCCGGTAGTCGGACGCAATGCCAAGGCCGGCCACGACCAGCAACACTGAGACGACCGAGGCCGGGACCAAGGCCAGGGCGATGGGAACGCGCCGCCCGACCAGGCCGATCATCCAGGCCGGGAATACCTCGCCCCAACGCTGGACCAGCCCCAGCATGAGGGCGGCCCCCACCAGGCCGAACGCCGCCAGGAAGAGCCCCGCGGTCCACTCCCCCGTCTCTTGCCCTTGGCGCAAGACTTCCTGGCTAATCCCCAGCGGGATCCCCAGCGCCCAGGCGAAGCGCGTCAGAGCGTAGAGGATCGGCGGGATCATGGCCACAACCACCGCGATCTTGCCCCAGCGCGCGGCGCGGTCGGGGCGTGTCCAGCCCTCCGCCCCCTCTAGACGTCCGCAGGACAGGCAGGCATTCGCGCTCCGGCGGGCATAGCTGACGGTCGCCGCCAGCCAGAGAAATCCGCCACAGAGACAGAGCAACTCGTGCACGAGGGTCCACTGCGTCAGGGCGTTCAGGTAGGAGGTGATGTCGGCGCGGGTGAGGAGCCGGAAGACGATGTTGGGGATGTAGGCCAGCGCGATGAGCAGGTTGATATCGGTCATGAGCAGCAGGAGCGCCGCGGCGGTCAGTGCCCCGCCGGCCAACAGAAAGGGACGGAGGGCCCGTACCCCACGCAGCATGGCCGTCCCCAAGGCCGCCGCCGGGAAGCCGGCCGCAATTACGATCGTCCAGGCCACGCCTGGACCGAACCGACCAGCCAACGGCCCGGCGACATCGGAAAGGAGTTCGGGGGTGTAGGGGAAGCCGCGCCCGCTCATCGCCCAGTACGCGCCTAGTACGGCGTAGGCGAGTGACCACGCCACCGCCGCGTACGGCGTCGAGCGTTGCCAGCCGCGCATTCCTCTGCGATGGGCAGGAATGCTCCAGTTCGCACTCGGCTTGTGCCTGTCGTTAGTCATTTGAGACTCCTGGTGACTTGCCCAGGACAGTTAGAGCCGCGCCCCGGCGACATGCTTCCATCCGCCATGGCTGGTCTTATCCACCCTGTGGCGCATCGTGAACGGTCGGTCCTGAAGCGGGTCTTCGGGCCGCCGGCTCTTCGGTCCCCGGTCGAAAGTGGGGTTCGTCGGGTCGCCTGGTGATTTGGCGCGGGCAGCCCCGCCACACCCCCTGTGCGCTCGATTCCTGCACGGCGGCCTCGTGAACATCGATCAGTTGTGCAACGCGCCCCTCGATGTGCGCGACGGAGAGGGAGCCGTCGTCTCGACCAGCGGTTGCGCTCCGTATGTGATGCCGCAGTCGTCTTGTCGCCGCAGCCTCTCGCCCCCAAGAAACGCCGGCGATGCCTGCCCAGGTCGCCGGCTACGACGGCGCCCACCGCCGGCCCTGGGCGAGGCCGACCAAGAGCACGTAGGCCAGGAAGAGACCCACGGAGACCCACTCCAGCCAGTAGGTGTCCCCGGCGATCCATGTGGCGAGGGGCGAGAAAGCTGCCAGGGTGCCAAGATACAGCAGCGGCCTCGGAAAGGCTGGATGGACGGCGAGGGCGGCCACCGAGAACCCGAATCCCATGGCGAGCATCATGTAGTGGACCCGGGACCAAAAGGCATGTTGTGTAAGCATGTCGATCGGGAAGACGGCGCTCATCAGGATGGCCAGCGCCCCCAACGCACCGGCGGATTGTGAGATGAGGAGATACCGCCGCTGCCGGAGGTTCCCCGGCACCCGCCACTGCGAGAGCCCGACGAACCAGAGGAACACAAGCGGTCCTGTGATCAGGATCCCCGCGTTGTCGTACGGTGCCCCGCCGGCGCTGACTGCCCGATCCCCGAGATCGCTCAGCCAGTGGGTCGATGGGGAGAAGGCGAGCGGGTAGCGGGAGTAGGCAAGGCCCGCCGACACCGGGTACACGATGCACGCAAGCACTCCTGAGATGCATGTCAGATCCCAACGATGTCTCATCGGTCCTTCCCTGGGCGTTGGGATGAAGGGCCGGCGGCTGCGCGTCGAGCGGACGCGTGCGGGAGGCCAAGGATCCGGTCATGCCCTGCGCCTAGAAGGCGGATCCGGACCGGGCTGGCGATCCTCATCTACCACATGCCCTTCGCCCTGAGCTCCTCCATCGCCGACGTGTAGACCTCGATCAGCCGCGTGATGTCAACATCGGCATGGGCAGCGCTGAGGAAGGCATGGCTGGGCGTCAGGTGGAGCCCGTTCTTCCGGTAGAGGAGCCCCAGGCCGCTGCTGGCGACATGGTTCCCTCCGTGCAGATCACGAATGCTGCGGACCGGTCCGCGCACGGCGTGCAGCGCGAAGATGGAGCCGGCGCCGGTGGCGACCGCCGGATAGCCGCCCTGCGCCGCGAACCGGTTGAGCTCGCTGCGGACGCGCTCCCCCATCGCATTCAGGCGCGAGAAGATCTGCGGTTCTTCCTTCAGGCGCCGCAGGACGGCCGTGCCGGCGGCGGTGACCAACGGATTCCCATTGAAGGTGCCGGCGACCAGGATGGAGTGTTTCAGCCCGGGGTCGTACTCCATCCAGCGCATCGCCTCGGCGGTGCCGCCAACGGCGCCGAAGGGAAGCCCGCCGCCCGCGACCTTGCCATAGGTGCTGATGTCCGGGATCACACCGTAGAACTCGTGTGCACCTCCCGCCGCCAGCCGGAAGCCGGTGATGACCTCATCGAAGATCAGGAAGGCGCCGATCTCCTGTG
>DYJB01000287.1 GCA_020723365.1 Candidatus Aquidulcis sp. | reverse complement strand
CAGCCTGGCGCGGGAGCTGGGCGTCGAGCTCGACGAGTACGGCTTCTGCACCACCGACAAGTTCGCGCCCCTCGCCACTTCGCGACCCGGGGTGTTCGTGTGCGGCGCCTTCGCCTCCCCCAAGGAGATCGCCGAGACGATCCTGGACGCCTCCGGCGCCGCCGCCGAAGCCATGCGCCTGATGCCCGAGCAGCTCGGCGCGCTGAGCTTCACCCGCTCCCAACCCTACCTGGCGCGCCAGGAGCCCGGAGCGGAATGCCCGGCCGGTGCGGAAGGCGTCGACGTCGTGCTGTGCGGCTGCGCCGGCGAGATCTCCGACACGCTCGATCTGCCGGCTTTGTCCGGCTACCTGCAGGGCCTGGCGGACGTCCGCCAGGTATCGGTCATCCCCGCCGTGTGCACGGCCGCCGGACGCAGCCAGTTGGCGGCGCGGCTGCAGGACAGCCAGTCCGGGCGGCTGGTCATCGGCGCCTGCACGCCGCGCACCCACGAGCCGCTCTTCCAACGCCTGGCGGCCGAGGCGGGCATCAACCCCTACCTGCTGGAGACGGTCAACCTGCGCGAGCAATGCGCCTGGGTCCACGCCGGCGACCCGGCGGGTGCCACGCGCAAGGCGGCTGAGCTGCTGCGCGTGGCCACGGCCCGCGTGCGTCTCTCCGAGCCCATCCACAAGCAGGAGCGCACCCCGCACCGCTCCGCCCTGGTGATTGGCGGCGGGGTTTCCGGGATGAGCACCGCCCTGGCCATCGCCGACGCCGGCTTTGAGGTCCACCTGGTGGAGAAGACCGGCGAACTGGGCGGAAACCTTCATCACGTCTACTACGTGGCGGAAGGCGACAACCCGCAGCGTCTGCTGCGCGACCTGGTCAACCGGGTCGTCGGGCACGAGCGCATCCAGCTCTTCCTGAACAGCCAGGTGACGCGGCACTCAGGCTCGGTCGGCGATTTCAGGGCCACCATCACCACGCGCCTCTCCAACGGCACGCAGCGCGAGACGGCCGTGCAGCACAGCGTTCTCATCGCCGCCACCGGCGGCGTCGAAGCCGAGAGCGCCCAGTACCTCTACGGGCAGGACCCGCGCATCGTGCGCCAGTCCACACTCGAGGAGACGCTTGCCCACCACCCCGATCGAGCCCGACGCATGCGTTCGGTGGTCATGATCCAGTGCGTCACGCAGGATGGCAAGCTGGAGTACTGCTCGCGCATCTGCTGCACCAACACCCTCAAGAACGCCCTGCGCCTGAAGATGCTCAACCCCGAGTGCCAGGTCGTGGTGCTGTACAAGAACATCATCACCTACGGATTCCGCGAGAAGTACTACCTCGAGGCGCGCCGCCAGGGCGTCGTCTTCGTGCGCTACACCGACCAGGCGCCGCCTGAGGTGTACCTGGAGCGGCGCGGCGCGCGGCAGGCCCTGGTCGTCCGCATCCAGGAACACGTGTTCGGGCGCACGCTGGTCTTCGAGCCCGACCTGCTGGCGCTCTCCACGCCCATCGTGCCGGCGCCCGAGACCGCCCGGCTGGCGACGATGCTCAACGTTCCCCTGTCGGCGGAGGGGTTCTTCCTCGAGGCGCACCTCAAGATGCGCCCCATGGAATTCGCCGACGACGGGATGCTGCTGGCCGGCATGGCGCACTACCCGAAGTTCATCGAGGAGTCCATCACCCACGCCCTGGCCTGCGCCGGACGCGCCCTGACCATTCTCAGCCGCCCGACGCTCGAACTGGGCGGCGTGGTGGCCGAAATCGACCCGGACAAGTGCGTTGGCTGCCTGACGTGCGCCCGGACCTGCCCCTTCCACATCCCGCAGATCCGTAGCGACTTGCACGGGGTCGGCGGCCTCGGGGGCGCGGCCTGGATCGATCCGGCCCGCTGCCAGGGCTGCGGCACCTGCACCGCCGAGTGCCCCGCCCGGGCCATCCAACTCAAGCACTTCACCGATGCCGAGGTGCGCGTGGCCGTCGGGGGCTGGCAGGTCCCCACGCCGCTGCCTGCCGCGAGCTGAGGAGCCCGACGTGGTC
>DYJB01000286.1:1150-2055 GCA_020723365.1 Candidatus Aquidulcis sp. | reverse complement strand
TAAGAGCATCTACTTCGACCGGGCGCCGAAGCCGGTCGGGGTGGCGACCAGCGTGCCCAAGAAGTGAATTCGTACGGGCGAAGCGCCGGGCATGCGCCAGTTGCTGCGCCCGTGCGCATCTGGCCGGAAGGGGGACTCCAATGCCGGGTTATCCGGTTCGAAGGGGCATCCGGCTCCCCGACCACAACTACGCCTCCCCCGGGGCGTACTTCATCACGGTTTGCACACGCAACCGGGATTGCCTGCTCGGCGAGATCAGGGATGGGCGACCGTGCCTCAGCCCCGCCGGTGAGGTAATCTCGGCCGTCTGGCGGGATATCCCCCTGCATTTCGCCGTTGTAGAACTGGATGCCTTTGAGATCATGCCGAATCATGTGCACGGCATCATTGTGATCCACGGTAGGGGCACGGCATGCCGTGCCCCTACGGAGGACTTCGGGCAGCCGGTCGCCGGATCCATCCCGACCATCGTACGATCCTTCAAGGCGGAAGCGACCCGCAGGATCAACACCTTCCGCCGAACTCCCGGCGCCCCTGTCTGGCAGCGGGGCTACTACGAGCACATCATCCGCTCGCCACGTGAGCTCGATCGCCTACGAGGCTACATCGAGACTAACGCGCTCCGCTGGTCCCTCGATCGGGAGAACCCTGCCAACCGGTAGGGGCACGGCCTGCCGTGCCCCCATGGGATGCACTATCGATGTCGTGAAGGGGGCTGGCTGACCGCCAACCCCGGCAGGTGGTCCCTGAGGAACATCCCGGTGTACGACGCCGGGGCGTGCACGATGGCCTCCGGCGTCCCCTCGGCCACGATCTCGCCGCCGCGGTCGCCGCCCTCCGGGCCCAGGTCGATCACCCAGTCCGCCACCTTGATGATGTCGGGGTGGTGTTCGATGCTCAGCACC
>DYJB01000286.1:0-1140 GCA_020723365.1 Candidatus Aquidulcis sp. | reverse complement strand
CTGTTGCCGGCATCCACCAGGCGCTGGAGCACCTCGATCAGCCGGTGGACGTCGGCGGCGTGCAGCCCCACCGACGGCTCGTCGAGCACGTAGAGCGTGCCGCCGTTGCCGCGCTTGGACAGCTCGCGCGACAGCTTCACGCGCTGCGCCTCGCCGCCCGAGAGCGTCGGCGCCGGCTGGCCGATGCGCACGTAGCCCAGCCCGACGTCCTGCAGCGTCTTCAGCTTGCGCACCATCACCGGGAAGGCGGAGAAGAACTCGACCGCCTCGTCGATGGTCGTCTCGAGCACCTCGGCGATGTTCTTGCCTTTGAAGCGCACCTGGAGCGTCTCGCGGTTGAAGCGCGCCCCGCGGCATACCTCGCACTCGACGTAGACATCCGGCAGGAACTGCATCTCGATGCGCAGCTGACCCTGGCCCTCACACGCCTCACAGCGCCCGCCGTGCACGTTGAAGGAGAAGCGCCCGGCCTTGTAGCCGCGCACCTTCGACTCGGGCAGCTCGGCGAAGAGCGTGCGGATGGCGTCGAACAGGCCGGTGTAGGTGCCCGGGTTTGAGCGCGGCGTGCGGCCGATGGGCGACTGATCGATGTTGATGATGCGCTCGATCGCCTCGATGCCCTCCAGGCGGTCGTGCTTGCCGGGGAGCTCGCGCGCCCCGTACAGCTTCTGCGCCAACGTCTTGTGCAGCACATCGACCATCAGCGTCGACTTGCCGGAGCCGGAGACACCGGTGATGCACACGAACATTCCCAGCGGCAGGCGCACGGTGAGGTTCTTCAGGTTGTTCTCGCGAGCGCCCACGATGGTCAGGTACTTGCCGTTGCCCGCCCGCCGCGTCTCGGGGACGTCGATGCGCAGCTTGCCGGCCAGGTAGCGGCCGGTCACCGAAGCGCGGTTGCGCGTCACCTGCGCCACCGTGCCCTGCGCCACGATCTCCCCGCCGTGCTCCCCGGCGCCCGGACCCAGGTCGATCAGCCAGTCGGCGGCGCGGATGGTGGCCTCGTCGTGCTCGACCACCAGCACCGTGTTCCCCAGATCGCGCATGCCCGTCAGCGTCTTGAGCAGCCGGTCGTTGTCGCGCGGGTGTAGCCCGATCGAGGGCTCGTCCAGCACGTACAGCACGCCCATCAGGCGCGAG
>DYJB01000052.1:13226-16399 GCA_020723365.1 Candidatus Aquidulcis sp. | reverse complement strand
GCTCGCGTACCCCGCGGGCACGGGTGAGGCTGCCCGCCCACCGACGCCAACAACCCAACGAGGTGATATGCATGCGGCCCCGTCGGGCCGCATGCCGCTTCCGAGCCCGTTGCCTTGCGCCGGGGGAGCGTACGCAGGATCCGTGCCGCCGCCTTTCCGGGCGAGGCCTGGTCACGCCCATGAACACACGCTGGCGGCGCAGGCTTGGGGCAAGGGAGGGTTGGACCGCCCCGTCTGGCGGCAATCCGTCAGCCCGCCTTCAGGTCCTTCTCGGTGCGTCTGCTACGGTGGTGTCGCTCAACATCATCGGGCAGGGAGCTGCGCCCACATCCGAGGAGGTGACCGTGTCCGCGCTGGGAGCCACCATCCTGGAAGTCGTCTTCGCCCTGCTGTCTGCCGCGTGCTTCATCTATGTTCTCTTCAAGCTGGGTCAGGAGAAGGGCGGGGGGCACGCGCTCCTGGGATTCCTGTTCCCGGTCTACCCGTACCTCTGGGGCTGGGTGAACGGCCGGCGCCTGGAGATGCTCGACATCATGGGCTTCTGGACGGTGATCACGCTGTTCTCGGTGGCCTTCCCGGCGCTGATGGCGTCGGCTTCGCTATCGGCCTACACCCTCCCGTGAGGGCCGGCGCACGCCAGGATTGCCAGGCAAGAAGCCGGCGGCGCCGGTCCGTGTCCGCTTCGGACCTGGGCCTGAGATTGGGCTGAAGCGCGCACGATCGGGCCGACGGCCTCGCCTCCGCCGCGGCGGCGCCAAGGCTCCGACGTGCTGGTCAGGGCCCGCCGCCCTCGCGACGGATGGCATCCCAGACCTCGAGCGCCGGTTTGGCGTCCCCCTCCTTTGTCTGCAGCCCGACGAAAGCGAACATACCCAGCGTGTCGATATCCCGGTCGGGTACCCCGTTGGACTCCATCAAACCGGCGTACGAGTCCAGATCGAGGTCGGTCAGCAGCAGGTAGATCCAGAAGGCGAGACGCGAGCCGATCTGGGTGTGGATCGCCTGCAGGTAGCCGGCCTGATCCTCGGGGGAGCCGGCCGCCGGGCCGACCGGCGCCGACGTGTAGCCGCCCTCTGCCACGGCCAGCGGCTTGCCCGTGCGCGCCAGCAGCGGGGAGTAGTAGTCGGGCGGGATCTCCGCCGCGCTGCGGAAGGCGATGAAGGGATAGGACGAGATCACCCACAGGTCGAGCTGAGGTTCGAAGGCTTCCACCTGATCCCAGTTGACCTGATACGGCTTCCGACCTTCGCTCACGGCCGGGATCAGGTTGTTGAGATCCTCCCACTGGAAGGTGACGAAGACTCGGGTTTGCGGCCGCGCCTGCTTGATGGCGGCATACGTTTCGTCGTACAGGCTCAGGAAGTGCGCGAAGTCCTGCGGGTGAGCGTCGGCGTAGGTGTTGATCTCCGACGCCAGGCCCAGGTAGCGCGGTTCGAAGGTCTCGAGAATCCACAGCGTGAACGCCCGGTACGCTTCCCGCACGCGCCTCTCGGAGAAGCTGGCCTGCCAACCGTCGGGCAATCCCATGAACTCGCTGCGGTTGAGCCCGTTCAGCGGGTCGACGACGAAGATCGACTCCAGCCCGTTCTGGCGGGCCAGGATGGCCTGGTTGCGAACGTCGATCAAGGGCTGGGGCTCGGTTGCCCCGTCCAGCGGGAAGGCTTCCCAGGGAATGTTCTGCTGCAGCAGGGCCACGTCGGCATGGCGCGCCATGTCCTGATAGTGGTCGAGCACGCTCTGCATGGTGACCCGGGGAGGCGAGGGGAAGAAGCCGTAGGCTGTCTGCCCCTCCGGCAGAGGGTTGACGTGCGGCGTGGGGATCACGGGCGGCGTTGCGGGCCCTCCGCAGCCGATGGCGGCCAGGACGAGCGCGGCCAGTGCCAGCCAGGCTCTAGACATCGTTATTCCTCCGGCGGCCGCCTGAGAGCTGCGCGGCCCACCAGGGGATACAGGGTTCGGGTCGTTCGGGTTGCAGTCTGCCCGGGAATCTCGTGGGGGCGAGGCATGCCGTCTCGCACCGGCGTGCCGCCGGGCTTCGCGGCACGAACGGTGCGCCGCCCCGATGGAATCGGACCGGCCGCCGCCGGCCTAGGCGTACCGCTGACGCACGCTGGGGATCAGGTAGTCCTCGAACGACCGGCGCATGTCGTAGGCCGGCTTCCAGCCCCACTCGCGCCGGGCGGCGCTGTCGTCGACGTCCGCCGGCCAGGAGTCGACGATCCCCTGCCGGCGGGCATCGGGGGCGAAGGTGATCTGCGCCGCGGGGAAGGCGCGCAGGATCATCTCGAGGATCTCGGCCGCCGTCGGGCTGAAGCTGGTGACGTTGTAGATCAGCTGCCCCAGGTTCTCGCGCCGCGCCGATTCGAGCTGCAGGAGGGCCGTGATGGCGTCCGGCATGACCATGAAAGGAAGCTGGCTGTCGGGGCGCACGAAGCAGGCGTAGGGCTTGCTCTGCGCGGCGTGGTGCAGCATCTCGGGCCCGTAGTCGCTCGTGCCGCCGGTGGGAACCGTCAGGGCGCTGATCAGGCCCGGGAAGCGCAGCCCGCGAAAATCGATGCGCATGGGGGCTTCCTGGTCCAGCCTCCGGTAGTGCTGGGCGTAGTAGCGTCCCAGGTGTTCGCACGTCAGCTTGTTGACCCCGTACATCGTGGCCGGGAAGCACCACTCGTCCTCTCGCACCACGCGCCCGTCACGCTGTTTGGTCTCCAGGTCCGGGATGCCGTAGGCGGCGATCGAGGAGGGGTAGATGAACTTGACCGGGCGGCCGAGCTTGCCTGACTGGTCGGAGGCCAGGCGCAGCAGGCCGAGGGTGCCGTCGACGTTGACGTGGTGGGCCAGCTCGGGATCGCGCTCGCCCTTGGTCGACAGGATGGAGGCCAGGTGGTAAATCGTGGTGAAGACGTGCTCGCCGCCGAGCCGGGCCGCCAGCGCCGGGTCGGTGATGTCGCCCTGGACAAAGGTGTGGCAGGCGGCCTGCAGGCTGCTGTCCAGGGGGACGATGTCGGTGGCCACGATTCGGGCCTGATGGCTGGAGCACAGATGCTGGATGAGCCCGTGGCCGATTTCGCCGTTGGCGCCGGTGATCAGGATGGTCTCGTCGGTCGGCATCAGGGATTCGCCTCGCTGCTGTCCAGGGGTGGGGGCCACGAGTCTAGCACAACCGGTGCGGCGGG
>DYJB01000052.1:10909-13216 GCA_020723365.1 Candidatus Aquidulcis sp. | reverse complement strand
GGACCACGGGACAGGTGACAAAGTTACCCGTGCGGTGGTGTCTTCCGGCTTGACTTCCGTCTCCGCGCTCCGTAGAATCATCCGACAAGCGTGCACAGATTGGGAAGAGTCCCGGCCAGCCGGTCGGGCACCGAAGGGGCAAGCCCGAGGGCCGGTGCAGTCCCGGGCGAAACTCTCAGGTCCAAGGACCCGTCTGGCCGCACCTCTGGAAAGCCGCAAGGCGCCGATGGGGCAAGTCCCGGACGGGACGAATCTCTCAGGCCACAGACAGAGGGCGCACCCGTGTAGGAGGGTGCGCCCTTTGCTCATCCTGCATCCCAACGCTTCCCTTCCCAGGAGGACACGATGGAGTTCCCGAAGGACCTCAAGTTCGCCAAGAGTGATGAATGGGTGCGCCTCGAGGGCAAGACGGCCACGATCGGAATCAGCGACTATGCCCAGAGTCAGCTGTCGGACATCGTCTTCGTCGAGGTGACGGCGGCCGTGGGCGAGACGCTCGACCAGGGCGCTTCCTTCGCCTCGGTCGAGTCGGTCAAGGCCGCCTCCGAGGTCTACCTGCCGCTCAAGGGCAAGGTCGTGGCGGTGAACGACGGGCTGCCGGGCACGCCCGAACTGATCAACAGCGATCCGTACGGCAAGGCCTGGATGATCAAGGTCGAAATCGCCGATGCCGGTCAGGCGGCGGGGCTGATGGATGCCGCCGCGTACGCCAAGTACTGCGACGAACGGAGCCACTAATGGCCTATACCCCGCACACCGAGGACGAGAGGCGGTCGATGCTGGCGGCCGTCGGCATCCGATCGCTGGATGACCTCTACCAGGCCATCCCGGCGGACGTGCGCTTCCCGGATCTCGAGCTGCCGGACCCCGTTTCCGAGCTCGAGATCATGCAGGAGCTGCAGGCCCTTTCGGAGGCCAACCTGGACGCCCGCCACACGGCCTGCTTCCTGGGCGCCGGCGCCTACAACCACTTCGTGCCGTCGGTCATCGATCACATGCTGCGGCGCGGCGAGTTCTACACCGCCTATACCCCCTACCAGCCGGAGATCTCGCAGGGCACGCTGCAGGCGATCTTCGAGTACCAGTCGCTGATCTGCAATCTGACCGGGATGGATGTGTCGAACGCCTCGCACTACGACGGCGCCACGGCGCTGGCGGAGGCGGCCATCCTGGCCTACAACCACCATCGCGGCAAGCGCACCAAGATCGTGCTCTCGCCCGGCATCCACCCGCACTACCGCCAGACCGTGCGCACCTACATGCAGGGCATGGGCTTGCAGCTGGCGGGGGACACCGCGGTCGGCAACGACAGCGCCGCGCTGGCCGGGCTGCTGGACGGGGACACGCTGATGGTCGCTGTGCAGTACCCGGACTTCTTCGGCCGCATCGAGGACTTCACCGCACTCGGCAAGGCCGCCCACGCCGTCGGCGCGCTGCTGTGCGTGTGCGTCAACCCGCTGGCGCTCGGGCTGCTCAAGCCGCCGTCGGAGTTCGACGCCGATGTCGTCGTCGGAGACGGCCAGCCGCTGGGCATCGCCATCTCTTATGGCGGACCGTCGCTCGGCCACTTCACGGTCAAGAAGGACTTCGTGCGCAAGATGGCCGGCCGCCTGGTGGGGGAGACGGTCGACAGCCAGGGCCGGCGCGGCTTCGTGCTGACGCTCAGCACGCGCGAGCAGCACATCAAGCGCGAGAAGGCCACCTCCAACATCTGCACCAACGTGGCCCTGATGGCGCTGGCCTCGGCCGTGTACCTCTCGGCCATGGGCAGGCAGGGCCTGCGGCGGGTGGCCGAGCTGTGCTACCACAAGGCTCACTACGCTGCCAAGGAGATCGGCGCCCTCAAGGGCTACGCGCTCTGGAACCGGGGCGAGTTCTTCCACGAGTTCGTGGTGCGCTGCCCGAAACCGGTGGCCGACATCAACCGCTTCCTGCTGGACGAGATCAACACACTGGGCGGCTACGACCTGGGGCAGGACTATCCGGAGCTCAAGGATCACATGCTGCTGGCCGTGACGGAGATGAACTCCAAGGAACAGATCGATGACCTGGTGGCGGGTTTGAAGGAGGTGGCCCATGGCTGAGCCCCTGATCTACGACCTCTCGGCTCCCGGGCGCCCCGGCGTTCCGCTGCCGGCGTCGGACGTTCCCGCGGCGGCGCTGCCCAAGGGCTTGGTGCGCCAGGACCTGCCGCTGCCCGAGCTCTCGGAGATCGATGTGGTGCGCCACTTCGTGCGACTGTCGCAGCTCAACCACTCGGTCGACACCGGCTTCTACCCGCTCGGCTCGTGCACGATGAAGTACAAC
>DYJB01000052.1:0-10899 GCA_020723365.1 Candidatus Aquidulcis sp. | reverse complement strand
GCCCGGCTTCGCCTTCTCGCACCCGCTGCAGGATCCCGAGACGGCCCAGGGCAACCTGGCGCTGATGTACTCGCTGCAGGAATGGCTGTGTGAGATCGGCGGCTTCGCGGCCACCAGCCTGCAGCCGGCGGCCGGCGCCCACGGCGAGCTGACCGGCATCCTGATCATCCGTGCCTACCACCGCGACCGCGGCGACCTTCGACGCACCAAGATCCTGATCCCCAACTCGGCCCACGGCACCAACCCGGCTTCCACCGCCATGAGCGGCATGGAGGTCATCGAGCTGCCGTCGGACGAGCGCGGCAACGTCGACCTGGCGGCGCTGCGCGCCGCCTGCGACGACACCGTCGCCGGGCTGATGATCACCAACCCGAACACCCTGGGGCTGTTCGAAGAGCACATGCTGGAAGTCGTCGAGCAGGTGCATGCCTGCGGCGGCCTGGTGTACGGTGACGGCGCCAACATGAACGCGCTGCTGGGCATCGTGCGGCCGGGCGACCTGGGCATCGACGTCATGCACTACAACCTGCACAAGACCTTCTCGATGCCGCACGGCGGCGGCGGGCCTGGCTCGGGCCCGGTGGGCGTGTGCGAGAAGCTGGCCGACTTCCTCCCCGGCCCGCTGGTGGAGGTGATCGAGGCCGGCGACGAGGACGAGGCGCCGCTCTTCGGGTTGGTCATGCCGGCCAAGACCATCGGCCGGGTGAAGGCCTTCCACGGCCACTTCGGCATGCTGGTGCGCGCCTACGCCTACATCCGCATGCAGGGCAAGTCGGGCATGCGCGAGATCTCCGACCACGCCGTCCTGAACGCCAACTACCTGCGGGTGCGGCTGCGCCAGACGTACCATGTGCCCTACGATCGCATCTGCATGCACGAGTTCGTGGCCGAAGGCCGCTGGGAGCAGGCGCCGGGCATCCGGGCGCTGGACGTGGCCAAACGGCTGATGGACTTCGGCTTCCACCCGCCGACGAACTACTTCCCGCTCATCGTGCACGAAGCGCTGATGATCGAGCCGACGGAGAGCGAGTCCAAGCAGGTGCTGGATGCTTTCACCGAGGCCATGATCAAGATCGCCGAGGAGGCCCGCACCCATCCGGACATCCTGCACGCGGCCCCGCATGTCACGCCCGTCGGGCGGCTGGACGAGGTCAAGGCCGCCAAGGACCTGGTGCTGTGCTGCCGGCCGGCGGAACTGGGCGAGCCGGCCAAGCGCTGAGCGGCTGACGCCGCCGAGACGCTCGTGAGATTCCGGAGCGGCCCGCGAGGGCCGCTCCGGCGTTTGGACGGCTCCCGCCCCGGAGGAGGGAACGGAAGCGCAGCGGGGAGCCGACGTGGCGATCCAGGTCGGGTTCGGTCTCGCCAGGTCGGCGCGCCCCCTGGGGGCGGGGGATGGGCGTGGCGAGCTCCGCCCACACCGGCGTGCCTGTCGGGCGCAGGCCTCGCCCGCCGGCGCAGGCGGCGTTCCCGCCCGGGACCCTGGCTCACGCCGCTTGACAGGGCGGGCGCCAGACGCTACGATAGAGTCATCAGACGTCTGATGACAGCAGGGGAGCGGCAGGCAGCACCCATGACCGACGCTTCTGCGCACTCGACCACGGCCCCGGCGTCCTCCCGGCCGCGCGCCAAGCCGCTGCGGCTGCAGGTGCGCGACCGCGTCTTCGAACTGCTGGCGCGGCGCGGCCTGCGCCCCGGCGAGCAGATCCCGACCGAGCCGGACCTGATCGCCCTGCTGGGCGTCAGCCGGGCGACGCTGCGCGAAGGCCTGCAGCTGCTCGAGCAGGAAGGCGTCATCGTCACCCGGCACGGGATCGGCCGCTTCCTGGTCGCGGCCCCGGAAACGCTCGTCACCGATCTATCCCGCCTGCGGGGCGTGAGCGAGCTGCTCCAGGAGCACCGCATCCGCGCCGGCGTGCGCCTGCTGGAGGTGTCACGTCGTGAGGCAGACGAGGTCGTGTCGCGGGCGCTGCAGCTGGCTCCCGGCACGCCGGTCATCCACCTCGAGCGCGTATGGACGCAGCGCGCCGGCCCGGTGATCTACTCGGTCGACATCCTGCCCGAAGCGCTCCTCGGCCCGACGTGGAGGCGGCGCGACTTCCAGGGCTCGCTGCTGGAGCTGATCGAAGCCCGCAGCGGCCGCGTGCTCGGGCACGCCCAATCCGAGGTGCGCGCCGTGACGCTTCCGCCGCCGCTGGCCCGCAGGGTCGGCGTCGCCCCCGCCACCGCCTGGCTGCGCATGGACCAGGTCAACTTCGACACGACCGGACAGCCGATGATCTACTCGCAGGACCACCATCGCGGCGACTGGATCACCTTCCACGCCGTGCGCCTGCGCCGCTGATCGCTTCTGGAGACCGACGATGCCATCGCCTACCGTGACCCCGGATCCGATCCCTGCCGAAGACCTCACGCGCCAGTATGGACCGATCGCCGACGAGATCCACGCAGCCATCGACCGGGTCCTGCCCTCGGGCAAGTACACGCTGGGCCCTGTCCTGGAGGAGTTCGAGCGCGACTACGCCCGCTACTGCGGCGTCGAGCACGCCATCGGCATCAGCAGCGGCACAGCGGCGCTGCAGCTGGCGCTGGCTGCCATGGGCGTCGGCCCGGGCGATGAGGTCATCACGCAGGCCAACACCTACGTCGCCACGGCCTTCGCCATCAGCTACCTGGGGGCCAAGCCAGTGTTTGTCGACGTCGACCCCGTCTACGCCAACCTGGACGTGTCCGCCCTCGAGGGGCACATCACGCCGCGCACCAAGGTCATCATCCCGGTCCATCTGTACGGCCACCCGGTGGATATGGACCCGCTGATGCAGGTGGCGCGCAAGCACAGGCTGCGCGTGCTCGAGGACGCCTCCCATGCCCACGGCGCAACGTACAAAGGCAGGCGCGCCGGATCGCTGGGCGACGCGGCCGCCTTCTCCTTCTACCCGTCGAAGGTGCTGGGCGCCTACGGCGACGCCGGCGTCATCGTCACCAACGATGCCGACCTGGCGAAGAGGTTGCGCGTGCTGCGCTACATGGGCCAGGAGGTCAAGGGCACCCACCTGGTCGTCGGCTACCAGGAGCGTCTGGACCCGATGCAGGCGGCCATCCTGCAGGTCAAGCTGCGGCACCTGGAAGGCTGGATCGAACAGCGCCGGGGGATCGCCCGCCGCTACCGCGAGCTCCTGGCGGGCCTGCCGCTGCGCCTGCCTGTTGAGAGCGCCGATTGCCGGCACGTGTACTACCTGTACACGCCGTTCGTGCCGCGCCGCGACGAGCTGGTGGCCTTCCTCGAGGGGCGTGGGATCGGCGCCCAAACGATCTACCGCACACCGGTGCCGCTGCAGCCGTGCTACGCCGGACTCGGCTACACGGCCGCGGATGTCCCGGTGGCCGCACGCCTGGCCGGTGAGCTGATCAACCTGCCGGTGTTCCCCGAGTTGCGTGACGATGAGGTGCAACGTGTGGGCGAGGCGGTCCGGGCGTTCTACTCCGGAGGCAAGGCATGAGCGATCGCATCACGCTGGCTGTCCTGGGCGGGAGCGCGCTGGCCACCCCGCTGCTGTTCGAGGGCATGGCCAAGGCCAAGGCGGCGGCCTCCTACGAGGCGGTCCTCTACGGCCGCGACGCCGAGCGCCTCGACCTCGTGGCGCGCGTGTCGAACGACCTGCTGGCGCGCCACCCGGGCGTCGACATCCGCGTGCGGGCGACGACGGATCTGGACGAAGCCGTTGACGGAGCAGACTACATCGCCAACCAGATGCGCGTCGGCGGCCTGGAAGGTCGCCTGTTCGATGAGACCTTCCCGCGCCCCTTCGGGCTGCCGGGGGAAGAGACGGTCGGCCCGGGCGGCTTCAACAACACCCGTCGCGGGCTGCCGGTGGTGCTTGACGCCTGCCGCCGGATCGAAGCGCGCGCCCCGCAAGCGCTGCTCCTCAATCTGACCAACCCGTCGAGCCTGATCCAGTACGCCATCCGCCGCTACACGAAGGTGAGGGTCATCGGCACATGTGATTCGCCGGTCTCCTTAATGAAGATGCTGGCCGCTCAGCTGGGCGTGCCGCGCGAGGACATCGCCTTCGCCCTCTCCGGCATGCATCACTTCACCTGGGTCACGGGTATGCGGGTCCAGGGGCGCGAGCGCCTGGCGGAGATCCTGGAGCGGGCCCACGAGCTGCCGAAACTGGGCGTGGACCCCGATCTGATCCGGGCGCTGGGGGCTATCCCGTCGCCGTACTTCCGCTACTATGCCCACCCCGATCGCATCCTGGCCATGACCGAGGGCCGCCCTGTGCGGGCGCAGGAGCTGATGGCCGTCCAGGAGCAGATGCTGGCCGAGTTCCGGCGCTGGAAGCCGGGGGAGAAGATCGCCGCGCTCCAGGCGCGCGGCGCGGTGTGGTACGACGAGATCGTCGTCCCGACGCTGCTGGCCATGGCCGAACACAAGACGGTGGAGCTCGTGCTGAGCGTCGACAACGGGGAGGCGCTGCCGTGGCTGCCGCCGCAGGCGATCATCGAGGCGCCGGTGCCGATCCGCGGCGGCGTGCCGGGCAAGCCGCGCGCCGCCGACCTGCCGGAGGACCTGCGCGCCCTGATCCACCGCAACGCCGCCTACGAGATGCTGGCCGTGGAGGCGATCGTCGAGAACGATCGCGCCCGGGCGCTGCGGGCGCTGATGGCCAACCTGATGGTGCGCTCGTACAACCAGGCTCGCGGGCTGCTGGATGTCATCTGGCCGGAGGCCGCCCCCAGGGCGCTCACCATCCAGCGCCCATCGCCGACGGCCGACGAACCGATGAAGGCGCCGACGCTGCACTACGGCGATCGGCTGCTGGAATCCGTGCGCCTGCCGGAGGACGACATCGCCCTGATCACAATGGAGGAACCGTGGGAGCTGGCGCGTCACCGGCTGGGCCTGAAGCCCAAGGCCATCGCCTTCGTGCGCGAGCTGGACTGGTTCAAGCTGGAGGCGCTCGAGCGCCAGTTGCCGGAAGTCTCGGCCATCGTCGGGCTGGGCGGCGGGACGCCCACCGACGCCGCCAAGTACGTCGCCTGGCGGCGCCACCTGCCGGTGGACGTCTTCCCTTCCATCACCTCGGTCGACGCCGCCGTGACCAAGAGCATCGCCGCCCGCAGCGGGGGCCACGTGACCTACATCGGCTACATCGTGCCGCGCCAGGTGTACGTCGACACGACGCTGATCGCCGCCGCTCCCGGACGCCTCAACCGCAGCGGGGTGGGCGACATCCTGTGCGCTCACGCCGCGCTGTGGGACTGGAAGCTGGCGCACGACTCGCGCGGCGAGCGCTACGACCCGGCAGCGGTGGACGCCACCCGCCGCTGGCTGGAACGCATTCGGAGCGGCGCCGACGAGATCCGCAACGTCACGCCGGCCGGCATCCGGCTGATCATGGAAGCCTTCGAGGACATCAGCCTGATCTGCCGCCGCTTCGGCAGCAGCCGGCCGCAGGAAGCCTCGGACCACACCTTCGCCTACAACGCCGAGTTCCAGACCGGCAAGTCCTTCCTGCACGGCGAACTGGTGGCGCTGGGGACGTTCGTCATGGCCAGCCTGCAGGAGAACGATCCGGCCCAACTCGCCTCGGACTACGAGCGCACGGGTTTGCTGTGGCAGCCGCGCGACCTCGGGCTCACGCGCGAGGAGTTCGTCAAGACCCTGCGCACGCTCAACGCCTACCAGAAGAACTTCGGTCGCCGCTACTCGGTGCTCGATGAGCGAAAAGTGGGTGAGGCCTTCATCGAGTCCATGGCGGCGCGGCTGGCCTTCTGACACCGTGACTGCTCCGCTTCTGCGTCCGGGCCGCACCGATGAGGCGGCCGAGATGCTCGAGGTGATGGCCGAAGCGCTGGCCGGCGAGGCCGCTTCCGGCGCCATCGCGCACGCGTTCCCCGACCCCGAGGGTGAGGCAACCTGGCTGCGCTATCTGCTGTCATCCGGCACAGGGTGGGTGGCCGAGAGCGAAGGCCGCCTGGCCGGGTTCGGAATCACGGCTCGCCGCGGGCCGATCGACTGGCTCGTCTCGCTGTTTGTCCGTCCGGCGGCGCAGGGAGGCGGGCTGGGGAGGCGGCTGTTGGAACGGCTCTGGCCGCCGGCGCCGACGGGAGGGCGTGCCACCTTGGTCGACGCTTCCTCGCGCCCGGCCACGAGCCTCTACCTGCACGCCGGCCTGACGCCCCGCTTCCCGGTGCTGGCCTTCGAAGGGACCTTCGGCTCACGACCTGGCGGCGCCCCGGCCGCACGCAACGACGAGGATGCAACTCAGCCGCAGGTGGCGGAGCTCGATGCCGCCGCCTTCGGCGCGCCCCGTACTGGCGATCATGTCTTCTGGACGAAGACCGGATTCGGCTACCGCAGCCTGTACGACGCCGACGGCGCCTGGCTCGGATACGGCCGCTGGACTCCCGCCGGCCGGCTGGGCCCGGTGGTGTTGAGGGAGGGCGCCGACTGGCTCGGCGCCCTCGCCGCGCTGGCGGATGAGGCGGCCCGGGCGGGCGCCGGGCGTATGCGGCTGCTCGTCCCGGCGGTCAACGGCGGTGCCCTCGAGGCTTGCCGGCGGATGGGGCTGCGCTACCAGGGTTCGGAGATCGCCATGGCGACCTGCCCGCTGGATGGTTGGAGCCGCTGCCTGATCCACCGGGCCGGCCTCCCATAAAGGTGAACCGATGACGGATGCGGATCTGCTGCTTGGGTTGGATATCGGCACGCAGGGCGCCAAAGGTGTGCTCGTCAACCGGCAGGGTGAGGTCCAGGCCCAGGCCCAGGTGGAGTACGACTGCGCCTACCCGCAGCCGGGTTGGGTCGAGCACGAGGTGCAGGCCAACTGGTGGGAGCATCCGGCGAGCGTCGTGCGCCGGCTGCTCGATCAGTCCGGGATGAGTGCCGGGCGGGTGGCGGCCATCAACGTCAGCGGGCTGTACCCGGCCATGGGCCCCACGGATGGCGAGGGCCGGCCGCTCGCCGGCGCCATCCTGTACTCCGACAACCGCGCCCTGGCCGAAGTCGAGGACGTCAATGCCGCGCTCGGGCTCAACCTGACGACCGAAGAGCTGACCCCCAAGCTGCTGTGGTTCCTGCGCCGCCGGCCCGAGCTGGCGCAGCGCATGCGCATGTTCTTCGACGCGGCCCACTACGCCGTCTACCGGCTGTGCGGAGCCTACGTCTCCGACACGATCACGCTCGGTCTGTGGGGCGCCATCTACTCGGCCCCGCGCGCCGCCTGGCGCGCCGAGACCTGCGCGCGCTTCGGCATCCCGCGCGACATCCTGCCGGCGATCCACCCACCGGCGACGATCGTCGGCGGCGTGCACGCTTCCGCCGCTCGCGCCACGGGACTCCGGGAAGGCACGCCCGTGTTGACGGGTATGCCCGACCTGGTGGCCTCCATCATCAGCGCCGGCGCCACCTCGCGCGACGAAGCCGTCGCCTACTACGGCACAGCCGGGGTCGTGCCGGTGCAGCTGGATGACCTGCTGCGGGCGATGCGGCACCCCTTCCCCGAGGAGGACGGGTACCTCTTCTACTACGCCGCCTACAGCCTGGCGGTGGGCGATGCCGTCAAGTGGTTTCGCGACACCTTCGGGCAGCCGGAGGTGGAGGCGGCGCGGCTCGGCAAGCCGGGCGCGTATGCCCGCCTCGACGCGCTGGCGGCCGAAACCCCACCCGGCGCCGAGGGCCTGCTGCTGCTGCCGTACTTCCAGGGACAGCGCTCGCCGGAGTTCGATCCGCAGGCTTCGGGCGTGTACTTCGGGATGACGCCGGCGCACGGGCGCGGCCACTACTTCCGCGCCGTGCTCGAGTCGTGGGGCTATTCGATCCGTGACGGGCTGGAGACCAGCTACCCGCAGGGCTCCCCCGTTCGCCGCATGATCGCCACCGGCGGCGGGGCGCGCAGCCCGCTGTGGCGCCAGGTAGTGAGCGACATCACCGGCCTGCCGCAGTCGTATGTGCCGGAGTCCGACGGCCCACTCGGCGCAGCCTACGTGGCCGGGCTGGCACTCGGATGGTTCGATGATTTCGAGCCGCTGAAGCGATCCTGGGTGCGCAGCGAGGCAACGACGGAGCCGAATCCGGCGAACCGGGCCGCCTACGACCGCCTGTACCCGGTCTACCGCCGCCTGCACCGTGATCTGAGAGAGACCTTCCTGGCGCATCGTACGGCTGCCGGCACGGCCGTGGGAGGGAAGTCCGGATGAGCAAACTGGCTATGCTGGGCGGGACGCCCGTCTTCTCCGGTGGCCGGCCGCTGGAAGATCCCTGGCCGGTCACCCACGCTGAGGACGCCGCCGCCGTGCAGCGCGTCTTCGAGAAGGGCCAGTTCGTCGGCATTCATCATCCCGAGGTCGAGGCCCTCGAAGCGGAGTATGCCGCCTTCGTCGGGACGCGGCATGCTCTGGCGCTCGGCTCGGGGACGGCCTCGCTGCATGCCGCCGTAGCCGCCGCCGGCTGCCAGCCGGGTGATGAGGTCATCGTCCCGGCGCTGACGTTTCTGGCATCCGCTTCGGCGATCCTGCATCACCTGGGGATCCCGGTCTTCGTCGATATCGACCCGCGCACCTTCAACCTCGATCCGCAGCGGGTGGAGGAGGCGATCACGCCGCGCACGCGCGCCATCCTGGCCGTCGACCTGCACGGGCTGCCGGCCGACTACGAGGCGCTGCACGCCATCGCCCGCCGGCACCACCTGGTGGTGATTGCCGATGCGGCGCACGCCATGGGCGCCGTCTACCGTGGACGCAACGTCGGCAGCCTGGGCGACATCAACGGCACGAGCATCATGCCCGCCAAACAACTCCCGACCTGCGGTGAAGGCGGGCTGTTCTCCACCGACCGTGACGAGTACCTCAACCGCGCCAGCATGGTGCGCATGTTCGGGGAGATCGTGCGCAAGGGCCAGCCACGCGCCTACAACGCCTACACGCTGGGCTGGAACTACCGCATGAACCCGATCCAGGCCGCCTATGCCCGCTCACAACTCAAGCGCCTCCCGGAGAATGCGGCGACCTTCTCGGCCAACGGCCGGCGGCTGGCCGAGGGCATGCGCCAGCTGGCGGGGCTTGTCCCGCCCCACATCCCCGAAGGCAGCACGCACGTCTACCACATGTTCCGCTTCCGCCTCGATCCGCAGGCCGCCGGTCTGGATGTGCCGGCCGGGCGCCTGGCGCGCGCGGTGGAAGAGGCGATGGAGGCCGAGGGACTGCCGTTGCGCTTCTACCAGAACACGCCGGTGCCCGGCCAGGCGATGTTCCAGCTGCGAGAAGGGTTTGGCGGCGGCGTGCCGTGGACGCTGCCGGGGGCCAACCCGCGGCGCTACGATCTGGAGGAGTACCCCGTGACGCTCGACGTGCTTGAGGCCACGCGCTGCATCGGCCGCGCCGGCACCTCCGGCCCCAACTACTTCGGGCGTCCGGCGACGATCGACCTGTACCTGGAAGGCTTCCGCAAGCTGTGGGAGCATTTGCCGGATCTGGCTCGCCATGCCCGCCGGCTCGACTACCAACCGCCGTGGTCGAATCCGGCGCCGTCGACGCGCGGTGAGTGGGACGTCCTGACGCCCTCCACACCGGGCTAGCGGCGGCGCACCCGCATAGAAACCGCAGCGCCGAGGTCAAGGACCTCGGCGCTGCCGCTTCCAGGACCACCCGTCAGGCTAGATCAGCCCCATGTTCCCGACGATGATGCCGACAACGGCGCCGACGAAGAGCGCCGCCGCCACGGCCAGGACGGCATAGTCGAGCGACTTCAGGTTGATGCCCTGCGTGGGCGTCGGCTTACCGGCGCCGAAGCCGCGCACCTGAGTCGCCAGCGTGATCTGCTCGACCATGATGGCCACACGCCGCATAAGCGGGTTCATCAGCGGCACCGCCCGGCGGATCATCTTGACCGGGTTCCAGTGCATCAGCTTCCAGCCGCGCAGCCTCTGCGCACTGAGGATGTTCTCCACCACCCGGCTCAGGTCGGGGATCAGGCGGTAGACGGTGGCGATGACGAACACGATCGGGTTTGGGACCTTGAGAGACAGCAGCGTGTCGGTCACCTGCGCCATCGACGTGGTGTAGATGAAGACGAAGGCGTAGCTGGCCATCAGGACGGTGCGGATCTCCACCGCCAGCAGCCACATCAACCCGCCGGGCGTCAAGCCGATGGTCCCGAAGACGGGCAGGGTGGTGACCAGCAGCGGGGTGGTCGCCCACACCGGATCCAGCACCTTGTAGATGCCCGGGTTGGTCTGGCCCAGCGCCGTGACGCTGACCGGGTAGAGCGCCGTCACGACGGCCAGCAGCACGATGCGGAACCAGCGCACGGGGATCTTCGAGACGTAGATGAAGGCCAGCAGCGGCAGGACGAGCACGGCCAGGTAGCGGGGATCCCACCACAGGCCCGAGACCGCCATGATGCTGACGACGGCCATCATCTTGGTGAAGGGATGCAGGCCCCGATGCAGGAACGTATCACGGCTTTCGTACTCCAACCATCGAGCCATCCCGTCATCCCTCGTTCAGCAAGTTGTAGGTGAGCACGCGGGCCATCTCGTCCACCGTGAGCACGTCCTGCGGCAGGCCCAGGTCCTTCAGGTCCTGGCCCAGGCGCGTGATCTGCGGCGGGCGGATGTCGGCTTCCACCAGGCGCTCCGGCTGGCCGTAGACCTCGCGCACGGGGGCGTCCATGACGATCTCGCCCCGGCTCATCACGATCGCCCGATCGCAGTACCGTGCGACGGTCTTCATGTTGTGGGTGATGATCACCAGCGTGTGCCCGGCGTCGCGCAGCCGGCACAGGCTGTCCATCATGGTGCGCTCGCCGTGCGTATCCAGGCCGGTGGTGGGCTCATCGATCAGCAGGACCTGCGGCTTGAGCGGGTAGATGGAGGCGATCGACAGGTAGGTCTTCAG
>DYJB01000051.1:699-16579 GCA_020723365.1 Candidatus Aquidulcis sp. | reverse complement strand
GATGGAGATCAACCACGGATCCGGCTGGGTGACGTCCTATTACCATCTGCAGAACCTGGTCGGCGGCGGAAGCGCCATGCGCAACGCGCGGCTCGGATCGATCGCCTGCGAGGTATGTGCCGGCGGATACGCCACCGGCCCACATGTCCACTGGAGCCTGAAGTACAACGGCGCCTACGTCAGCCTGGAAGGCGTCAAGCTGACAGGCTGGACCGTTCATGTCGGTCCGACGGCCTACACCAGCGGCAGCTTGGAGCGCGACGGCGCGTTCCTGACCCCGGGGTCGTCGATCCTAAACGACTACCACGTCTACTACCCGACCAACAACACGTCGCTGCGCTTCACGGGGTCTGGCGCCGTGGACGGGGATCGGCTGAAGATCCCGGTCGACGATCCGCTCAACGGCTACTCCGGCCCGCCGATTGATGTCGGGGCGACCGACTTCACGCTCGAGTGGTGGATGAAGGCCTTGCCGGGGGAGAATGATGCCGGCGCCGTGACTTGCGGGGGAAACACCAACTGGGTCTACGGCAACACGATCCTCGACCGGGATCGCCTCAACCAGGACCGCGACTACGGTGTGTCACTGGCGGACGGGCGTATCGTGGTCGGGGTCACCGGGGCGGCGACGGGCAGCCTAACCCTGTGCACCACCTCGCGCATCGACGACGGCCTGTGGCACCACATCGCCGTCGTGCGCAACCGCTGGAACGGCACCAGCACGCCCGTCCTCGATGGGGAAATGTGGGTCTTCATTGACGGTCGGCTTGAGGCGCACGCCGTCGGCCCGGGTGGCGATCTCTCCTACCCGGATGCGGGCGTGCCCCTCAGCTTGTGCGGGCCCTCCGGCACGCAATCCTGCGCCGTCAGCGATCCGTACCTGGTCCTCGGCGCCCGCAAGAGCGATGTCAATCCATCGCTCTATCCGCCGTTCCGCGGCTGGATCGACGAGCTGCGCGTTTCGAACAATTTGCGCTACACAGCGGACTTCGATCTGCCGACAAGCACCTTCACCGCAGACGCCAGCACCATCGCCCTGCTTCTCTTCAATGAGAACGCCGGGACCTCGGCATATGAAACGTCCGGGGCCGGTGCCGGGCCCAGCAACGGCGTCTTGTCGCTAGGCGGATCGCCGGCTGGGCCCGAGTGGTCCTACGATGTTCCGTTCTCGGGATCCGGCCCGACCCCGACACCCCTGCCGACACCCTCTCCCACGCCCGATCCTACCTTGGCGGACATCAACCAGGATGGCCGCGTCGACGTCGTGGACGTCCAGCTGGCGGTGAACGTGTTCCTGGGAACGGAGACCGACCCGGGCATCGTCTCTCGAGCCGACGTCAATGGTGACGGCTCCGTCGACGTGCTCGACGTGCAGTGGATCGTGAACATCATCTTGATGGGTTGAGTCCCGCACCGTCCCTCACGATGCCGCCCGCGGCCCCGGCAAGCCTTCCTGTGCTGAACGAATCCCGCCCCTGAAAGCGGCCCCCGGTCCGTGCCCAAGCGCGCCCGACGGCGGCGGCCTGCGCGCCCGCCCCTCCGGGCAGGAAGCGCCGCCGACGCCCGCAAGAACGACTCGGCGACCCAGGGGTCGACCCGTGGCCCGCATGGACCCTGGTGGAGGCTTGGACACGGAGGGGAGGGTCGGTTGGTTGCAGGCGGCGAATGCCAGCCGAATTCAATCGCCGCCGGCGCAGGCTACTGGTCGGGCTACGACACGCCCCGACCCTGACGGCGTGGCCCTCGCTTCATGCGCAGCCTGCTGTCCGGGTCATCTGGCTTGCACCGCCGTTGGCTCCAGCATAGAGCGGGGCGGCCTGGGCCGAGAGATCCGCATCGCTGGGCTGGTCAATTGGACTTTGGCGGTGGGGGTGTCCGGGTGCTCGAGCGTGGAGGAAGCGGGGGTGGTGGGACAAGCCGCCGGCCCCTCACAACCCGGAACGCCCCGTCGGTCGAGCTGCGTGTCACAGGGCTACTTGTCGGGTCGGAGGCTACCACGCTGCTGAGGCCGAGAGTCGACGTACCGGTGGCCGCGCCGGGAAGTATGTTGAACCGGACACTGAGCACGGGACCGTTGGAGATCGCCCATTGGTTGACGCCGATGATGATCACCCGGAGGCGGTTGGGTGCCACCAGATTCCATGTGGCTGTCTTGCCGGCGACCGCCGCCGCCGTGCCGAGGCTCGCCTCGCGGAAGGACAGCCGGCTGTCATCGAAAGTGAGATCGAAGCTCAGCCCGGCCACCTGCGCGCCGTCCAGCGACGTCAGCGTCACGGCAAGAGGAACGGTCTTCGTCCCGGGGAAACCATAGGAGCTGGCGATGCCGAGCTCCGCCCGCGGGCTCAAGGCTTCCGTCCCGAAGGGCAGGGCCAGCGCCAGCGTTGCCAGCAGCCACACCAGCCTTGACGCAGCCTGCATCGGCCCTTCTCCATTTCCCGGGCGCAAGGCGCCCAGCCCGGGAGCCATCCGCCCAAGGAGGGCTACGCGCTCAACCCTCCATGAACAAATTGACGGTTTGCTGGACGTCCAGCACGTCCACGGTGCCGTCGGCGTTGACGTCGGCCCGCAAGACCGTATCCGGATCGGTCACGGTTCCGAGGAAGACGTTCACACACAACTGCACATCCACGACGTCGACCTGAGCGTCCAGGTTGATGTCGCCAGGCCGCGGCCCGGTCCAGGGGGTGCGTGTCGCCGTCGGTGTGGCCGTGACAGTGGGCGTGATGGTTGCGGTCGGCGTGATCGTCGGTGTGCGGGTGACCGTCGGAGTGAGCGTACGCGTCGGCGTGCGTGTCGCCGTGGGGTTGATGGTCGGCGTGGGGCTCGGCGTCGGCGGCGGCACGTACCAGACGCTGTCGTCGCTCCACTCAGGGCCGTTGGTCACGCCACCGTAGTTGCGATCGCCCAGGCTCGGGCCGTTTGGCACCGAGTCGTCGTGGATGACGTTGCCGTAGCCCTCGTCGAAGTGCCACAGCCCGACCGTGCCGGCGTCGGTGGCGAAGCGGGCCGCCGGGCGCGTGAAGGCGCCCGCGTAGCGCAGCGTGTTCGACAGCCGGATCTCGTCCAGCCAGCCATGGTAGGAGAGATAGGTCGAGCGCAGCTGATCGTGCTTCTCGGCGCCGAAGACCAGGTAGGGGTCGTTGGCGCAGAGCGACGTCCCGCCGGAGCCGCACAGGCTGAGCGGCGTGGCGTCGTCGGGGTAGGCGATGTTGCCGTCCGGACCATCGATCTCGGCGTCCAGCGCGCCGTCGACGTAGATCGACAGCCAGCCGTCCGACAGCCGGCGTTGCACGGCGACGTGATGCCAGGCGCCGTCGGCCAGCGAGGTCGAGCCGCACAGCGTGCGCTGGGTCCCATCCGAGCCGGTGACCCCGAAGGCGATCCTGCCCCCGCCCAGCGAAACGCCGTAGTCGCCGTTCTGGTTGAAGCGATCGCGGTCGATGATCACATTGCCGCGCCGCCAGGAGTCGTCGGCGCCGCAGGCCGGCCGCGGGGCCGGGTTCTCCCCCGCCGGGGCCTTCATCCACCACTCGAGCGTGAAGTCGGTGCTGCCGACATCCGAAGGCGGGCCCGGCAGCGTCGTGGCCGGATCGTCGATGGCAACCTTCACCCGGTCGAGGTCGCCGTACCCGTTTCCGTAGTATCGCAGCGAGAAGCCGCCGGGCGGCATCCACACCGGCGTCAGCTTGCTCCCGGTGTAGAAGACGGCCAGGATCTCGTCCCAGGTGAACAGGTCATAGGCCAGGTCGCGCGACTCGTACTGGCCCATGCAGTACCCCGAGAGGCCGGCGTCATCGCACTGGTACTCGTAGGCGCGGTAGTACGTGCGGAACAGGTGCAGGCCGTCGCTGCGCAGCAGGCGCCAGTTCCAGGTGTAGTCGACGGCGGCGTTCGTGCTGGCATACGAGACCGCCGGGTTGTAGACCTGGTCGCAGGTGCTGTCGTACACATCGGCGTCCGGCCACTTGCCGCCGACGGCGATGTAGGACCAGGCATACATCTTCACCGCCATCGCCCCGGCGCGCACCGACTCGGTGGGCCAGGAGTTGACCCATTCGTTGGGCAGGACGTGCTTGGCGTATTCCTTGAAGTCGATCGTCTGGACCGTGTAGGGGCGGCTCGTGTCGCAGTAGGGGTAGCCGGTGACGCGCACGCGGATCGTGGAGGGCAGGGGGAGCTGCGACTGGTCGTCGAGCGGCACGCTCAGGGCGGCGCCGCCCAGCGGGAAGGTCGGCCAGCCGTCGGCCGGGCGTTCGCCGGGGACGACGATGGTCACCGGTTCAGGGCCGAGCGCGACGTCAAGGATCAACGTGTCATCGACGCGCAGGCGCACGTCCTCGATGCGCCAGGCGCCGTAGCCGTCGGCCGTGACCTCGACCACGGCGGGCACGGCATCGGAAGCCAGCGCGATCCCCGACCAGCCAAAGCGGCCGGCGGCATCGGTGGTCGTCTGCAGGGAGAATGCGGGCGCGCGGACGATGGCCCCGGCGACGGGCATGCCGGTGGCGGCATCCTGGACCGTCCCCTGGACGGCGCCGGTTGTGCCTTGCAGGGAAGGAGCCGCCCGGGCCAGCGAAGGGCGGCTTCCGAGGAGCATGAGCGCCACAACGCCCGCGCCGACTGCTAGTCCCCGTCCCAGCCGTCCCCGCACCAACGGTCTCATGCTCGCCTACCCCGACCGACCCGGGCGCAACGCACGGCAAGGCCAGAGGCCATACCGCCTTGGTCCAACGCCCGCAGGTGAGTGCGAATCCTGACTTCAATCATCCGGGAATGTGCACTCCTGTCAAGGACCCCTCGGTCCCCCTCTGGCCGGCAGCATGCGAGTCCCACCCATGATGCAAGGCCGATGCCAGCCCCGGCGTGCCTGGGGGGCGGGATCCCCCGTCCGGGAGCCGGATTTGACACCTCGAAGCACGCATGATAAGCTACCGGCACTCAACCGAATAGCCCCTGAAGACTCTTATCCAGAGAGGCAGAGGGACCGGCCCTGTGAAGCCTCGGCAACCTGTCCTCCAAGGGACGTGGTGCCAACTCCGGCAGACCGAGTCTGGAAGATGAGAGGGCGGCTCATGACTGCGTCTATGCCCCTTCTCACGAGGAAGGGGCGTCTTGTTCAAGGAGGCAGCATGAGCACGACCTTCATGAGTTCACCGCGGCTGCACTTCACGTCCGAGTCGGTGACCGAGGGGCACCCCGACAAGATCTGCGATCAGATCTCCGACGCCGTCCTGGACGCCTGCCTCAAGGAGGACCCGCGCTCGCGGGTGGCCTGCGAGACGGCCACCAAGACCGGCTTCGTCATCCTGATGGGCGAGATCACCACCTGCGCCCATGTCGATTTCGACAAGCTGGCGCGCGAGGTGATCACCGGCATCGGCTTCGACGACAGCGCCAAGGGCTTTGACGGCAACACCTGTGCCGTGCAGGTCGCCATCGGCCATCAGAGCCCGAACATCGCTCAGGGCGTTGACCACGCACTCGAAACGCGCAACGGCGTCTCCGACCAGGAAGTGGAGACCATCGGCGCCGGCGACCAGGGCATGATGTTCGGCTTCGCCTGCAACGAGACCGAGTCGCTGATGCCGATGCCGATCGACCTGGCGCATCAGCTGGCGCGCCGGCTGGCGGTGGTGCGCAAGGGCGACGGCCTGCCGTGGCTGCGCCCGGACGGCAAGTCGCAGGTGACGATCGAGTACGCCTTCGGGCGCCCCAAGCGCGTCGACACCGTCCTGATCAGCACGCAGCATGCGCCGGGGGTCAAGTACGATGACCTGCGCCAGGGCGTCATCGAGCAGATCATCAAGCCGGTGCTCCCGCCGGCGCTGGTGGACAAGGACCTGAAGATCTTCGTCAACCCGACCGGCAGCTTCGAGGTCGGCGGTCCGCTGGGAGACTCGGGCCTGACCGGGCGCAAGATCATCGTTGACACCTACGGCGGGATGGGACGCCACGGGGGCGGCTGCTTCAGCGGCAAGGATCCGACAAAGGTCGACCGCTCAGGGGCGTACGCTGCGCGCTGGGTGGCCAAGCACGTCGTGGCCGCCGGGCTGGCAGATCGTTGTGAGATCCAGGTGGCCTACGCCATCGGGGTGGCGCACCCGCTGTCCGTCAACATCGAGACCTTCGGCACCGGCAGGCTGCCGGACGACGAGATCATCCGCCTGGTCACCGAGCTCTTCGACCTGCGCCCCGGCGCCATCATCCGCGATCTCAACCTGCGCCGGCCGATCTACAAGCAGACGGCCGCTTACGGCCACTTCGGCCGGACCGACCTCGACCTGCCGTGGGAGCAGCTTACGAGGCTCGAGGCGCTCAAGTCGGCGGCGGGAGCCAGGACGTCGAAGTAAGTCGGGTAGCGAGACCTGAGGAGAACGAGAAGGCGGGCGCCCTGGGCGCCCGCCTCTGTCATTCGGCCCGATGCAGCGTCTGTCGTGCGATGCATGGGGTCTGCGGCTACCTTGCCGAGAGGGGCACTCCGGAGCACGGCCGACGAGCGCGCCGGCGTACACTGGCGCAGCCGTGGGCCTGCGACGCGCTCCGGCTGTTTGGAGTCCCGGCGGTCCTGATGCTTCCCGAGCGGGCTATCGCCACACGCTGAGCACCGCCCCGCAGATCAGCAGGTAGATCAGGTGGTTGCCTGACTCGATCGCCCAGACTTTGAGGGGCCGCCCGGCGAACAGGTTGTTCACCAGGTTCGTCGTCGCCACAAAGCCGAACCAGATCATGAAGCCGGCCAGCAGCCCGGACCCGATGGTCGAGCTCCCCATCGCCGTGAGCATGAAGGACACGGCGACGGCCTCGATCACAGCGGCCAGGGCGGTCAGCCCCCAGACCATCGCGCCGGCGTTGCCCATCTCGGTGTCGCCCTTGCCCAGGGCGCGCCACCACACGGTGAAGAAGACTTTGGGGCTGTAGTAGACGAACCCAACGGCGAAGTTAAGCACCACGCACACGATGATGGCGATCCAATTGACGCTTGCGAAGTCCATACCGTCTCCTTTTGTTCCCGAGCCGCCCGGCCGCCGGGAGCAGCCTGAAGCCCTCGGGCTGTGAAGGCGATAACCCCGCCAGGGCCCCCGGGCCGCGCCCTCGGGGGGCCTGTGCAGGGGGGTGGCCCCCGCCTTTGACGGCTCCAGGAGGCGCAACCGGTACAACCGGCACGTTCCATGCAACCGCGCCAGAGGGTAGACTGAGGCTGGAGCCAGCCGGAGGCGCCGCCATGAACGAACGCATCCTGATCGTCGAAGATGAACCCCAGATGCTTCGCCTCCTGGGAATGACCCTGCAGAAGGAGGGCTACCAGATCAGCGCGGCGCAATCGGCCGCCGCGGCGAAGGCGCAGCTCCAAGCGGGCATCCCGGACCTCATCATCCTCGACGTCATGCTGCCGGATGTCAGTGGGCTCGACCTGTGCCAGGAACTGCGCCGCATGCCCACGACGGCGGCCCTGCCGATTCTCATGCTGAGCGCGCTGGGGCAGGTCGCAGACAAGGTCGCCGGCCTCAAGGCCGGAGCGGATGAGTACGTCGTCAAGCCGATCGACTCGCTCGAGCTCGTGGCGCGGGTGGGGGCGCTGCTCGAACGGGCGAGGCGCATGCGCGGCGACAGCGCCGGACCGCGAGGCAAGGTCATCGCGTTCCTGGCGGGCAAGGGCGGTGTCGGTACGACCACCTCCCTGGTGAGCATCGGTGCGGCCATGGCCGCCCTTGGCAAACGCGTCGTCGCCGCCGAACTGCGCCCCGACCAGGGACAGCTTTCCACGCTCCTCAACCTGGGCACGGGCGAGAGCACGCAGGGGCTGCTGGCGCTCGACGCGGCGCAGATCGACTCCAGGTCGATCTCCGGCTGGGTGCTCAGCCACACCTCGGGGCTGCAGGCGCTCCCCGCCCCGCAGGCAATGCGTCCGGACCTCCATCTCGATGCCCGGCAGGCCCTGGCTATCGCGCTCGCCCTGACCGGCCTGGCCGAAGCGGTGCTTGTCGATCTGCCGCCCTGGCCAAGCCCGGCGAGCGAAGCCGTGCTGGGCATCAGCGATCGCATCCTCCTGACGCTCGAGCCGACCCGACTCGGGCTCGAGACGGCGGTCGTTATGGCGGCCTATGCCAAAGCCCACGCGCGCCCGGCCGCCGAGCTCAGCGTTCTGGTCATCAACCGCGTGCCTCTGGCCTCGCCCCTCGCCGCCCGCCAGATCCAGGAACGGCTGGGATGGACGGTGGCCGGTGGGATTCCCCCGGCGCCGGACGAGTGTGCCCGCGCGCAGCAGCTTGGCGCCCCGGTCGTGCAGGCGGCTCCCGACTCAACGATCTCGCAGACCTTCAACACGCTGGCGCGCACTCTGGCGTAGGGCCAGGGCCGCGCGGGCGCGGGCTCAGCCCCTGGCGCGCGGGCATTGGGTCCCGGCTGGGCGGGCGACAGCAGCCCGCTCCGCGGGACGGACGACCGCTTTGACACTCCTGTCCCCAGGCTCTATAATGCCTGCATGGAATCAGGGATGAGCAAACTCCCGTTCCCGCCTTGCCCGCCCCGCTCGGCCTGCTGGCCGGGGTGAGCCTGGCGCGTGCCTTGAAGGTGCAGTCGGCTTCCCGGCCGGTTGGGGAAGCCGACTTCTTGTTTGCGGCATGAGGGACCTATGGACCTTGCACAGCTGACGTCCGAGATGCATCGCTTCGTCGAGGCCAAGGGCTGGTACGCCGCGGAGAGCCCCAAACCTCAGTCGCCGCGCAACCTGGCCGCCTCCTTGGCGATCGAGTCAGCCGAGGTGCTCGAGCATTTCCAGTGGGGCGAGACCCCGGGGGACAAGGAGCACCTGGCCGGCGAGTTGGCCGACGTCATGCTCTACCTGCTCCAGCTGGCCAGCGTCAGCGGGATCGATCTCGAGGCGGCCGTGCTGGAGAAGCTGCGCCTCAACTACGGACGGTCGTGGTAGACGATGAAGGTCCTGGCGCTGAGCGACGAGGTCGTGCCTTTCATCTACAGCCCGGCCGTGCGTGAGCGCTTCGCCGACGTGCGCCTGATCGTCGGCTGCGGCGACCTGCCGTCCGAGTACCTGGAGTACGTCGTCACCCAGCTCAACGTGCCGCTGGCCTACGTGCCGGGCAACCATGATGCCGACGACTTCGTTGTCCAAGGCGGGCTGTCGGTCGACGGCCGCTGGATGAAGCTCAACGGCATCGCCGTGGCGGGCCTGGGAGGCAGCCAGCGCTACAAGCCCGTCGGGAAGCACCAGTACACCGATCAGGAGATGCTGGGCCGAGCGGCGCGCCTGCTGCTGACCTCGCGCATCGGCGGGAGGCGCGTCGACCTGTTCATCAGCCACGCCCCGCCGCTGGGCGTGCACGATGGGCCGGACGCCGTTCATGCCGGCTTCCAGGCCTTCAACACCTTCCTGCGCACCGGCCAGCCCCGCCTGATGCTGCACGGGCACACGCATGTGCAGCGCAATCTGGCCACGACCGTCACCCGCCTGCACCGCACCCAGGTCATCAACGTCTTCCCCTACCGCGTGATCGACCTGGAGGACCCCCGATGACGAGCATCGAATCCATGTCCGATGCCGACTTCCGGGGCGCACGGGCGCGGGCCTTCTTCCTGCGCGTCCTGGCGGCGCTCTCCGGCCACTCGCGCGACCTGATGGCCTTCGAGGAGGTGCGCGAGAGCCTGCACCTGGGCGGACCCGTCTACCGCGGCGTGCGCGCCGTGCGGGTCGATCAGATCGTCGGCAGCGTCGACCGCTACCGGGACTTCGACCGGCGGTTCCTGCCGACCCAGTCGCGCACCATCGAGCGCTGGACCCGCATCAACCGCGCCTGGTACCGCGACATCAGCCTGCCGCCGGTGCTGCTCTACAAGGTCGGGGAGGTCTACTTCGTCATTGACGGCAATCACCGCGTCTCGGTCGCCCGCAGCCGCGGCCAGGAGTACATCGACGCCGAGGTGCGCGAGTGCGCAGCCCGCGTGCCGGTGACGGCCGACCTGCGGCCGGAGGACCTCGAGCGGCTGCACGACCGGGTCGAGTTCCTCGAACGCACGCGCCTGGACGAGGTGCGGCCGGGGGCCGTGGTCGAAACGACCATCCTGGGCGGCTACGAGCGGCTGGTCGAGCACATCGCCGTGCATCGCTACTTCATGGGCGTGGAACGCGGCGCGCCGGTGAGCGAGGCCGAAGCCGTGGGGCACTGGTACGACCGCCTCCTCCTGCCGGTGAGCGAGGTCGTCCGGCAGTCCGGCATCCTGGACGAGTTCCCGGACCGTACGGCGACGGATGTCTACCTGTGGGTGATGGACCACCTGCACTTCCTGCGCAGCCGGCCGGGGATGGAGAGCGCCCGGCCCGAAGAGGCGGCGCAGGACTTCATCGAAGGGTTGTATGACGGCACCCTCGACGATGTCGACTGAGCCGGCCGCCTTCACGCCGCCCTGGCCCTGGCCGTTCGCGCGGGCGGATCTGACGGCGGGCCTGCGGCGTCATTTGGGCCGCGCCGATCTGGAGGTCATCGACATTCAGCCGGTCTCGATCCAGCACCAGCGCCCGTCGATCGGGCGCGTGCGAGGCCTGCTCGCCGGCTACCGGTCTGAAGGTGGATCAGGCTCCTGCTCGCTGGTGCTCAAGGAGCCGCGCGGCACGACCCGCGCCGGATTGGCCGGAGCGGGGCGCCGCGAAGTGGGCGTCTACCAGTCCCTCGCCGGGCAGCTCCCCCTGCGTACGCCGGCGCTGATCGCCGCTGCCGCAACCGGCGATTGGATGCTCCTGGAAGCCGTTCGACCTCTGCGCAGGCCGGATCGCTGGAAGGCGGACGACTACGGCAAGGCCATCCAGGGATTGGCCGCGCTGCACGACCGCTTCTGGGGCCTGGGGGACGACCTGGAGGCCTTTCCCTGGCTGGGTCGGCCGCTCGAGGCGGACTTCGGCGTGCACGTCTCCGCCGCCGCCCAGGCGATCGAGCGCATCGTCACCAGCGGGCGCCCCGAGGCGCTCGCCGCCAGGCCCGAGCGCGTGGCGATGCTGGCCCGCCTGACGGCGCAGGCCGATGAGATCGCCGCGCCGCTCCTCGATCTTCCGGCGACGCTGCTGCACGGGGACTACTGGCCCGGCAACATCGCCGTCGTGCGCGACGGCCGTCCGATCGTCTTCGATTGGCAGATGGCCAGCGTCGGCCCGGCTGTGCTGGACGTGCTGACCTTCGTCACCAAGAGCCAGTGGTGGTTCGGTGAGCTTCCGGTCGAACCCGCCGGGCTGGTGGCGCTCTATCGACAGACGCTGGCCGGGCTGGGCGGCGTCGAATGGTCGGACGACGCCTGGGAGACCGCCTGGGAACATGCGCGCCTGTGGCGCTTCCTGCAGGAGTGGGTCGATCTGCTGGCCGCCTCGCCCGACGCACTGCTGGGAGCGAGCACGGAGGCGCTGGAGCGACTGTGGCTGGAACCGGTAGCCGACGCCGTCTCGTCGCGCCTGGGGGACTCATGAGTCCGCCGCCGGTCGTCACTGTCTTTGGCTCGGCCACCGTCGACGCCGGCAGCGACCTGTACCATGATGGCCTGCGGCTGGGGGCCGGCCTGGCGCATGCCGGCCGCGCTGTAGCCACCGGAGGCTACGGCGGCCTGATGGAAGCGGTCTCGCGCGGCGCGGCCGAAGCCGGAGGGCACGTCCTCGGTTTCACCTGCGACAGGCTGGAGACATGGCGCCCCGTCCGGCCCAACGCCTGGATCACCGAGGAGATCCGCAGCGCGACACTACGGGATCGGCTCGTCGGGCTGATCCGGGCCGGCGATGCGCTGGTGGCGCTGGATGGCGGCGTAGGCACGCTGGCGGAGATCGCCGTCACGTGGTCGATGCTTCAGACCGGGGAGCTCGCCCCGAAGCCGCTGATCCTTGTGGGCGAGGCCTGGCGCCGCACGCTGCAGGCCTTCCTCGAGAACGCCGGGCCGCACGTCCGCCCGCAGGATGCGGGCTGGATCACGCTGGTTCCGGAGGTCGATTCCGCCCTGGCGGCGCTGGCCCCCGAGAAAGCCCAAGGCACACCCGATAGGAGAGAGTGGCATGGCTGAGGAACGACTTCCGTCGCGCAGCGACAACTTCGCCGAGTGGTACAACCAGCTGGTGCTGCGCTCCGAGCTGGCGGACTACGCACCGGTGCGCGGCTGCATGGTCATCCGGCCGTACGGCTGGGCGCTGTGGGAGAACCTGCAGGCGGCGCTCGACTCGCGCTTCAAGGCCACCGGCGTCACCAACGCCGCCTTCCCGCTGCTGATCCCGATGTCGTTCCTCGAGCGCGAGAAACAGCACGTTGAGGGTTTCGCCCCTGAGCTGGCGGTGGTGACGATCGGCGGGGGCGAGAAGCTCGAGGAGCCGCTCGTCGTGCGCCCGACCTCGGAGACGATCATCGGCCACATGTGGTCGAAGTGGATCAAGTCCTACCGCGACCTGCCGCTGCTGCTCAACCAGTGGAACAGCGTCGTGCGCTGGGAGATGCGCACCAAGCTGTTCTTGCGCACGATGGAGTTCTACTGGCAGGAAGGGCATACGGCCCACGCCGGCCCGGACGAGGCCGAAGGGCGGACGCGCCAGATGTTGGACATCTACGCCGATTTCGCCGAGAACGAAGCCGCCGTGCCGGTGGTGCGCGGCCAGAAGAGCGAGAGCGAGAAGTTTGCCGGCGCGCTGCGTTCGTACTCGATCGAGGCCATGATGGGCGACACCCGCGCCCTGCAGGCCGGGACCTCGCACAACCTGGGCGACAACTTCGCCCGCGCCTTCGACATTCGCTACCTCGACAAGGAGAACCAGCTGCAGTATGCCTGGACGACCTCCTGGGGGCTGTCGACGCGCTTCATCGGCGCCATCATCATGGTGCACGGTGACGACCAGGGCCTGATCCTGCCGCCGCGCCTGGCGCCCCACCAGGTGGTGGTCGTCCCCATCCACAAGAGCGACGACGAGCGCGCCCTGGTGATGGGCGCCCTCGACCGGCTGGCGGACGAGCTTCGCCGCTTCCGCGTGCACGTCGACACGCGCGACGGTCTGACCCCGGGTTTCAAGTTCAACGACTGGGAGATGCGCGGCGTCCCGGTGCGCCTGGAGATCGGTCCGAAGGACGTCGCCCGCGAGCAGGTCATGCTGGCGCGGCGGGATACTCCCGGAAAGCAGGGCAAGCTGGCCGTCCCCTTCGCGGCGCTGGCCGACGGCATCCAGGCGATGCTCGACGACATCCACACCGCCCTCTTCCAGCGGGCGACCGATTTCCGCCAGGCCCACACGCACACGCCCAGCGACTACGCCGAGTTCCGCCAGGTGGTGGAGGACGGCTGGGCGGATGTCTGGTGGTGCGGGCGGTCAGCGTGTGAGACCGAAATCAAGGAAGACACGCGGGCGTCGACGCGCTGCATCCCTCTCGACCAGCCCGGTGGCACGGGGCGCTGTATCCACTGCGGTGAGCCGGCCGAGAAGCGCGCCCTGTTTGCGCGTGCCTACTGACCGGTTCGAGCGAGCAGCGACGGTCACGCCGATGTCCGCCAGGCGACAACCCAGCACCAGCCCCTGCGGCCGCCATGCCTGCCATTGATCTGGCGCGGCTTGCCCGCGAGGTAGAACGCCTTGAGACGTGCTTCGGATCGCCGCAGGAGCTCCGCCGGGCGACGCTGGACGTGCTCGGTTTCTACGCCCAGCGGGCGCGGCGTGCGCCGGACAGCGCCGAAGGGATGGAGGGGGAGGCGGCCCTCGGTGTGCCTCCTCCCGTCGTGCGCGCCATCGGGGCGGGGCTGCAGGGCCAGGCACGCCGCACCCCGGCCGCGGCGCTGCACGCCGCCGCCGCCCTGTGGGATACGTCCGAACGGGAAGCGCGCTTGATCGCCTGCTGGGTGCTCTCGGCGCTGCCGCAGGAGGCGGTCGCCGCCTGGCTCGAACTGCGGGCCGGCGAACTGGATGACCCCGCCGTGCTCAAGGCGGCCGTGGGGCGCGGGTTGGAGGCGTGGCGGAGGGCCGACGGCAAGGCCTACGTTGCCCAGCTCGATCGCTGGATCGCCTCCCCGCACAGCGCCGTCCAGGCCCTTGGGCTGCGAGCCCTGGAGGCCGGGCTCGACCTGCCCGAGATGGAGGACCTGCAGTTCGCCTTCCAGGCGCTGACCAGGCTGCCGCGGCCGGCGCGGGGCGAGGCGCGCAGTGCGCTGGAATCGGTCCTCGGCCGCCTCGCCGATCGAAGCCCGGCCGAGATGACGCGCTTCCTCCTGGAAGACATCGAACGCCAGGTGCCCGGCATCGAGAAGCTGGTGCGCTCGCTCGCCGGCCGGCTGGCGCCCGCGCAGCGGGAACGACTCACGGCCGCGTTGGCCATCGCCGCGCGAAAGTGAGCCGGACGCGGCCGGCGGTCCCCAAGGTTCCGTACAACTTCAAGGTGTCGTGGGCGCGGAGCGAGGCGTGCTGTAGGCAGAGGGTGTCAGGCTGCCGGGCCGTCGAGCAGGGCGTCGAAGCGAGCCAGCCCGGCGGCATCGGAGTAGGCCGCCTCGAACCCGGCCCGCGCCCGTGCGCTGAGTTCGGCTCGCAAGGCAGGCTGAGCGCGCAAGCGCTCCAGGAAGGCCATCAGCCCGTCCACGTCCCCGTGCCGCAGGCTCACGCCGCAGCCGAAGCGCTCGATGGCCTCATGCACGTTCCCGCCCGCCGGCCCGATGTACACGACGGGTACCCCCATGGCCAGCGCGGCATGCAATTTGCTGGGACTCATCACCCCCAGCATTTCGTCCCGCAGCGTGATCAGGGCCGCGTCGGCGACCGAGAGAACCGCTGGCGTGCTCGCTTTGGGTACGTAGCCCCTCAGGATGACGTTGGATGCTCGCGTTTCTCGCTGAGCTTCCTCCAGGCCCGCCCAGCCCGACCCGCCGCCGACGAAGAGGAACGTGAAGCAGGATGGGTCGAGGCGCCGTGTGGCGTCCAACACGGTCTCAAATCGGTGGCCGGCGCCGGCATTGCCAAGATAGAGGACGACGGTCCGGCCTTGAAGATCGAGGCCACCAAGAGCCGCACCTGGCTCCTCTGTCGTCCCGACGGGGAAGAACGCCGCATCTTCCCAGTTGGGTATGACCGCGAACGCTGGCCTGGCTGGTCGTCCGTAGGCTGTCTGAAGCATCTCATGCATGGCCAAGTCGAGGCACACGACCGCCTCAAGCTTCCCAAAGAGGCGGCTGTTGACGGAGCGCAGGACCCGGCTGGCAAGTCCCCCTTGCCGGAGGAGTCCGGCGCGTTCGATCATCTCCGGATAGCAGTCCATGCTCCACAGGACCAGGCGCGTTCGCGGATGCAGTGCCTTGTGCAATAGGGCAGCGAGCGCGACGTAGGGCGGCGTGGTCATGGCGATGATCACATCCTGGGCCGGCAAGGTAGCCAGCGCCCAGGCAGCCTGCACATAGAACACGCCATAGTCGACCAGCCGGCGAAGGAGGCTGCGCATTCCAAGCGACGGCGTCCAGAGGCGGATCTGCTTGGGATTCGCGTTGCGCGGCCCCGCTCCGCCACGTGGGCCTGCCGCGTAGACGCCACTGCCGGCGATGACGGTTACCTGGTCCCCAAGCGCAGCGCGATGATTCGCCAGCGAGGCCGCCAAGTGTGCCGTAGGGCTCAGATCGGGCAGGTAGAACTGGTTGATGAGCGTGAGGCGCATGCGACTACGCAGAGCCCTAGGATCCGACAGATTCGTCGACCGTCTCGATCAGCTGATTAAGGATCGAGTCCAGGCTGTAGGTTACATTCCATGTCGGGTAGTGTGCGCGCAGCTTGCGCAGGTCCGAGTAGTAGCAGATGTGATCGCCGACGCGGTTCGTGTCGGTGTACGTCATCCTGGGCCGCTTGCCTGTCTTCTGGGCAATGGCCTCCACGCACTCGAGGAGGCTC
>DYJB01000051.1:0-689 GCA_020723365.1 Candidatus Aquidulcis sp. | reverse complement strand
GTAGACTTCGCCGGGCCGTGGGTCCTGCGCGAAGCACCAGAAGGCGCGCACGACGTCATGAGCGTGGATCTGGTCTCGCACCTGCTTGCCCTTGTAGCCGAAGACAGTGTAGGTCCCCTCGCGGATCGCGACCCGCACCAGGTAGTTGAGGAACCCATGGAGCTCGACGCCGGCGTGCTGCGGACCGGTGAGACAGCCGCCCCGGAAGATCCCCGTGCGCAAACCGAAGTACCGTCCATACTCCTGGGCCAGGACGTCCCCAGCGAGTTTGGAGGCGCCGAACACTGAATGCAGGCACTGATCGACGGGAAAGTCCTCCGCAATGCCCTCTGAGAATCGGGGATCGGCGTAGTCCCAGCGCGTTTCCAGTTCTCGAAGCGGAACACGGTTGGGACCGTCGCCGTAGACCTTGTTGGTGCTGACGTGGATGAAGATAGCCTCGGGAGCATGGCGGCGGCAGGCTTCGAGCAGGTTGAGCGTCCCGCCGGCATTGACGTCGAAGTCGTCGTACGGACGCTTGGCCGCCAGATCGTGGCTGGGCTGTGCGGCGCAGTGGACAACCAGGTCAACGCCCCTTGTGGCAAACAGCCTGTCCACTTCCTCGCGCTGCCGAATATCGAGGTCCAAGTGAGTGAAGCTTGGGCAGTGGGCCTCTAGCCAACGGCGGGTGGGAGTTGTATCCCCGGCCG
>DYJB01000050.1:13255-16586 GCA_020723365.1 Candidatus Aquidulcis sp. | reverse complement strand
CTCTGACGGTGCGCAGAAAGCGAGCGTCCGGCGCCACTCGGCGCCGGACGCTGCCGTGTCCGCCATCTCCCGGCTGCTCAGGCATGTTCGACGACCCGCTGGTCGAGCACCCAGGCAATCAGGCGCTCGGGATGCGCCGGGAGGCCGTGCAGGACGGCGTCATGCACTTCCCAGGCGCCGCCGACGAGCGACACCCACACCTCGGGTGCGGCCCCGATGTCGGCGGGCATCTGGGAGGCCGTCTGACACTCGGCCAGCCGACCTTCGGGCAGGACCGCCAGCACGGAGTTCGGGCGCCAGATCAGGGCCTGAGCGCGCTGCCAGTGCCAGACGATGGCCGGCTCGCACTCCAGGTCCACCGCCGCCAGGTAGCCGTAGCGCAGGCGATCGCGGTGGACGGAGCGGCTGTCCTGCCGCACGTCGATCACGTCGCCGCTCTCCAGCAGCCGGACCCGGCAGCCGTCGCCGAGGCAGGCGCGGACGATGGCCAGTTGGATGTTCATGCGCTTCCTCATGCGGGTCGGGGTGCTCCAGGCGAGTCCCCGCCTCGATCGGACGCTCTCGGAACCTGCCCGCCGTCCTTCCCTCCCGTCCGCCGGGCGTCCCAGGCCGGACAGGGGGGATAGAAAGCAAGACCGCGGGCGCTGGCCCGCGGCTCGGGGGCTTCGAACGCTGCTCCGGTGTCCTAGGCGCCTTGGAGGAGGCAAACGCCGGAGGGGCGAGCCGCGGGTAGGCGGTGAACGCAGGCAAAGACGGTGGTGCTGTTCGACATGGGCCCCTCCTTCTTGGGGTAATGATCGCCGGCTCTGAGCCGACCTGAAAACTATACCTCGTCCGGACAGGTGGAGTCAAGAGGCAACCCGACTTCCGAGGTCCCGCAGGGACTTCGGAAGTCGGGTTCCATGTTGGGTGATCAGAAGGCGGCTCCCGTTGGGGAGCCGCCGCAATCCTGGCTGGGTTTGGCGCGGGCTACTTCTGCGAGAGCAGCAGGCGCACGTACTGAGCGCGCTCGAAGGCGAAGGGGTCGGCGGCCTGCTTCTGGCTGAGCTTGCCGCGGAAGTCGGCCAGCGAGGTGTAGCCCTTCTCGGTCATCCACTCCTCGAGCTGGCGCAGCATGGTTGAAACGTAGGGCAGGCCGTTCTTGATCACGGCCGAGGCGGTCTGCACGACGGTGGCGCCGGCCAAGAGCGCCTTGGCGGCGTCCAGCCCGGAGTGCACACCGGTGCTCAACGCGATTTCGGCCTTGATGCGGCCAAAAAGCAGCGCCGTCCAGCGCAGGGGCAGCTTGAGCTCCTCCGGACCGCTGAGCACCATGTCGGTCGTCAGGCTCTCGGTCGCCGGGTCGATGTCGGGCTGCAGGAAGCGGTTGAAGAGCACCAGGCTGGAGGCTCCGCGCTTGTCGAGTTCGGCGGCGATATAGGCGACCGAGGTGTAGAACGGGCTGATCTTGACGGCCAACGGGATCTTCACTTCCTGCCGGACCGCCTCGACGACATCGAACAGCTCCACCTCGATGGCTGTCCCCGAGCGGCGCGCATCCGCCGCGACGACATAGACGTTGAGCTCAAGGCCGTTGACACCCGTGTCCTCCAGCTGCCGGGCGTACTTGGTCCAGGCGCCTCGGCTGACCGCGTTCAGGCTGGCGAACAGCGGGAAGCTGACGGCCTTGCGGGCCTTCTCCACCCACATCAGGTGCTCGTCGGCGTCGCCGTGCTTGATCGCCGGGAAGTAGCTGCGCGCCTCGGGCGTGCTCTCCGACCCCACGGCGAGGGACTCCTCCATGCGCAGAGCGTCGAACTGGATCTGCTCCTCGAACAGCGAGCGGATCACCAGCCCGCCGGCCCCGGCCTGCTCGGCCATCTTGATCCGATCGAGCATCCCGGATACCGAGCTGGCGCCCACCACGATCGGGCTGCGCAACGGAATCCCCATGTAGGTCGTCTTCAGGTCGGGCATACGGCCTCCGTGAGCGTGCGGCTGGACCGGTCCCAGGCGGGATCCGGTGCGCCAGGTTTGAGGGTGTCGCAAATCCGGGGTCGGCAATAGTGACAATAGTCATCCAGTTTGGCGGGCGCTTCAGCACTATTGCCGGTCGGTACGGGTCCCTAGACTCAGGAATTGACTGACTACCGACGCGTCCCCTCGCGCCCGCGTCCTGGCCTCGCGTCGGACACCCAAGGAGCTCCGCATGGCAACCACTTCCGGCCAGCGCAAGCTGGTTCCCCACGACGGCAACTCGGCCACCACGCACGTCGCCTACGCCGTCAACGAGGTCATCGCCATCTACCCGATCACCCCCTCCTCCAGCATGGGCGAGATCGCCGACGAGAAAGCCTCGCTGGGCGAGAAGAACATCTGGGGCAGCGTGCCGAGTGTGGTCGAGATGCAGTCGGAGGGCGGCGCCGCCGGCGCCGTTCACGGCGCGCTGACCACCGGCGCCCTGACGACGACCTTCACCGCCTCGCAGGGCCTGCTGCTGATGATCCCCAACATGTTCAAGATCGCCGGGGAGCTGACCTCGACGGTCTTCCACATCTCGGCCCGGGCCCTCTCCACCCAGGCCCTGTCGATCTTCGGCGACCACTCCGACGTGATGGCGGCCCGCTCCACCGGCTGGGGCATGCTGGCCTCCAACAACGTGCAGGAGGCGATGGACACGGCGCTCATCGCCACCGCTGCCACGCTCGAGGCGCGCCTGCCCTTCATGCACTTCTTCGACGGTTTCCGCACTTCGTCCGAGATCCAGAAGGTCGAGGAGCTGACGCACGACGACCTGCGGGCGATGATCCGGGAGGACCTGGTGGCCGAGCACCGCCTGCGCGGTTTGTCACCCGAGCGCCCCTCGATCCGCGGCACGGCCCACAACCCCGACGTCTACTTCCAGGGCCGCGAGACCGTCAATGTGTACTACGAGCGCACGCCGGCCATCGTGCAGAAGGCCATGGACGCCTTCGCCAAGCTGACCGGGCGGCAGTACCACCTGTTCGACTACGTCGGCGCCCCGGACGCCGACCGGGTGGTGGTGATGATGTGCTCGGGCGGCGAGACGATGCACGAGGCCGTCGACCACCTGACCAAGAAGGGCGAGAAGGTCGGCCTGGTGAAGGTGCGCCTGTACCGTCCGTTCGACGCGGCGGCCTTCGTGGCGGCGCTTCCGAAGAGCGTGCAGCGCATCGCCGTGCTCGACCGCACCAAGGAACCGGGCGCCACGGGCGAACCGCTGTACCAGGACGTGCAGACGGCCATCGGCGAGGCGCTGGCGGCGGGAACCATCACCCGCCAGGCGATGCCGCTGGTGGTGGGCGGGCGCTACGGCCTGGCGTCGAAGGAG
>DYJB01000050.1:0-13245 GCA_020723365.1 Candidatus Aquidulcis sp. | reverse complement strand
CCAATCCCGTGAACACCGCGCTGGCTTAGCGCCGACGCGCAAGGGCCGCAACGAGCCCGTGGGCGGGCGCTACGGCCTGGCGTCGAAGGAGTTCAACGCCGGCATGGCCAAGGCTGTGCTGGACAACCTGAAGGCCAAGACCCCCAAGAACCACTTCACCATCGGCATCGTCGACGACGTTACCCACTCGTCGCTGGAATGGGACGAGGACTTCGAGTCGGAACCCGACGGGACGCACCGGGCGATGTTCTACGGCCTGGGCGCCGACGGCACGGTGGGCGCCAACAAGAACTCGATCAAGATCATCGGCAAGGCGACCGACTACAACGCCCAGGGCTACTTCGTCTACGACTCGAAGAAGTCCGGCTCGATGACCACCTCCCACCTGCGCTTCAGCCCACACCCCATCCGCAGCATCTACCTGATCCACAAGGCCGAGTTCCTGGCCTGCCATGCCTTCCCGTTCCTGGAGCGGGTGGATATCCTCGGCCACCTGCGCCCGGGCGGCACCTTCCTGCTCAACAGCCCCTACCCGGCCGACGAGGTATGGGACCGCATCCCGGTCGAGGTGCAGCAAGCCCTGATCGACAAGCAGGCGAAGTTCTACGTCATCGACGCCTACTCGCTGGCCAAGTCGCTGGGGCTGGGCGGACGCATCAACGTCATCATGCAGACAGCCTTCTTCGCCATCTCCGGCGTGCTGCCGGAGGAGAAGGCGCTGAAGATGATCGAGCTGGCGGTGGAGGACACCTACGGCGACAAGGGCAAGGCGGTGGTCGACATGAACGTGCGCGCCGCTTCGCTGGCCGCCGAGCGCATCCAGAAAGTCGAGCTGCCGGCCAAGGCCACCAGCAAACACCACATGCACCCGCCGGTGCCGGCCGACGCGCCCGAATTCGTGCGCAGGGTCACGGCCGAGATGATCGCCTACCGCGGCGACAAGCTGCCGGTGTCGCTCATGCCGGTGGACGGCACGTATCCGACCGGCACGACGCGCTACGAAAAGCGCAACATCGCCCTCGAGATCCCGGTCTGGGAGCCCGAGGCCTGCATCCAGTGCAACCAGTGCTCGTTCGTCTGCCCGCACGCCACCATCCGCGTCAAGGCCTACGATCCAAAGTTCGCCAACGGCGGCGCCCCGAAGACCTTCAAGTCCATCGACTACAAGGGCAAGGAATACGCCGGCATGAAGTACACGGTGCAGGTGGCGCCGGAGGACTGCACCGGGTGCGGAGCGTGCGTCTACGTCTGCCCGGCCTTCGTCAAGGATGAGAAGGGGCAGAAGACCGAGCGCAAGGCGATCAATATGGCGGCGCAGCCGCCGATCCGGGAGGCGGAAGCCGCCAACTGGGAGTACTTCCTGGCGCTGCCCGATCCCGACGCCAAGCTGGCCAACCGCTTCACGGTCAAAGGCTCGCAGTTCCTGCCGGCGATGTTCGAGTTCTCGGGCGCCTGCGGCGGCTGCGGCGAGACGCCCTACATCAAGCTGGCGACGCAGCTCTTCGGCGACCGCATGGTGGTGGCCAACGCCACCGGCTGCTCGTCGATCTACGGCGGCAACCTGCCGACGACGCCCTACGCCCCGCGCGCCGACGGGCGCGGTCCGGCCTGGTCGAACTCGCTGTTCGAGGACAACGCCGAATTCGGCATGGGCATGCGCCTGACGGCCGACAAGCTGGGCGCCTTCGCCCGCGAAATGCTCGAGCGCCTGAGGGCCAAGGGCCAGGCCGAGTTCATCGACTCGATCCTGCAGGCCGACCTGACGGCGCCGGAGGCGGTGGAGGAAACGCGGGTGCGGCTGGATGCCCTGCGCGCCCACCTGGCTGGGCTCAAGGATCCCGAAGCGCAGCGCGCCCTCGGCGTGCTGGAGTACCTGGTGCCGCGCTCGGTGTGGATCATCGGCGGCGACGGCTGGGCTTACGACATCGGCTACGGCGGGCTGGACCACGTGCTGGCCTCGGGGCGCAACGTCAACCTGCTGGTCCTCGACACCGGCGTGTACTCCAACACCGGCGGGCAGTCGTCCAAGGCCACGCCGCGCGCGGCCGTGGCCAAGTTCGCCGCCGCCGGCAAGGACATGCCCAAGAAGGACCTGGGCGCCATCGCCATGACCTACGGCAACATCTACGTCGCCCAGGTGGCCTACGGCGCCAACATGACGCAGACCGTGCGCGCCTTCAAGGAAGCCGAGGCCTACCCGGGCCCGTCGCTGATCGTGGCCTACGCCCACTGCATCAACCACGGCATGGACATGATGAGCGGCACCGACCTGCAGAAGGACGCCGTCGAGAGCGGCTTCTGGCCCCTCTTCCGCTATGACCCGACGCTGGCCGCCGAGGGCAAGAACCCGCTGCAGCTCGACTCGAAGGCGCCCACCAAGAACGTCGAGGATTTCATGTACAAGCAGGTGCGCTTCAAGGCACTGCGGCAGGCCGATCCCAAGCGCGCCCAGGTGCTCATGGAGTCGCTGCGCAAGGACGTCATCAGCCGCTGGAAGTTCTACGAGCAGATGGCCAACCTGGACGTGTAGTCGTGGAAAACCGACTTCGGAAGTCCTAGGGACTTCCGATGTCATTGGACACAACGGGGGCACGCACGTGCGTGCCCCCGTTGTGTTTGCCGGGCGGGAGGCGTCTAGATGCCGACGAGGAGCAGCCCGCCGCGCACGGCCAGCGCCACGACGAGCGCCACGACGGTGGCGACGGCCGCTACGGAGCCCATGGCGCGCCAGCCGAGCTCACGCCGCAGGACGACCAGCGTCGCCAGGCACGGGATGTAGAACACGACGAAGACGGCGAAGGTGATCATCTGGGCCTGGGTCAGCGCCAGATCGAATTCAAGCGTCCCCAGCGCCTGGCCGAGCATCACCAGCGAAAGCTCCTTGCGCAAGATGCCGAAGGCCAACGGCACCCCGGTGGCGGCCGGCAGGCCGAGCACCCAGGTGAGCGGGCGGACCAGCAGGTCGAGCCAGCGGGTTAGCCCGAAGAAGGTCAGCAGGGCCAGGACCAGGCTGCCGATGATCAGCGCCGGCCAGGCCTCGACCATGAACTCACGCACACGGTACCAGGCCTTCGCCAGGACGGAGCGGGCGGCCGGGAGGCGGTAGGGCGGGATCTCGATGATCAAGCCCGGCGACTCCTCGCGCATCATGCCGCTGAGCACGCGCCCGGTGAGGGCGATCATGAACAGGTTGAGGACGTAGATGGCGGCCGCCGCCCAGGGACCGACGTAGGCCGCCACCAGGCCGAAGACGACCACCAAGCGCGCCGAACACGGAATCAGCGTCGAGAGAGCCGCGGCCAGGAACCGATCTCGGCGGTTCTCCAGGATGCGGGTGGACATGACCGCCGGGACCGAGCATCCGTACCCCAGGATGAAAGGGACGACGCTCTTCCCGTGCAGGCCCAGACGGTGCATGAGCGCATCCATCAGGAACGCCAGTCGGGGGAGGTAGCCGACGTCCTCCAGGAACCCCAGGCCGAGCAGGAACGGAATCAGGTAGGGCATGACGATCGCCGCACCGCCGGCCACCCCCTGGAGCAGGCCGATGACGAGCGAGTCGAGGAGCGCCTTCCCGGCCAGGGATGCGTGCAGGCGGGAGGTCCAGGTTTGGAACAGAGCGAGAAGCGGCGGCTCGATGGCATTTCCGGTGGCGTACACCGCCTGGAAGAAGGCGATCAGGATCAAGGCCAGGGCTAGGGAGCCGGCGACGGGGTGGAGCAGGACGTCGTCCAGCCGGTCCCGCCACGAGCTGCGGCGCTCGCCCTGGGTGACGACCAGATGCTCGAGGTTTCCGGCCAGCCCGTGTCGCTCACCCCACACCACCCAGCGGGCAGGCTGGCCGCGCCGTTCAGCCAAATCACGCTGTGCCCGAGCGGCCAGCGGCGCCAGCGCCGGCGCGGCGCGCGCCGTCTCGGCGGCCAGCTCATTATCACCCTCGAGCAGTTTGAGGGCGGTTGCCTCGGGATGGAGAGGCGTCGGCGTCCCGCGCAGGGCGTCGGCCAGCCCGGCCAGCGCGTCTTCGACATCACGGCCGTAGCGAGGGCGCGTGATCGGCTGGGGGTTGCGCGCGGCCTGGAAGGCGGCGTTGAACAGCGTGCGCACGCCGCGGCCCTTGCTGGCCACCAGCGGCAGGACCGGCACACCGAGCTCGCGCTGGAGGCGGGAGCCGTCGATGCGCAGGCCGAGGCGATCGGCCTCGTCCAGCAGGTTGACGGCCAGGACCATGGGCCGCTGGAGCTCGAGCAGCTCGAGCGTCATGTCGAGTCCCTGGGACAGATGCGTGGCGTCGAGCACGTTGATGATCACATCCACGTCCGTCGACGCCAGGTAGCGCAGCGTCACGCGTTCGGCGGGATTGGTGCCGGCCAGCGTGTAGGTTCCCGGCAGATCGACGACGTCGACGACATCTCCTTGCAGTCGCACCTTGCTCTCGGTGTAGACGACCGTCGTGCCCGGGAAGTTGCCCGTGTGCGCCTTGTAGCCGGCCACCTGGTTGAAGAGCGTGCTCTTGCCGCAATTCGGCTGGCCGACGAGGGCGATGCGCATCAGCCGGCTTCCATGCCGGGGGCAGGGAGGGGGGAGACCTCCAGGCCGGAGGCGATCTTCCAGCCCAGGGCGATGACGCGCCCTTCCACCTCGAGGAGCAGTGGACCGCGGAACGGGGCGCGGCGCACGAGGCGTAGAGCGACGCCGGGCAGCAGGCCGAGCGAACGGACTTGCCCTTCGGCCCCGGCGTCGGCGGGCATCGACCGCAGGGCGAGTAACTCCCCGGGGCGGGCGTCGGTCAATCGCACGCGGCTGCTCCTCGCTGCCGGCCGGTCCTGGCCGGCCAGGTGGGGGGATTGTATCGCGTGGTTCCGGAGCCAGTAGGGAACCGGCACAGGGCGCATCCCGGGGTGGGTGCGTCGGCCTGTCAGGTGACTTTCCTGGTGCGAATTGCCGGCCGCGAGTGCAACCGGCCGCCCTGTTCGCCCATGCGCCACGGTCCGGCCGAGGAGAACGGCGGGCCAGGGAGTGGGTGACGGGACGCTGCGCTACCCTGAGCGCCGAGGCTCCGGCCCTGGCTGCAAGCGGAGCGACGCCATGCGCGTGGAGGGGGAGCCAGGCTCCGGTTCTAGGGAAGAAGGCGCTGCAGGAGGTACTGCGCCAGCCAGATGACGAGTGGGAGCACGAGGGTAACCGCCAGGCCTCGCGGCGTGCCCGCATCCCAGGGCCAGGTAGGGATGCGCTGCAGCGCGGCCCGCTCGAGCTCCAGGCTGGCCAGGGTCTTGTTGAGATCATCCATCTTGGTCAGGGACTTCTTATCCACCCGCTGGTGCAGTTCAGCCGCAGCGGCCTCGAAGCGGCGGGCGCCCTCCGCCAGCGCCAACCTTTTCTCCGCCACCAGCCTGCGATGGATGCCGAGCAGCGGCGAGGCGAAGATCACGACGGCCGCCGCGGCGAAGAAGACGCCCAGGGCGATGCTAATGGGCTGATCGAGAAACTCGGGGGCGACCGCGAACCAGGCGTAGTTGTACAGCATCAGCCCGCCGGCTGTCAGGGCCGCCGGGACCGAGAAGGCGTAGAGCGGCTGCAGCCGATACAGGTTCAGGCGGGTGAAGGTGCGGTAGATGCGGCTGATCTCCCGGAGCTGATGGATCGAGTGGTAGATGAAGACACCGGCGACAGCCTCGGAGAACGCCAACTGGATCATCAGGACGGTCATGACGCCTGGCGAAGTCGACATGCGCGCCCAGTGGAAAGCGGCCGCCAGGGAATAGGGGGTCGCGCCGGGAATGCGGAAGACAAGCAAGGGGATGACGACACCCAGGAGGACGCCGGCCAGCGAGGCCCACAGCGTCGGCCGCGGGGGTAAGGTCGTCAGCCGGTAGCGCAGCTCCTCCAGCGAGGCCCCCTTATCCGCAGGACTTTCCTTTGACCGACGGGGAAGATCGAGGACAGGACGGAACGTCTCGAGGGCCGCCGCCGCCGACCGGTCGAGGAGGCGCATCAGCCCAAGCAAGTAAGCGAATTGCGAGCCGAGGAAGAGGTGAAGCGGGAAGTACTTCCCCGGCTGGTAGCCGCCGGCGAGCATCTGGACTCCGACCAGCACGAGCATCCCGGCCGCGCCCAGCAGCAGGTAGGCCAGCCACGACGGGCCGGGCAGGCGGTCGATGCGCCTGGCGAGGCGGTCGTACCAACTGGGCTGATACGGCGGGGTGAAAGGCGGCGGCTCCGCTGAGGCCGTGGCGGCGCGCGATCGCGCGCCCCGTTTTGGTTCCACCGCAAGCCCGGGGCGCGCCGGTGAGCCGGAAGGGGACGGTTCGCTCTTGCGTTTGCTCATCTCTCAGACCACTCCGTGTGCCCGGTACCAGGCCAGCGCTTCGACGATCGCCTGGCGGGCGGGACGCCTGTTGACCACGCCGAGCTGATGGCGTGCCTTGGCCGTGTCGCAGAACAGACGGTGGCGGCTAAGGCGAAGCTGGTTGCCATCGAGCGGCATCGGCAGGATGCGGCGGGCAAGATCGAGGCTCGCTGCGGCGGGTTCGATCGCCCAGTCCGGCAGGCGAAGCCAGGGCGGCTGGGAGCCGACCACCTCCGCCAGCAGCGTGAAGAGTTGCAGGTGGGTCAGGTTCTCGCCGGCCAGCAGGTAGCGCTCGCCGCTGCGGCCTCGCTCGGCGGCCGCCAGGTGCCCGGCGGCGACGTCGTCGATATGGATGATGTTGGTCCCGCCGCCGGTGTACAGGAACGTCCGGCCGCGGGCGGCCTGGATCACGAGTGATCCGCTGATCTGGTGAACGTCGCCGGCCCCGATCACAATCGACGGATTGACGATCACGACCTCGAGCGACTCACCGGCGGCTTTCAGCGCCTCGAGTTCGGCCTGGCGTTTGGCGTAGCCGTAGGGGAAGCGCTTGGCCGGCAGGTTGAAGGTGTGGTCCTCGGTGAGGAGCTCGCCGCCGCGCGGCACGCCCAGCGCCGCCATCGACGAGGTCAGGATCAAGCGCTCCACGCCGGCCTGCAGGCAGGCGTTCGCGATGTTGCGCGTCCCCTCGACCGCCCCGCGCATCACCTGCTCCGGCCGCCGGCGCCAGTAGGCCGCCACGGCCGCGGCATGGAAGACCCAGCGCACCCCGCCCAAGGCAGGAGCCAAAGTCTCGGGATCGAGGATGTCGCCGACGCGGCGGTCGAGGCGTAGGCCTTCGAGCGGGGAGAGATCGGAGGTGGGGCGGTGTAGGGCGCGGACCTCGAAGCCCTGCTGGGCAAGATGACGGCAGACGGCGGAGCCGACGAAGCCTGTGGCGCCGGTGACCAGGACCAGGTCAGGCAATCAGGCCCAACCCTCGGCCGACCTCGCCCAGGATCGACAGGGCGCGGTCGATCTGTTCGTCGGTATGAGTCGCCATGTAGCTCGTGCGCAGCAGGCACTGATCCGGGGGAACGGCCGGCGAGATGACGGCGTTGACGTACAGACCGGCTTCGTAGCAGCGCTTCCAGGCTTCCATCGTGCGGTCGAGGGTGCCGGTGATGATCGGGATGATCGGCGTGACGCTGGGGCCCATGTTGAATCCCAGCGCCACCAGTCCGGCGCGCATGCGTTCGGTAACCGCCCACAGGCGGTCAACGCGTTCGGGCTCGCGTTCCATGATATCGAGGGCGGCCAGGACGGCGGCCACGTTGGAGGCGGGCATCGAGGCGCTGAAGATCAGCGAGCGGGCATGGTGCTGGATGTAGTGGATCGGGTCCTCGTCGCCGGCGATGAATCCTCCCAGCGAAGCGAAGGACTTGCTGAAGGTGCCCATGATCAGGTCGACCTGATCGGTGACGCCGAAATGGGCGGCCGTGCCGCGACCGCGGGCCATCACGCCCAGGCTGTGAGCATCGTCGACCATCAGGCGGGCGCCGTGCTTGCGGCAAATCGGGACGATCTCCGGCAGGGGCGCCAGGTCGCCGCCCATGCTGTACACGCCGTCGACGACGACCAGCCGGCCGGCCTTGGGGTCAACGCCGGCAAGCTGCCGGTCGAGGTGGGCCATGTCGTTGTGCGAGAAGCGGCGCATCTCGCCGAAGGACAGCATGCAGCCGTCGACGATGCTGGCGTGATCGTCCTTGTCGGCCAGGACGATGTCGCCGCGGGCGACGAGGGACGAGATCGTGCCCAGATTGGTCTGATAACCGGTGCTGAACACCAGGGCCGCCGGCTTGCCGACGAAGGCCGCCAGGCGCGTCTCGAGCTCCTGATGCAGCGCCAGCGTCCCGTTGAGGAAGCGCGAGCCGGTGCACGACGTGCCGTAGCGGGCGATGGCGTCGATGGCCGCCTGGCGCACGCGCGGGTCGGTGGTCAGGCCCAGGTAGTTGTTCGAGCCGATCATCAGCAGCCGCCGGCCGCCGATGGTCACCTCGGTCCCTTCGGTATCCTCAAGGGGCAGGAAGTAGGGGTAGTAGCCGGCGGCCTTGGCCAGCTTGGCATCCATGTACGACTGGGCCTTCTCGAAGATGTCCATACCGTCTCCCGGAAAGCGCGGCGTCGCCGGAGGTATTCAGGTAACGATGTGGGGATCCCTTGGCGAAGGGGCGTGGCAAGCATAAGGGAGCCGGGGGGATAAGTCAACACGGGCCGCCCGGCGTGGGCGGGGGGCTGGGCGCAAGAGGTTGCGAGACCGGATGACTCTTCCTACACTTGGTGTTCCGCCCACCGACGCGGCCGCTCCCAAGCGGCCGGTACGACTTCAGGAGGGCCCATGTCCCCGACAGCTTCGGCCCGCTTCGCCCGCCGACTGCACCCCCTGTGCCTACGGGCGGCCTGTGTGATCCTCCTGGCAGGGCTGATGCTGCCGGCAGCCGCGGCGGCGGAAGGGCCCGGCGCGCCGGCGGCGCAGGTCAAGATCTCGGTCTCCCCATCCTCGGGTGCGGCCGGGATGACCGTCACAGTCTCCGGGTCCGGGTACACGCCCGGCGGCTACCCTGGAACGCTGCTGTGGGATCGAGCCACGCTGATGACCTTCCCCATCCCGGCCGGTGGCGCCTTCTCGGTGGCCTTCGGCGTCCCCGGCGGCGCTCCGCCCGGGAATCACACCATCGCCGTGTGCGCGTCGTGCGGCGGAGGCGAGTTCGAGCAGAAGGCCGAGGCCGTCTTCCGCGTGCTGGCGCCCCCGACGCTGCCGCCGATCGTGCCTCCGATCCTGCCCCCGACGGTGGTTGGAATGCCGGCTCCGCCGACGCCGACCGAGACGCCCACGGCCTGCTCGACGCTGCGTCTTGACCCGGCGGCACGCATGATCGACTTCGAGGCCGATCCCGGCGAGGCGCTCCTGGATAACGCCTACCTTGCCCGGCATGGCGTGCGCTTTCTTGGCTCGGCCCAGCGCATCGACCCTGCGGTGCGCACGCGCTCCGGCGCCTGGGCCGCCCAAAGCCTGCAAACCGAGTTCGGCAGCTCGGACAACCCGGTGCGCCTGGACTTCCCCGCCGGAGTGCAGGCGATCGGCATGTATGCCGGCATGGAGGCTGCCCGCGAGACGGTCGGCACGGTGACGGCCGTGCTGCAGGCCTACGGGTTCCGCGGCGGGGCGAGCGAACTGGTGCTCCTGGGTTCGGGCACGGCCACCTTCCCGGCGCGCAGCGAGCCGATTCGCAACTGCGTAAGCTTCACAGCGGCGGACGGGGACATCATCAGCCGGGCGACATTGGACTACCAAGATGCCACCGGGCGCTCGATCTTCGAGCCGCGGCTGATTGACGATGTCACGGTTGTGCCCACGCGCCTCACGTTGCCCGAGGACCGGCCGCCGGTGGTGGAGATCCTGTCCCCGGAGGACGGGCAGATCTTCCATGACGGGGAGGTGATGCTGCAGGCGCGCATCCGGGAGGACCGCAGCCTCGCGGCGGCCTACTGGCGCATCGACTGGAGCATGGGGAGCACCGGCGGCGAGGTAGGCGCCGACCCGACTGGCGGACCGGGGGAGTACCAGGTCACTCTGCGCAGACCGGTGGAAGGTTTCCTGATTCCGGACTCCGAGAACACGCTGGTGGTGACGGCCGTGGACGCCGCCGGCCAGCGCGGTGAGGATCGGGTCGCAGTGCGCTACGTGCCGCCGCCGGCGCTGGATCTTGAGATCGTGGGCGTGGAAGCGACGCAGGCGACGCAATGTCTCAATCGCTCGGACTGTGAGATGGTGCCGCTCATTGCCGGGCGCCCGACGCTGGTGCGGGCCTACCTGCGCGCCGCCTCCGGAGGGCCGGCGGCGGGGATTACCGGCGAGTTGTGCTACTGGCTTCCAGGCGAGACGCCGGGTGAGTGCGTCCATCGCCTCGAGCCCCTGTGGAGCGTGGAGGCGGTGGCGGAGACCGATCCGACGGTCGCTCACCGCGGGGACCTGCGCCGCACGCTCAACTTCCTGCTGCCGGAGGACGCCGTCCGCCGGAGCGGAACGCTCTTCGTCCAGGTTCGGCTCAATCCGGAACATCTTCCCGAAGAATGCTGCTACGAGAACAACGAGACGCGCCCTGCATGGATCACGATCCTGCCCGAGGAGCGCCTGGACGTGGCGTTCATCCCGGTCTCCCTCGAGGGGGTTGCCGCGCCGTTGAACCAGCGCTGGCGGTTGGTGGAGTGGCTGTTGCGTGCCTACCCGGTCACACGCGTGCAGGTCTGGGAGGTGGAGGGCGGTGCCCCCCTCATCGTGGATCCGTTGGCCCTTGTCGGGATTGAGGGAGCAGGGAACCTGTGGGACTTCGTCCTCTACCGGTTGTGGTGGCTCAATGCCTGGACGGATGATCCGGTCGACGGGCTGCGCTACTACGGCATGGTGCCGGATTTCGCCCAGCCGATGACCGGCGGAATCGGCGGGATGGCGTATGTCTCGGGAGACGAGAGCGCGGGCATCGTTCCGGCGACGGAACTGGAGGGAGGCGGGGCAGCGCGCTACGCGCCCGACTACGCTCTCGGATCGACCTCGGCCCTGATGGTCGCCGGGCATATCGCCGGCGAGGAACTCGGCCACAACTACGGCCGCAGGCATGCCACCGCCGCCTGCGGTGCGGCGAATCCGGACGCGGCGTACCCGGTGCCTGAGGGCCGCCTGGATGACTGGGGCACGGACGTCCGTCAGGTCCTGGCGTGCGGCGCTCCCGGCCCGCTGCTGGTCGATGAAACGGGCCGAACCACGGAAGCATCCGACGACTGCGGCCAGGCGCTGTACGACCCGAACGGTGCGCACGACTACATGGGCTATTGCGACATCCGAGACCGCTCCTGGACATCGATGTACACCTACCGGGCGATGATCTCCGCGATCGGGAGCGCTGCCCGGCCCGGGTCGGGGCAGGGCGTTGCCGCGCCGCTTGCGGCCGTGGACCAGACGGCCCTCGTTCTGGTCGGCGGCGGCTTCGCCACGCCTGAGCGGATGACGCTCACCGGCCCGCTCTACCTGCTGCCAGAGGCGGAGTCTCCTGCGTTCGATCCGGCCGGCGGACCCTATCGTGCCATCTTGCTTTCGGCTGCGGGCGAGCGACTGGCCGAGGAATGGTTTGGCCCGGTCGAGACGAGCAACGATCAGCCCGGGACCTCGGGAAGCGTCTATCTGCGCCTTCCGTGGCCAGCCGGGGCCACGGCGGTGGCCTTCGAATACGAGGGGCGGGAGATCGGACGCGTAGCGGCCAGCGCCCATGCGCCTGAGGTGAGGTTGATCTCGCCGAACGGCGGGGAGACATGGCAGGCCTCCGGCGCAAAGCGCATCCGCTGGGAGACACAGGACGCCGATGGGGACGCGCTGACGGCCGTCGTGCAGTACAGCCTGGATGACGGCGCGAGTTGGCGGGCCGTGGCGGTCGACGTGGCCGACGATCAGATCTCGGTGGACCTGGCGGGCATGACCGGTAGCCCGAAGGCGCGGGTGCGGATCATCGTGACGGATGGATTCAACACGGCCTCCGATAGGAGCGACGCGAGCTTCCGCGTGGAGGGCAAGCCGCCGGAAGTGCATCTCGCCTCGCCGGGGGAAGGAGCCGTGTTCCCCTACGGCAGGCCGGTGCTGCTGGAGGGGTTCGCCTTTGATCGCGAGGACGCGATGGAGCTGAACACGGAGGCGGCGAGCTGGGAGTCCAGCATCGATGGGATCGTAGGCCGGGGCGCCTGGCTGTTGGCGGAAGGCCTGTCGCCCGGGCGGCATCGCCTGACGATGACGGTGACAGATTCGTCCGGGATGGCCGGCGCGGCGGAGGTGCACATCATCGTCCTGAATCCGGACGGCACCGAGCCGCCGGGGCCGGCGCCAGAGCCGCCGCTGGCCTGGGTGATCGGGCTGGCGGCCATCGGCGTGCTGGGAGCGGCGCTGGTGATCGGCGCCGTGTTCAACGGCCTGGCGGCGAGGGCGTCTCATCGACCCCGGCGCGGCGAGGGTTGACGAGGGCGCGGGCGACGGTATAATCGGCGCAGTTGCATACTTGGGACGCGCGCGGAGACCAGTACGGTTGCCGGTCCCTCCCAGAGAGCCGCCGGACATCGGTGTGAGGCGGCAGGCCCCGGGGCCCGAAATCCTCTCCGCCGCCCTCCACGGAGGGCCGTCGCTCCCGCAGGAGCCCCGACGTCCGGGGCTGTAAGGGAGCCGGGTTCGCCCGATAGCGCGAGTTGAGGCCGCCTCGCGAGACGGGGTGGCACAAGCAGGTGGCACCACGAGCGCCCCCTCGTCCTGCGCGACGAGGGGGCGTTGTCTTCGGGAGGTGGCCATGCACGACATCCAGGACATCCGGGCCCATCCGGACGAAGTGCGGCAGGCGCTGGCGCGGCGCGGCATTGAGCCGCCCATCGATACGCTGCTGGCGCTCGACGCCGACCGGAGGGCGCTGCTGGTGCAGGTCGAGCAGCTCAAGGCCGAGCGCAACCGCGTCTCCAAGGACATCAGCCAGATGAAGGACGCCGAGGACCGTGAGGTGCGCATCCGCGAGATGCGCGCCATCGGCCAACATATCGAGGTGCTCGACGCCGGGGTGAAGGAGAAGGAAGACGCCCTCACTGAGGGGATGCGCGGGCTCCCCAACCTTCCGGACGCCGATGTGCCGGAGGGCGCGGACGAGAGCCACAACGTGGTCGTGCAGACTTTCGGCGAGCCGAAGGCCTTCGACTTCGAGCCGCGGCCGCACTGGGATCTGGGGCCGGCGCTGGGCATCCTGGACTTCGAACGCGGTGTGCGCGTCACCGGGTCGCGCTTCTACGTGCTGAGCGGCGCCGGGGCGCGGCTGCAGCGGGCGCTAATCGCCTGGATG
>DYJB01000049.1 GCA_020723365.1 Candidatus Aquidulcis sp. | reverse complement strand
GCCAGGAGCACCTGGGAGCAGCCGGCGCCCGCGAGCAACCGCGCCAGGGCGGCGGGCATCTGCGACGCCCGGGTCCGAACGACTTCGCCCCCGACCGCCTCGAGCTCGCGCTGAAAGCGTCCAATCAGATCGACGTCCTCCGCCGCCCGCGGCAGGGGACGTGTCGTCCGCTCAACCAGCGGAGTCGGATCGATGGCGCGCGCGGCGAGATCCAATCTGCGCAGCCGGTCGCGGAAGGGACGCCGCTGGAAGCGGGGGAAGTGACGCCGGCGGGTCCAGGCTCCCAGCGGTCCCGGCAGCCAAGACGTCCACCCGCTTCGAGACGGGAGAAGCGGCATAACCCATCCGAGGATGCGGAGCGCTGTGGCGAACCGCCTCGGTCCTCCCGCCACCTGGGCGAAGGCCTTCAACCCCCACTGCCACTCAGCGGGCTGGGGGACATGGCGAACGTACTCATCCCGCAATCGCAGCAGCATCGAGGGCAGGTCGATATCGGCCGGGCACACCTCGCGGCAGGCGCCGCACAGCGACGAGGCTTTGGCCAGATGTCCGTGCAAGGCCAGCCCGAAGAGGCCAGGCGAGACGACCGATCCGATCGGCCCCGGGTACGCGCTGGCATAGGCGTGTCCGCCGATCTCGCGGAACACCGGGCATACGTTCAGGCAGGCGCCGCAGCGGATGCAGGCGAGCGATTCGCTCAGCCTCGAGGCGGCCATTGCCCGGCGGCCGTTGTCGACCAGAATGGCATGCCGCTCCACAGGGCCGTCGGCGTCCCCGGGGGCGCGCGGCCCCTGGATCAGGCTGACGTAGGAAGTCATCTGCTGACCGGTGGCCGAGCGCGGCAGGAGCTGGAGCAGGGGCGGCAGGTCCGCCAGCGTCGGGACGACGCGTTCGATCCCGATGAAGGCAATGTGCACCGGCGGGGCGGCCGTCACCAGGCGGCCGTTGCCCTCGTTGGTGACCAGCACGATCGAGCCGGTCTCGGCCACGGCCAGGTTGGCGCCCGAAATGCCAACCTGAGCCTCGAGGAACGCCGGCCGCAGCGCGCGGCGCGCGGCCGCGTTGAGCACGGCCACCTCGTCCGTGTAGGGGATCCCGAGGCGCTCGTGGAACAGCGCTCCGACGTCCTGCCGGGTGAGGTGCACGATGGGCGAGATGATGTGGGCCGGTGGCTCGCCACGCAGCTGGACGACGTACTCTCCCAGATCGGTCTCAACCACGCGCAGGCCAGCCCGTTCGAGGGCCGGGTTGAGGCCGATCTCTTCCGTCACCATCGACTTGGACTTGGCCACCCGCGTGGCGCCATGCGCGTGGCAGATCGCAATGGCCTGGGCGCAGGCGGCCTCGGCCGTGGCGGCCTCGTGCACCTGCCAGCCGTTCTCGGCCAGGCGCCGCTGGAGTGCGGCGACGTGCTGATCGAGGTGCTCCACCGTGGCGCGGCGCGTGGCCGCCGCCTGCCGACGGACGCCCGGCGCATCCGGCAGCGTCGCCAACGCTGCGAGGCGAGCGCGCGTGCGGCGCTCGGCGTTGCCATCCAGGGCCGCCTGCAGACCCGGGTCGGCGAGGGCGGCGCGCACCCGGCGGTGGAAGGCGGCTCTCATCGCAGCCCTGGCTCCTTGCCGGCCAGCACCTGCGCCAGGTGCAGGCAGCGCACCCGTGAGCCGCGCTTGCGCAGGCCGCCTTCGATTTGCATCAGGCAGCTGACGTCGCAGCCGGTGACTGCCGTCACGTTCGCCGACTCGATGGCGGCCAGCTTGCGCTCGAGCATCGCGGCCGACAGGTCGGCCTGCTCGATCGAGAAGACGCCGCCGAATCCGCAGCATTCAGGCTCGAGGCGCAGGATGTCGAGGCCACGGACCTGCTCGAGCAGCGCCAGCGGCTGTCGGTCGACACCCAACCCACGGAGTAGATGGCAGGAGGGATGGTAGGCCACACGGGTGGACGAGGCGGCGCCGAAGCCGGTCCGTCCCAGCCGGTCGACGAGGTACTCGGTCAGCTCGCTGGTCCGTTCCGCCAGGCGGCGGGCGCGGGACAGCCATGCGGGTTCATCGGCGAACAGCTCCAGGTAGCCGTGCCGGATCATGTGAGCGCACGAGCCGGAGGGGATGACCACCGGGTCCGGCGAGGCCTCAAAGACCTCGATCGTGTGGCGCGCCATGCGCCGCGCCTCGTCCCAGTATCCGGCGTTGAAGGCCGGTTGGCCGCAGCACGTCTGCGCCGGCGGAAAGGCCACGTCCACGCCGGCGCGCGTCAGCACTTCGACAACGGATTCGCCCACCTCTGGGAAGAGGCCGTCAATGAGGCAGGTGACGAGGAGTTGGATTGCGGGGGGCGACATTGGGGGGATTGTAGGCCGGGCAGGGCCAACGCGGAAGCGCCAAAAGGCGGCGATTCGATGCGCGCCTTGGCCACAGACGCTGAGAGCCGCCCAATCAGGCGGCCCTCAAGTCGGGGCGGGCGGATTTGAACCGCCGACCCCCTGCACCCCATGCAGGTGCGCTAGCCGGACTGCGCCACGCCCCGGGGTCGAGCGGAGTGATTGTAGCACAGGACGGCGAGCGGCGGCCCGGTTCTCGCCCCTCCGGCGGGCGATCCGGTCTCCTCATCCACACCGGGCGGCGGGGCCAAGATCCGCCCGCAGGAATGGCCCTGCGGATGCTCCCCGGCACAGAATGTGCAGTCTTCGGCGACCCGGGGAGCCCGTCGTCGGCTGGTTGGCTCCACACTCGGACTCCCCGAGATAGGGACGCGATGGGGTCACGGATCTTGCACGCGCTCGTCCTGCGAGGGATCCAGGTGGGCACCGGGACGCCGCCTCCGGCGCGGATCCCGCAAGCCGGGCAAACCTATGCAACCGGGATGTTCGCATGAGCCTGAGATCGAGAAGCGCCGCCGCAGCCTCTCTCTTCGCCGTACTGGTCTTCCTGCTGTCGTGCAACTTCCCGCGGCCGCCCAGTCAGGAGCAGCTGACTCAGACTGCGGCCGCCGCCACCCTCTCGGCGGAGCAGACCCTGGCCAGCCTGGCGACGTCCACCCCGACGCCGACCCTCACCCCTGTGCCGCCTACGCCGACCCAGACGGCGACGCCGTCTCCCGAACCCACGGCCACCCCTTCGTGCGCCGACGGCTCCGTCTTTGTTTCCGACATCACGATCGCCGACAACACGGCCCTGAAACCGGGGCAGCCCTTCCGCAAGACCTGGCGGCTGCGCAACAGCGGGACCTGCGATTGGACAACGGCCTTTGAAGCGGTTCGCATCGGAGGGGCAAATCTGGGCGGACCGGCCGCTGTAGCGCTCGCCGAGGGCGCACCCCCAGATGCCACCCTCGACATCTCGATCGACCTGGCGGCGCCGACGACGAACGGCACCTACCGCAGCAACTACCAGCTGCGCAACGCTGCCGACACGCTCTTCGGGGTCGTGTTCTACGTCCAGATCGTCGTCGGACCAACGCCCACCCCAGCGAGCAGCGTCTACCGATCAGGGAGAGTGACGATTGACAACGGGGCTTCGATCGACTTCGACACTGGCAGCAGCGGGGGCGATCCGTGGCGCGATGTCTGGCTGAACTACGTGTCCGACACCGAACGCTACCTCGAGCCCATGAACGGGGCCCGGCTGAAGCAGATGTCGGGGAAGCCGAGCCAGGAGACCTGCGAATCGGCGTCCCTCGGCGGCGGCGCCGTGAACTTCAACGACTTCGGCACGGGCTCCTACTTCTGCTACCAGACGAGCAGCGGCCGCTCCGGCCGATTCGAGGTCGAGAAGATCGAGGTGGATTCGATCGGCTTCGACTTCCGCACCTGGGATTGAGGCGAGCAATCCGTCGGCGTCGCGCTTGCTCGCCGCCGAGCTCACCCTGCCCGATCCGAACCGGCCGCCCTCGGAAGAGGGCGGCGTCGCGCTGATCAGGCGCCCGGGCAGCACAGGTGCATGGGGCGCAGCCGACCGGGCAAGGATTCACCGGGCCTCTTGTGCACCACCGGGAGCCGATCCGCAGGGACCGCCTCGCCACAACGCAGTGTCCCTTCGGCTGCGGTGGGCCGGGCCTCGCCTCCCGCGCATGTGCGCACTGGGCTGGGCCGGCCGCGAGCTTGGCAGCCGCCAGGCGGCTCCTGCGAGTGAGTCCTCCGGGTGAGCCTCGGTTGCGCTCGCGAGCGGGTGAAGGGCGTCGCTACGCTCCCGCGCCGAAGCGCGCCAACACGCGAGCCGTGTGCCGTGTCCCGGCCACGAAATCTCCCAGGCGGAAATGCTCGTTGGGGGCGTGCATCTGCATCCCCGGGTAGCCGATCCCGACGGTGGCGATCGGCACGCCCAGGTGATGAATGAAGGCATGGTAGGGGCCGGAGCCGCCTGTCATTGGCGCAATCAGCTGCCGCACGCCGTAGACCTCCTCGGCCGAGTCCGCCACCAGCCGGAGAAAGGGATGATCCGGGTCCGAGCGGCCGGGGGCCTCTTTCCCCAGGTCGATGATCTCGACATCGTCGAAGCCGTGGGAATCCAGGTGCACCCGCAGCTGCTGGAGAACCTCCGACGGGTCCTGATCGGGCACCAGGCGGAAGTCGATCTTGGCCGAGGCCTGCGCCGGCAGGACCGTCATGCAGCCGGGTCCCTGGTAGCCTGATGTCAACCCGCACAGCGTGCAGGTCGGCGAGAAGACGGCCTCGCTCTGCACCTCGACGCCGGCGCGCAGGCCTTTGATGAACCCGCGCAGCCCGTAGGTATGCAGCAGGTCCTGCGAACTGTCGGGCAGGGCGGCCAGCAGTTCGAGGTCACGCGCCGTGGGCGGGCGCACGCGGTCGTAGAACCCCGGCAACCGGATGTGCTCGTCGGGGCCCTTGAGCGAGTTGAGCGCCCACACCAGGCGCCAGGCGGCGTTGGGGAAGATCGAGCCGCCCAATCCGGAGTGGGCATCCTGCGAGGCGGTGGTAAGGCGCAGCTCGACGTAGACGATGCCGCGCATCCCGGCGTGGCATTCGGGTGCGCCCAGATGGTTGACGCCGCCGGCCTCCCACAGGCAGGCGTCCGCCGCCAGCAGCCCGGCATGGCGTGCAACGAAGTCCGGCAGATGGACGTTCTCACCCTCCTCATCCCCCTCGATGATGAACTTGACGGTGCACGGGAGTTCGCCGTCGGCCTCGAGCAGCGCGTCGATGGCTGCCAGGCGGCACAGGATGTGTCCCTTGTCATCGACGGCGCCGCGTCCAAAGGCGCAGCCGTCGCGCACGGTCAGGTCGAAGGGCGGGGACGCCCACAGCTCTGCCGGGCCGGCCGGCTGGACGTCGTAGTGGTTGTAGAGCAGCAGCGTCGGGCTGCCTGCCGGTCCCGGGCGCAGGCCGAAGACCACAGGGTGTCCGGCCGATGGCACCTGTTGGGTCTGGAAGCCCCGGGCCTCCAGCATCCGCGCGACGAAATCGGCGCAGGCCTGCATCCCCTGGCCCTCGCCGGAGTAGCTCGGGTGCGCCACGAGCTGGCGCAGCTCCTCCAGCGTGGATTCGAGGCGGCGGCTGATGACGGCGTCGGCGGCTGCGAAGTTGGTCACAAGGGCCTCCCGGCAAAGAGCCAACGGATCGGTTCGGACCTGCCGTGGAGAAGGGCGGCTCCGGCAGGACCGGTTCTCCGCACTGCGCCCGCGGTCCCCTTCCATTCTATAATCCCTGCCTTGGAGGGACCGCATGCGAATCTACGACATCTCGGTTGACATCTCGCCGCAAATGCCCGTGTGGGCGGGCGACGACCCGGTCGTGCTGGAGCGGGTCAAAGCCATTTCCGGGGGGGCAAACGCCAATGCCTCGCGCCTGGCCTGCGGCGTGCACATCGGGACCCACGTGGATGCTCCCGTGCATTTCATCGACGGCGCTCCCGGGGTCGAGGCGCTCCCGTTGAAGGTGCTCACGGGCCGGGCGTACGTGGTTCACCTGCCCAAGGCTGCCGTCCTGGACGAAGCCACGCTCGAGGCCGCCGGGCTGCCGCCTCGCACGCGGCGCGTGCTGTTCCGCACGCGCAACTCCGAGCTGTGGGCCCGCGAGAAGGCCTTTCAGAAGGAATTCGTTGCCGTGGAGGCCAGCGGCGCGCGTTGGCTGGTGCGCAAAGGCGTGCAGCTTGTCGGCGTCGACTACCTATCCGTGGCGCCCTTTGGGAACAGCAAGGAGACTCACCGCGTGCTGCTCGAGGCGGGCGTCGTGGTCATCGAGGGGTTGGACCTCAGCCGCGTGAGCCAGGGCCGCTATTCTCTCTACTGCCTGCCGCTGAAGCTGACGGGTTCCGACGGTGCGCCGGCGCGCGCCATCCTGGTGGGCGTCTAGTGACAATGACAACGTTCGTCATCGTGCTGATCGCATTCGGGCTGTCGATGCTGGCGGCGACCGTCATTATCGCCGTCGCCGGACGCTTGCGCCGGCAGCGCCGCCTCAGCGGTGGGCCCGCCCGAGCGGCTGCCCCTGCCGCCCGGACGCCGTCTCCCGGGTCCGGCGGCGAGCGGCACGCTTCGGCGGCGGCGGAGATGCTTGAGTCCATCATCCAGCGCCGCTTGGCTGGCAACCCAACCTTCGCCGGCCAGGGCATCGACTTCGGCACGCTGCCGGATGGGTCGCTCGAGATCTGGTGGCGCGGCAAATCCTACGCCAGCGTCGAGCAGCTCCCGGATGAGCGGCTGCGTTCCCTGATAGGCGAGGCGATCGAGGAGTTCAACCGCGGGTCAGGCGTCCAGAGCTGATCCGCAGGCACGGAGGTTGGTCCGCCGGGCGGAGGGTTCTCCGCCCGGGCTGATTCTTGGGGCGGCTAGAGTTGGCCCGTACTTTCCCAGTCTGCCAGCAGCCCGGCGTAGGCTGGGTCCGAGTACCGAGAAGGCAGGAACCAGCGGGCGTGATCGGGCAGGGGCCGTTGGGTGGCATGCAGCGCCAGCAGCTCCCCGGCGCCCAGGGATGCCATCAGCCCGAAGCCGGACAGCGCGGCGATGACGAACGAACCCGCCGGACCCAACGGTCCGATCAGCGGTCGATTCTCGCGGGTCCGCACATAGTAGCCGCCGTCGACAAAGGGCCGGGGCATCCGCTCCACGTACGGCTCGACGGCGGGAAGCAGCCTCTTGAGCCCGCGCAGCACGACCTCCGGATAGCCGCGGTCGGTGCGCAGCGGAAACGCCGGCGCGACGATGGGCGTGTGGTATGGCCACAGCGCCAGGAAGACCGGGCTGTCGGCGGGCCCTTCCGGGCGGGCGTGCACACCGGAGGGCAGCTCCTCCAGCAGTCGCCTCTCGCCGCTCTCGGCCAGCGCGGCGCGTTCCTCCTCGCTCCAGTCCAGCCGTTGGGGATCGCTGAGGATCAGCAGCGGCGCGGAGCGCGGCATGGCGCCAAGCGGGTCGCCGAAAGAAGCCTTGACGTGCAGCTCGCACTCGACCGGCAGATCGCAGCCTAGCAGCTCGGCGACGCGCCTGGCGAAGGGACCGGCGGCGTTGACGAAGATCGGGGTCGAGATCTCGAACGAGCCGGAGTCGGAGGCGACCGACACGGCGCGCACCCGGTCGCCGGCGGCTGCGATGGCCTGCACCTCTCCGCGCACCAGGCGTGCGCCGCCCGCCCGCGCCTGCTCGAGGAGCAGCCGGCCGAGCTGCTGGGCGCTGAACCAACCGGCGCGCCGCACGTGCAGGGCGCCGATCAGATCGGGCGCCAGGTAGGGAAAGCGCCGGCGCAGAAGGGCGGGATCGGCGATGAGATCGAAGCCGTCCCGATGCTCCCCCTCCGGCTCGGGGTTGTAGGCGTGAGCGCCTGAAGGATGCAGCCGCAGCGCGCCGGCGCCCAGTGTGCTCGACTCCTCCGCCGCGTTCCGCAGCGCCGAAAGGCGCTGCGGATCCGAGGTCGTGTACAGGTACCCGCGCCGATTCAAATGGAACGGATTGCCGGTCGCCTCGGCCAGCCCATCGAGCAGGTCGAGGCTGCGATTCATCAGGCGCACCATGCCGTCGCCCGGGCCGGGCCAGAAGTTGCGGTAGCACTCGGTCGACTTGTCGCTGGTCAGCGATAGCGGTTCCCCGGCTTCGACCAGCGCCAGGTCGCGCAGGCCGGCCCGCGTCAGATGCCATGCGGCGGCGATGCCGGCGATGCCTGCGCCGCAGATGACCGCCTCGGCGGTCGATCCGCTCATCGTGGGGTATCGTCCGCTGAGGGCGCAGCGGCACGCGTGCGGAGCAGGGCGGTGATGGCGTCGTCAATTCGCAGACGAGCGGTGACCGAGAGGCGCTCAGCCAGGGCGGCCATGCGCTCGCCGGTGATCGGATGGCGCATGCCCGGAGCGACCTCGGCGGCGAGGACCGCCAGGTAGGCGCGTTCGAGCAGGTCCGGGTCGGGCAGGCGAAGGCTGCCCTCCTCGACGACGTGCGACCCGTAGAGCACCAGGTCCAGGTCGATCACGCGTGGGGCGTGCTTGTCCGGTGTGCGCCTGCGCCCGAGGTGGGTTTCGATCTGTCGCAAGGCGCGCTGCATCTCCTTTGGCGGGTGATCGGTCTCGATCAGCAGCGCGGCGTTGACGAAGTCCGGCTGGCCCTCGGGTCCGACGGCCGGGTTCCGGTAGGCGGCGCTGACCGCCAGCACGCGCCCGAGAGTGTGCAGCCTGCCGACCGCCAGAGGCAGGTGGCGCTCCGGCTCGATGTTCGAACCGAGAGAGATGACGGCCTGCTCGCCCATAGCGTGGATGATACACGCAACGACGGGCAGCATGCGCTGCCCGTCGTATCCTGCGGGTGAGGCGGTGCGGCCTACTTGCGGCCCGTCCCGGGGCCGTAGCCATTCGGCCCTGGCGTCGCCCATTGGAGAAGGTACGGCAGACATGTGCTCGGGCAGATCTTGGACCCATCAGCCTGAGGCGTACACTCGCACGCCGGTGTGCCTGGTCCGTAGCCATTCTGGTAATTGGACGCCTGCCCAACCTGGAAGCAGGCTGCGGCGCACAGCATTGTGCCATCGGACTGCGCCGCGCATTGGCAATCCGCAGAGCCCGTTCCGCTTCCTTCTTGCGGACCGACTCCCTGCCCGCCTCCTTGCCCGGCGTCCGGATTCGGGCCCTGACCTGTCCCTGCGCCGCTTCCCGGGGCGATCTCAGGCTGGTCCGGCGCTGCTTCCGGGCGGCCGGTGCCAAGGCGCTCCCGGAAGATCACCGGATCCTGAAGTGCGCCCTCAACCTGGGCCTTGGCCCGGATCATTGCCTGCTCGCCCGACTGCAGGGCGGCACCGTTCGGGTCGGCCTGCCGCAGCTGTTGCATGGTCTGCAGGCGGGTCTCGAGTTGGACCTGCAGTCGCAGCATGACCTGGGTCAATTCCGGATCCCCGAATTGGGAGGCGGTCTGCAAGGCCAGGCCGAGTTGCGATTGCAGGCGCTGGGCGGCCTTCAGAGGGACAACCTCGCCCGAAAGGGTGAGCTGTTCCATCTCCTGGAGACGCCGGTCGATCCAGGTGCCAAGCAGCTCCATCTGCTCGGCAGGATCACCCGCCAGGGTGAGCTGCACGTCCTCCGTCGCCAGCTTGACGGGGTAGAGCCAGTCCGTCGGCATGGCGTCCTGCGCTGCCAGCGCCGTCGCTCCGCCACCCCCAAACAAGAGGGCCAGAGCCACCAGCAATCCTGCTATCGTGCTCATCGGTCGAAGCTCCTTCCGTCCGTCATGGTTTCCGCTCTTGTGACGGGAAAAGGAGGGCTGAGGTACGGGCAGCTCCGCCGCCCGGTCGAGGAATGCCCGACGCCCGGCGGCCACCTGCTGGGGGTCGCGCTCCGGGGTGGTGCGTAGCCGATGGAGGTAGTGGAAGACCGGCGGGAGGGAGGGGTCGAGCGCCTCCTCCCCGGCTGCGCGTCTCAGCACCTCGTCCAGGCCGTCTACGTCATGAGTCATGCGACACGCTCCATTCCACCCTCGGGGCCGTTCAGCATCCGGCGCAGGGCGTCCAGGGCACGATGCTGTAGCGACTTGACCGCGCCGACCGGTTTGTCGAGGGCGGCAGCGACCTCATCGTTGCTCAATCCCTGGTAGTACTTGAGGACGATCACCTGGCGCTGATCGGGTGTCAGCCGCCACAGCGCCTGGCGTGCGAACCGTCGCGCGTGCTCGTCCTCGTCCTGGACCGCCGGTGCAGCCACCAGGTCAGCTTCCTCCAGGGGCAGACTGGCCACCTGGCGGTGATGGTCTATCGCCAGGTTGTGTGCGATGCGGTAGAGGTAGGCTCCCAGATAGACCTGCGGACCCCAGCCGTTTCGGATGGCCGCCAGTAAGCGGGAAAACGTCTCAGCCACGACATCCTCGGCCGTCCTGCCATCGCCGAGCAATCGGAAGGCGTAGCGGAACAGAGCCGGGCTGAGCGCGTCATAGACGGCGCCCAGGGACTCAGGATCCAGCCTGCGCACGCCCGGCAGCCAGCGATCGGGGTCGCTCATCACGTTCACCTTCTAGGACGCATTCTGGCACGGTTGGATACGGCCCGCCACCGGCTCAGCCTAGACGACACTTGTGAAGGTGGCGTGGAGATGCGGCGAAGAGCCGACGGAGAGGCCCGCAGGGCCAGGCGCCAGGTTCAAACCTTGCGCCGAGGTTCTGCACACGTCCTTCACATGTCGCGGATAGCATGCGGACTATCCCCCGGTGCGGTTGAGGTGAGGTGAACGAATGGCAGTCATGGCGCGCAATCCAAGATCCCGGCGAAAGACTTCGCAGATCCTGCGGCGGGTGATCCAGGGCGCCTTCGTCGTCCTGATCCTGTTCGCGGCGTGGCGTCATGCCGCCGGAGGTGAATCCGCCGGGCTGGCGTCGCTGGACGCCCTGTGCCCCTTCGGTGGGCTGGAGACGCTCTGGCGCATGCTGGTCGACGGCAACTACGTCCCGAAGACGCATCCCTCCAACCTTGTCCTGGGTGTCGGCTTGTTGGCGGGGGTGCTGCTTGCCGGCTCGGCCTTCTGCGGCTGGATCTGCCCAATGGGCTCACTGACGGATGCCCTGACCTGGGTGCGCGGGAAGCTGCGGATCAAGGAGGTGCGAGTCCCGCCGGCTCTCGATCGCGGTCTGCGCTTCGGCCGGTTCGCGGTCCTGGGGCTGATCCTCTACCAGACGATCAGCACGGTGAAGCTGTGGTTCGCCGGCTACGACCCCTACCGCACGATCTTCGGCCTGGGATGGCTCTTCGAGTTCAACTGGGCGGAGCAGTGGCCGGCCTACACGGTCGCGGCCGTCGTGGTGGTTGGCTCCTTCCTGGTGCCGCGGGCGTGGTGCAAGTACGCCTGTCCGCTGGGCGGCGTACAGAGCCTGCTGGGGAACCTCAGCCTGCTGCGCATCCGGCGCAACGACGCCTCCTGCAAGGCGTGCGCCCTGTGTGAGACGCCCTGTCCGGTCGGCATTGCCGTCGCGCGCGGGAGCGCGCGCATCAGCTCGGACTGCATCGGATGCCTGGCTTGTGTCGAGACCTGCCCCCGCCACGGCGCGCTGGAAGTCCAGCTGCGACCGGCCTGGGTCGATGCCATCGTGCGCCTGGCGCGCCGGGTGCGCCCGACGGCGCAGGAGGCATAACCATGCGCGTCAACAAGTACCTGTTGCCCCTGCTGGTGGGCACGGCCCTGCTAGGGTCGGTGGGGATCGCTCAGGCTACGGGCCTGTGGGAAGTCAGTGGGAAGCAGGCCATCGCTCCGGGCGGGCTGACGTGCAGCGAGGACGTGCGCGGCTGGATGACGCTGCAGCAGATAGCCGACGGTTTCGGGCTCGGCCTGAATGACCTGTATCGCCTGGCAGGCGTGCCACAAGAGGTGCCCCCGGAGACGGCGCTCAAAGACCTGGAAGCGCAGCTGACCGACTTCGAGACTTCGGGCGTGCGCGAGGCCCTGGGCGTGTACCTGGGCGAGGCGACTGCGCCGCAGCCCGCCACGGAAGTTCTGGCCGCTGCGACGCCGACTTCGGTGGCCGCCATCACGCCGACACCCGAGGCCTTCGCCACCGTGCATGCTGGCCCGACGCCGCTGCCGGCAGGTGAGATCCTGCCCGCCGCCGAGATCAAGGGACGCCACACGCTGCTCGAGATCTCGGAGCTGTGCAACGTCCCCCTGGCGGACTTGCTTGTAGGGCTTGGCCTGCCGGCAGACATCGACCTCACCGTTTCGGTGAAGGACCTGGCGGCCAGCGGGGTGCTGGCCAGCCTTGAAGACCTGCGCAACGTCGTGACAGAGCTGCAGGCGCACTGATCCTGGTTCGGTCCCGCCGGCGGAGGGAGTGGGGGGCAGGAGGCCGCCCCGTTCGCCGGCAGGTACCGGCGAGAAATCTTTGTCGAGGGGCAGGCCGTCGGCTTTGGGCGCCTGAGACGGCCCCTCGGCGTTGCAGGGAGGTAGAGGGCTCAGGCTGCCGGCTGGCCCCGCCGGCGTTGAATCTCCACGCCCACCGAGCGGGCGAAGCGCAGCGCGCCGGGCTTCTCGACCCGCACCTGCACGCGCTCCACGCGCGGATCCGCCAGGCACAGTTCGGCAATGTCCGCCGCCAGCGCCTCGACGGTGTAGCGCCCGACGCGTTCGACATGCTCGATGATGCGCTTGGTGATCGTCCTGTAGTTGGGCGTGTCGGCGATGTCGTCGCTGCGGCCGGCCGGGCGCAGGTCGGCGAAGAGCGTCAGGTTGATCAGGATGTCCTGCGCTTTCTCGCGCTCCTCCGGATTGATGCCCAGGATGCCCCGCAGGAGCAGGTCGCGAATCTCGATCCGATCGTCGCTCATGCAGGCTCCTCAGGTCAGGTGGCGTCCGCCGTCGAGGTGCAGGATCTCGCCCGTGATGAAGTCGGGTCCGGCGAGCAGGAAGAGCAGCGAGTCGGTCGTCTCCTTGAGCGTCGCCCAGCGGCCGAGGGGCGCAGCGGCTGCCGGGGCGTCCTCGGCTGTGCCTCCAGCCGGCGGAAGGATGGCGCCCAGCGCCAGGCCGTTGACGCGGATGGAAGGCGCCAGCGCTTGTGCCAGGCTGGTGGTCATGGCCGCCAGCCCGGCCTTCGAGATGGTGTAGGCGAAGTGGTCCGGACCCGGCCGAAGCGCCCGCCAGTCGAGCAAGTTGACGATGGCGAGCCGGCGCGCGAACGACTGGCTGATCAGGAACGGCGCCGTCAGGTTGACGCCCAGATGCCGCTGCCAGTCCGCCAGGCCGGTGGCGCCGAAGTCCAATGGCTCGAAGATGGAGGCCGAGTTGACCAGCAGGTCGATGGGGCCGAGAACGTCGGCGGCGCGATCGACCAGCGCGGCGGCGGCCTGCGCATCGGCAAGGTCGGCCTGCAAGGCGGCCGTGCGCACGCGGTGTGCACGGCCCAGTTCGGCCGCCAACGCCTCGGCCGGCGTGGCGCCGTAGTGCAGGCAGACGGCGCACCCGGCGCCGGCGAGAGCGCGAGCGAAGGCCTCGCCCAGCCGCCGGCCGGCGCCGGTCACCAGGGCGGTATGTCCCCGCAGATCGTAGTCGAGCGTCATGGCAACCCGGATTCTACCTTCCTTGGGCCGCCTCGGGCGGCACGGCACACGAGTGTGCTACCATGGGCCAGGCCACGCTGCGGAGGGTGCCATGCACAATATCGAAGCTGCTGCCGAGCTGCTGGAGGGTGTGGGCGTCGCCAAGCCGGAGATCGAAGAGGCCGTGCGTCGCTTGCTGGTGGCGGTGGGCGAGGATCCCAGCCGCGAAGGATTGGAGGGGACACCCAACCGCGTGGCGCGAGCCTACGATGAACTGCTGGCCGGCTACCGGGTGGACCCGCACGCGGTCATCAACGATGCCCTCTACGAGGTCAGCTACGACCAGATGGTCATCGTGCGCGACGTCGAGTTCTACAGCCTGTGCGAGCACCACATGCTGCCCTTCCTCGGCCGGGCGCATATCGCCTACTGCCCCAACGGCAAAGTCATCGGGCTGTCGAAGATCCCGCGCATTGTCGACCTGTTCGCCCGGCGCTTGCAGGTGCAGGAGCGCATGACGCGCCAGATCGCCGATTTCATCGAGGCGGCCATTCACCCCTGCGGTGTGGCCGTGGTGCTGGAAGGCTGGCACCTGTGCGCCACGATGCGCGGCGTCAAGAAGGCGCACGCCGTCATGGTCACCAGCGCGCTGACCGGGTCCTTCAAGGAAAACGACATGACGCGCAAGGAGTTCTTCGATCACATCGGCCGCGAGACGCTGAAGGTGTCGATCTGACGGTCTCGGCTTGAGGCGGTGCGTCGAACGATTCGGGGCGGAGCCCCCGGCCTCGCCGGGGGCTCCGCCCCTGCGATTCCGCCCGCCGGAGCCCGTCCCTACGCGTCCCGGTCGAGGATGGAGGTCCCCAGGAGCGAGGCGCCGCCGTCGACCGCCAGCACCTGACCGCGGATCATCTCCGCCTCGGGGCTGCACAAGAACGCCACCACGCCGGCGACGTCCTCGGGCGACACCAGCCGGCCGGCCGGGGTGCGCGCCGCCAGGCGCTCGAAGATGGCGCCGTCCCGTGTGAGGGCGAAATGCTGCAAGGCTTCGGTCGGTACGACGCCGGGGGAGATGGCGTTGACAACGATGCCGTGCGGCGAGAGCTCCACCGACAGGTAGCGTACCAGCGCTTCGAGGGCCGCCTTGCTGGCGCCCACCACGACGTACTCGGGAAGGACGCGCCCGGCGCCGGGGCTGCTGATGGCCACCATGCGTCCGCCGCGCCCCTGCATCAGCGGCACCGCCTGCTGCGCGGCGAAGAGCAGCGAGCGGGCGTTGATGTTCATCGTCCAGTCCCAGCCCTTGACCGTTTGTTCGAGTGCCGGGCGGTTGTAGCCGGAGGCGGCATTGCTGATCAGGAAGTCGAGGGCGCCGTACTCCTGACGCACGGCCTGGAACATCGCCTCCAGGGCCGGCAGGTCGCCGACATTGGCGCGCACGACCAGGGCGCGCCGGCCCAGGGCGCGGGCCGCCTCGGCCGTCTCCTCGGCCGGCTGGCGGTTGCGGAAGAAGTCGACCACGAGGTCGGCGCCCTCGGCCGCCAGGCGCAGGGCGATGGCGCGCCCGATGCCGCGGCCCGCTCCCGTCACCAGGGCGATCCTGCCTGCATAGCGTGGTGTCGTCATCGTCCGGTCCGTCCTGTGGCCAAGGTGGGCGCCGCTCGGCGGCGTCTGCGGTGCGCGCTGCGGATGCCAGCGCGGGCCCATGCGGGCGGGGCGTCGGATGCGCCCGATTCAAGGAGATGATACCATCGCGGGGCGCGGCGGCCGGGCCGGCAGGGCGCCGCCGCCCTGCCGGCGCTGTGATAGCATCCCGGCCATGAGGCGCGATGCGGGATGGGAACGGGTTGAGGCGGAGATGCTGGAGGCGGCGGCAAGCCGCAGCCGAGGCAATGAGGGTCGGGCGCGGGTGTGCGCCCGCCGGGCGGTGGGCACTGCGCTTGCTCTGCGCTGGTCCGTCGGTCCGCAGGCCAACGCCTACCAGCTGCTGATGCGCGCCGCCGCCGACAGCGGGCTGCCCCCGGACGTGCGCGAGGCGGCGCAGCGCCTCACCCGGCGCGTGACCGAGGCACACCGGCTGCCTCACGAAGAGGATCCGCTCGACGATGCGAGGATGCTCCTTGCCTTCCTCCGGCCGCCCGGGCGAGGCGAAGGTCCGACGGCTGGGGGCTGATCTGCCGGGCAGGGTTGGATGGCTGACGGCGTGACCGAGCCCTCACCCCCGCATGCCCCGCCGCCGTCCGTATCGCCTGGCTGGAGGAGCCGTCTGCGCACCTCCCTCGTTGGGGCGCTCGAGGACAGGGGCCGCCTCGGCTGCGCTATTGTGATCGCCCTTGTCGCCTTCTTCGTGCTGCGCGGAATCGTGCCCGGGCTGGCGGGGAACCGACTGCCGCCCGCGCTCGAGACTGCTATCGCCGAGGCCTACCGGCACTGCGACGAAGACTTTCCCATCCACCCGGGGGACGTGCGCATGCCGACGTGCGACGTCGTCCGGGCGCGGCGCATCGGCGCGGGAAGACCGCCCGCCGGCGCGGCGGGCGAGGGGATAGCGGCCGTCGTGTGCTACCGTGTCGAACTTGAGCAGCTGTACTGGGGTGAGATGGGCCCGCAGAAGCATGAGATGGCCTGGGCGATGCGAACGGTCAGCAAGGTGGGGGTGCTCAAGGGCGGGATGTGGACGCTCTTCCCGGACGAGGAGCAGGCGGACGCGGCCCGTTGGGTGGACTTCGGCTGCCCGGGTGAGTACGAGAGCTCGAGAGGCCTGGAGCCGCGGCGATCCTGAGACCATCCATCCGTTGTGGCACGCGCCGGACGGCGGGCAGGGCGTGAGCGATGATGGGGCCTGCAAGCGGAGGGCGCTCGCTGGTGATATGCCCGACTGCAGACTGCCATCGGCAGACGGCTGATCTCGCCGGACCTTCCGCGGGCGACCGGGAGACTTCCGGTCGCCGCGAGGCACTGGTCGCGACAGGGGTCAGCCGGTTCCACTCTAGGCTGCGGTCATGACGTGGAGGCTTCGATGGAGATCGGACTGGCTTTGGGGGGAGGGGGTGCGCGCGGGCTGGCGCACATCGGCGTGCTGAAGGTGCTCGAGCGCGAGGGCGTGCGCATCCGCGGGCTGGCGGGCACGAGCATCGGCGGCATCATCGGGGCGGCCTACGCCGCCGGGTACGGCCCGGACAGGATCCAGGCCGTGGCGGA
>DYJB01000048.1 GCA_020723365.1 Candidatus Aquidulcis sp. | reverse complement strand
GTGGCCGCGGCGACATCTCCGGGAGTCCGACGGCAGGCCGCCGCCAGCCCGGCCGCCACCAGGGCGACGTGGGCGGGCTCGTTGCGCCGGCCGCGGAAGGGCGCCGGAGTCATGTAGGGTGCGTCCGTCTCCACCACCAGGCGTGTGAGCGGCACGCCGGCCATGACCTGGCGCAATCGATCCGCCTTCGGGTAGGTGATCGGACCGGCCACGCCGAGCATCAGGCCCAGTTCGATCGCCCGCCGCGCTTCGTCCGGGCCGGCGGCGAAGGCGTGCAGCACGCCGATCGGGCGGCTGCCTTCCCGGGGCGGCATCGCCCGCCAGCCCTCCAGGGCGGCCAGGATGTCGCCCATCGCCTCGCGGCTGTGCACGATCACCGGCCGGCCTACCTCGCTGGCCAGCTCGAGCTGGCTGCCGAAAGCCTGGCGCTGCGCCTCCGCCGGCGCGAGGCTGCGGTAGTAGTCTAACCCGATCTCGCCGATCGCCACCACGCGGGGCGAGGCGCACAGGGCCTTGAGTTCCACCCGGGTCCGCCCCGACCATGCCCCGGCGTAGTGGGGATGCAGGCCAACGGCGGCGAACACGCCGGGCGTGACTTCCGCCAGCTCGACCGCGCGCCGGCTGCTCTCCAGATCGACACCGGGCACGACCACCGCCTGCACACCGGACTGGCGCGCCCGCTCCATCACGTCCACAATGTCCCCCGCCAACTCCGGGAGAACGAGATGGCAGTGGGTATCGACGAGTGGCGCGGCGTTCATCGCAGGCCGAGGATGCGCAGCCCGTCCTGCAGGATCGGCTGCACCCGGTCCTGCGCCGTCGTCTCACAGTAGACACGCACGATCGGTTCGGTGCCGGAGAAGCGGACCAGCAGCCAGCCCCCGTCCTCCAGACCGAACTTGTAGCCGTCCAGGTCGTTGAGTCCGGTGACCCGCAATCCGCCGATGGTCGCCGGGGCCGCCTGGCGAACACGCTGTTCGCGCGCCGGCCGTTCGCCTGCCGGCAGCGGCGAGTCGATGCGATCGTAGAAGTGAGCGCCGACCTTGGCGAAGAGCTCCTCCACCAGCGCCGACGGCCGCAGCCGGGTCCGCACCATCATGTCCAGCAGGAACAAGCCGGCCAGGATGCCATCGCGCTCGGGGACGTGGCCGCGGAAGGCGTAGCCGCCCGATTCCTCGCCCCCGATCAGGGCGTCGACCTCGAGCATCTTGGGGGCGACGAACTTGAAGCCGACCCCCGTCTCGTGGACCGGCACGTCATAGATCCGGCCGAGCTTCTCGAGCATCGAGGTGGTGGAGAGAGTCTTGACGATCGGGCCGCGGCGCCCGAGGTGCTCGAGCAGGTGGTACGCCAACAGGCCGAACATGCGCAGCTGGTCGATGAATTGGCCGTGCTCGTCCCCGGCGCCCAGGCGGTCGGCGTCGCCATCGGTGATCAGCAGGCCGTCGGCGCCGGCGCCAAGCGTGGCCTGCAGCCCGGCGTTGACGTTGGGCGGGATAGGCTCCGGGCGGCTCATCTCAGGGAAGGAAGGATTGCGTGTGTTGTGAATCTCGATGATCTTCAGCCGTCCGCCCCCGAGCAGGCGGGGGAACCAGCCGCCGCCGTTGCCCCACATGGCGTCGACGACGAGCGTCAGCGGGGCGTCGCGCAGCGGCTCCAGGTCCACCAGGCGCTTGAGCTGCTCAATGTAGGCTGGCGCGGCGTCGAAGAGCTCGATGCGGCCCTGGGAGATCCCCCTGGCGATGGGAAGCGCGCCGGCAGGATCGTCGTCCGGTGGGATGAGGGCCTCGATGCGTTTCAGCCCGGCGGGGTCGATGGCGCCCCCGAAGCGGTTGCGAACCTTGAACCCGTTATCCTCGGGCGGATTGTGGGAGGCGGTGATGTTCACGGCGCCGGAGGCCTGATGATGGCGGACGGAGTAGGAGATGGCCGGCGTCGGGGTGGGCCCATCCGTCAGCAGGACCCGCAGGCCGCTCCCGGCGAGCGTCTCGGCCGCCGCAGCGGCGAAGTGCTCCGAAGCGAAACGCTTGTCGTACCCGACGACGACGGGCCGGGCGTCACCCTCCGTCTCCAGGAGGTAGCGGGCGAAGCCCTGGGCGCAGCGGCGTACGCTGGCATAGGTGTAGTCGTCGGCCATCCGGCCGCGCCATCCGTCGGTGCCGAAAGCGATACGGGAAGGGGGCATGCGGAACCTGTCCAGGGGCCGGGCCGGGTGCGTTCTGCCCTCGCAGCGGCCCGCCGACCCGGCTGCCGCAGGATTATACCGTGAACTGCCTGCGCCACGCCGACCTTGCCGGCAACGCAAGCACGTGGTATGATGCCTCCGTTGCCACGCCCCCTTCGAGGGGGCGTGCTTTCCGCTCCCGGCCCGTGCCGCCCGGCACGTGGATCGGGGGCAATCCCGAGGAAAGGAGGTACACCGATGCGCAACTATGAGCTGGCCTTCATTGCCGACCCCGATCTGGACGAGAACGCCCTGACCGCCCTGGAAGAGAAGATCAAGGGCTGGGTTGAGGCCGCCGGCGGCAGCGTGGTCAAGGTTGACCGCTGGGGCAAGCGGCGCATGGCCTACACGATCAAGAAGCGGCACGACGGGCACTACTTCTTCGTCACCGCCACGCTGCCCACGCAAGCCGGCGCCGAACTCGAGCGCAACCTGCGCCTGACCGAGCAGGTCCTACGCTTCATGATCACGCTGCAGGAAGCGGCCTGAGGACCGGGCGCCTACCGGTCCGGCGGCGCGCCAGGAGGCGGGGATGAGCCGAGGCTTGAACAAGGTCATGGTCATCGGCCATCTGGGGCGAGACCCCGAGATGCGCTACACACCCTCCGGCAGGCCGGTCGCCACGTTCACGGTGGCGACGACGCGGGCCTGGCACTCCTCCGACGGCGAGCGCCACGAGGAAACAGAGTGGTTCAACGTCGTGGCGTGGGGCAGCCTGGCCGAGATCTGCAATCAGCACCTGCGGCGGGGCCAACAGGTCTACGTCGAGGGACGGCTGCAGACACGGCGTTGGGACGATGCCGAGGGCAAGAAGCACTCCGCCACCGAGCTGGTGGCCAAAGAGATCATCATGCTCGGAGACCGCAAGGACGGGACGACCACGGCCTTCGTTGCAGGCCCGGGCGAGGATGAAGGATACCCGCAGTAGAATGCATACCGGCGGGGGCCTCAGCCGGCCCCGGCCGGGGGAGAGAGAGCGTTGAGCGACGAGATGGAGATGGAGATCGAGGAAGGTCAAGGCGGCGGCGATCGCGGCGGCCCCCGGCGGCGATTCATCCGCCGGCCGCACGTGTGTCAGTTCTGCACCGAGAAGACCAAGGCGATCGATCACAAGCAGACGGAGCTGCTCAAGCGATTCGTCACCGAGCAGGGGCGTATCCGCAGCCGGCGAGAGACCGGGACCTGCGCCCGGCACCAGCGCATGTTGGCCCAGGCGGTCAAGCGCGCCCGCCATATCGCGCTGATCCCCTTCCAGGCCGAGCGCTTCCGCTAGGCCCCAAGTCAACGGCCCGAAGCGGGGGAGGCCGACCTGGCCTCCCCCGACGCGCTTCGCGCCCCGAGGAGACTAACGTGGCGAAAGTGGTGCGGGGCGGTCCCCGCGTAACCAAGAAGCATCTGGCGCGCGCCGAGCGCGACCGCATCCTGCGCCGCTGGGTACTCGGGACTTCGGCCCTGATCGCGGCGCTGGTCCTCGGCCTGCTCGCCTACGGCTGGGCCGAGCAGACGCTGATCAATCCGGGCCGGGCTGTGGCGGAGGTCAATGGGGAGGCCATCTCCGCGCGCTACCTGAAGGCCAGGAGCGAGTTGGCCAAGGAAAGCCTGCTGGCGCAAGCCAGCCAGATCCAGGACCTGATCACCGCCTTTGGCGACCAGGCCGCCTTCGCCAGCAGTCTGCAGCAGCAGCTGGAGCAGATCGCCTCGCTGCTTCAGGATGAGGCCAGCCTGCAGCGATCGGTGCTGGATTCGCTGGTGGAAGAGACGCTGATCCGCCAGGAAGCCAATCGTCGCGGGATCGTGGTGAGCGAAGAGGAAGTCACCGAGGCAATCGAGGCTGCCTTCGGCTTCTACCCGAACGGCACGCCCACGCCCCTGCCGACCTCCACGCCACGGGCGACGGCCACGCCCGCGCCTACCCTGACGCCCACCGCGGGGCCTAGCCCGACGGTCACCCCGACGACGGCGCCGAGCGCGACGCCGACGGCCGGGCCCAGCCCAACCCCGCAGCCGACGCCGACGCCCTACACCCGGGACGCTTATCAGGCCGACCTGAGCGAGTTCCTGACTCGATTGCAGGCCACCAACGTCAGCGAAGCCGACTTCCGCTCCCAGTACGAGGCCCAGCTCTACCGCTCGCGCCTTGACGAGGCGATGAAGGCCGAGGTGACGCGGGAGCAGGAGCAAGTGAACGCCAGGCACATCCTGGTGGCGGAGGAAGCCGTCGCCCAGGACATCCTGGAACAAGCCACGTCCGGCTCGAAGACCTGGGAGGAGTTGGCCAGCGTGCTGTCGCTGGACACCTCCAACAAGGACCAGGGCGGGGATCTGGGCTGGTTCGGGCGCGGCGCGATGGTTCAGCCGTTTGAGGAGGCCGCCTTTGCCGCCGAGGTGGGAGAGATCGTAGGCCCTGTCCAGACCGATTTCGGCTGGCACGTCATCCAGGTTCTCGGCCACGAGCTGCGCAGCCTGGACGACGCCGCCTTCGAGTCGGCCCGCCAGAGCGCCCTCCCACGCTGGCTCAACGACGCCCGGACGGGTGAAGGCGTCGTCATCCCCGACAACTGGCAGCAGTACATGCCCACCTCCTGAAGGACGTGGGAGCGGCAGCCTATGACGGCACACCCCGGGGGAGGCCCAGCCTCCCCCGGATCGATTCCGGCTTGCTGAAAGCGCAAGGGCATTGAGTCCACGGGGCTGCTCAGGCGGTCCGGGGTAACGGCGCGGGGCGACCGCGCCAGCTGCAGCGCGGATCGCGCCGCTTCGGCCTGCCTCTTGATGACCCTTGCGGGCTGCGGCTATACTGAACCTCGAGGCGCCCTCCCCGATGAAGCTCGATGGCCTGCTCCGCATCCTGCCGGATGACCTCATCCCCGCCGACCGGGAGCTGGTCCGTCGCGCCTATGCCGCGGCCGAGAAGGCGCACGAGGGCCAGACGCGTGCTTCGGGAGAGCCGTACGTCACCCACTGTGTGGCGGTGGCGGCGATCCTGGCGGAGCTGAACGCGCCGCTCCCGGTGATCGTCGCCGGGCTCCTGCACGACACGGTCGAGGACACACCCCTGACGCTGGACGACCTGCGCAGCCAGTTCGGCGCCGAGGTGGCGGCGCTGGTCGATGGCGTCACCAAGCTGACCCATCTCCCGCGCGTCAGCGCGCACGACGGGCGGGCGAAGCGCAGCCGGCCCTCCAAGAGCGAGCTGGCCAAGGAAACGCTGCGCAAGACGTTCCTGGCCATGGGGGATGACGTGCGGGTGGTCGTCATCAAGCTGGCCGACCGGGTGCACAACATGCGCACGCTGGCCCACCTGCCGGCCGAGAAGCGCGAGCGCATCGCCCGTGAGACGCTGGAGATCTTCGCCCCGCTGGCCAACCGCCTCGGCCTGTGGCAGATGAAGTGGGAGTTGGAGGACCGCAGCTTCCGCTACGTCGACCCCGAGAAGTTCAAAGAGATCGCCGATCGGGTGGCGACGCGCCGCGTGGATCGCGAGCAGGAGCTGGAGACGATCGGCCGGCGGCTGACGAAGGTCCTCGAAGAAGGCGGGCTGAAGGCCGAAGCCAGCGGACGACCCAAGCACCTGTACTCCATCTACCGGAAGATGCAGCGCAAGGGCGTGCCCTTCGAGGGCGTGTACGACGTGCGCGGCGTGCGGGTGATCGTCGGCACCGAGAGCGAGTGCTACCTGGCGCTGGGCATCATCCACGCTCACTGGAAACCGGTGCCGGGGACCTTCGACGACTACATCGCCACGCCCAAGGACAACTTCTACCAGTCCCTGCATACGGCGGTCATCTACGACGATGGGCGAACGCTCGAAGTCCAGATCCGTACGCCGGAGATGCACGAGAACGCCGAGCTGGGCATCGCCGCCCACTGGCGCTACAAGGAGGGCCGAAAGCGGGACGAGGCCTTCGAGCAGCGTGTGACCTGGCTGAGGCGGCTGATGGAGTGGCGCCAGGACGTCGAGGACGCCGGCGACTTCGTCGATGCCATGAAGTCCGACGTCTTTGAGGACCGCGCCTACGTCTTCACGCCCAAGGGCGACATCATCGACCTGCCCGCAAGCTCGACCCCTATCGACTTCGCCTACCATGTGCACACGGACATCGGTCACCGCTGCCGCGGGGCGAAGGTCAATGGCAAGCTCGTATCGCTGGACTACCAGCTCCAGACGGGCGATTCGGTTGAGATCCTGACCGCCAAGCGGGGCGGACCCAGCCGCGACTGGCTCAATCCGACCCTGGAGATGGTGCGCAGTGAGCGGGCGCGCACGAAGATCCGCCAGTGGTTCAAGCGCCAGAACCGTGAGCAGAACATCTCTCACGGACGGACGCTGCTCGACAAGGAGCTGCGCCGCCTGGGTCTGGAATCCGTCTCCTTCGAGCAGGTGGCCCGCGATCTTGGCTTCCCTGTGCTCGATGACCTGCTGGCGGCTGTCGGGTGCGGCGATCTGCACCTGGGCAAGGTCCTGACGGGCATCGTCGAGCGGGACATCGAGACGCTCGGCCTGCCGGAGACGGCCGCAGCGGCCGGCGTTCGCACGACGCGCGACGGGGTGAGCATCCTGGGGCTCTCGGGCGTTCTGACCGCCATGGCGCGCTGCTGCAACCCGGTCCCCGGCGACGCCATCATCGGCTACATCACGCGCGGCCGCGGGGCGACCATTCATCGGCGCGATTGCCCCAATGCTCTTCGCATCAAGGACCGCGAGCGGCTGGTCCAGGTGAGCTGGGGCAAGGCCCGCCAGACCTACCCCGTCAGCGTGCGCATCCAGGCGTATGACCGGGAAGGGTTGATGCGCGACGTCTCCACCCTGGTGGCCAACGAGGGCATCAGCATGTCGTCGGTCAATGTGGCGACCAAGAACAGCCTGGCGACGTTCGACCTGGTGATGGGCATCGCCGATCTCTCGCAGCTCAGCCGGGTGCTGAACCGGCTGGAAGCCCTTCCGAATGTCCTGGAAGCCCGGCGCTTGCGGCCGGGGTAGCGCATGCCGTGGTGGTATAATCCGCCGCTGCCCTACAAGGGCGCAGGTCGGGGGCCGATCACAGGGGGCTCCTGGGGCTGGAGCAGCGCGGGGGCGGCAGGTGGATCAAAGGTGGGCCTGCCAACTGGGCGTCCCCAGCCCGACCATCCCGGATGCTGAGAGCGGAATGAAACCTACTTCAGCGACGACTGCCCCATCCAACTGGCGCCCGGCCACGGCATGGTGGCTGAGCCTCGGTCTGACGTTGCTGGGCCTGGGGGTCTCCATCTACCTGACCTGGGTTAAGGTCACCAACAACCTGGCCGCCTGTGGGCCGATCGGGGATTGCGAGTCGGTCAACAGCAGCCGCTACGCGGAGATCGCCGGGATCCCCGTCGCCCTGCTGGGCGCCCTCGGCTACCTGGCCGTGCTGGCCTTACTGGTGGCGGAGCGCTGGCTTCCGGGTCAGATCGAGAACCTGCACCTGGGCGTCTTCGGCATCGCCCTGATCGGAACGCTCTACTCAGCCTACCTGACCTACATCGAAGTGGCCGTGCTGCGGGCCGTCTGCCCGTACTGCGTCATCTCGGCCGTTGCCATGACCGCCATCTTCATCATCAGCATCCTGCGCCTGCGGGCCACGGCCAGCGCCGCGTAGAGGAGAATGCACCCATGCCACGGATTCGCTGCCGCTACGTGGATTGCGTCTTCCTGGAGAACGGCTACTGCGGCGCAGCGGCAGTCGAGATCGATCCCGACGAGGGATGCCTGACCTACTCCCACATCGATGACGTCCCGGCGGACGAGGAATGGGACGAGGAAGACATGGAGGAGCTGTGGGAGGAGGAGGACGAGGAGCTGTACGCCGAGGATGAAGAGGAGGAGGACACCTGGGAGGAGGAAGACGTCTGACCGGGGTCCCTCAGGCCTTTCCAGGAAGGTGGCGAAACGGAGGCGCTTCCATCGGAAGCGCCTCCGTGTTTGTGCGTCTCTCCGCCCGCTGAGCTGCCGGCAGGCTACTTGATGCGATGCCGGAGCGTGCGCGCCAGGATGTCCTCCTGGGTCGACCGGTTAGCCTTGGCCTTGGGGGCGGCCGGCTTGGAGGCGGCGGCTTTGGGGGCGGGCGCCTCGGCGGGCTCGGCCGGCGAGCCTTCGAGAGCTCGCCGCAGGGCGAACTCCATCGCCGAGGGGATGGCTTCTTCGGCCGCCTCCGGCTCAACCTCGACGATCTCCGGAGCCTGCTTCATGGTCAGCCGTATCTGGCGCTTGGTGCGATCGATGTCCAGGACGGTCACGGCGACGCTGTCGCCTTCCTTGGCCACCTGGGCCGGGTTGGTGACGTAGTCGTTGCTCATCTCGCTGACGTGCACCAGGCCCGGGCGCTCGGCGCCGATGTCGACGAAGGCGCCGAACTTCTCAAGCTTGACCACCGTCCCGGTCGTGCGCAGCCCGGGCTTGATGTCCGCCCACTTGAGCTGGACCGGCCGGATCATCGTCAGCTCGATCCGACCCGAGGCGGCGTCGACCTTCGAAATCCACACTTGCACCGCCTGGCCGGGTGCGACGACGTCTTCAACCCGGTTGACGCGCTCGCGCCGCAAGTTGGAGATGTGAACCAGGCCTTCGCGCTCGGCGCCGATGTCAACGAACGCGCCGAAGAGCTCAACCTTCGTCACCGTGCCGCTGTGTTCTTGCCCGACTTCAAGCTCCGCAATCCGACGTCTCGAAGCCGGTTCGGCAGACCGTTCCACTTCGCACCTTCCACAATCCGATTTGCGCCTGGGGGAATCAAGCAGGCGGGATTATACCATGCGCTCGCGTTCAGCCGTCCGGGCTGTCGGGCGCCTGCGTGCGCGCCCGCCGGGCTAGAACGTACCAGCCTTCAATACTGCCGAAGCGGTCACTGGGATCGACCATCGGGCCCACCGTCACGCCCAGCACCTGGGAGCGGATGGCCGTCGTGTAAACGGGATGAAACAGGAACAGGGATGGCATCTGATCCTGGAAGCGGAATGAGAAGCTGCGGTACAGCTCGGCCCGCTTGCGGATGTCGGGCGTTGTCCGAGCCTGCTCCAGCCAGATGCTGGTGTTGCGGTCAGAAAAGCCGCTGTAGTTCTGCCCCGCTTCGGCCTGGGAGTCGTGCCAGAAAGGATACGGATCCGGGTCCGGATAGCGGGACAGGTCCAGCTCGGCCAGCACGGCTTCGAACTCCCGGGGCTCCAAGGCCTGGCTGAGCAGCGCTTCCGCCGGCGCGGCGCGCAGGGTCACGACGATGCCGATCTGGCGCCAGTACTCCTGCAAAGCCTGGGCGACCGCCAGGTGGGTGGCGTCGTCGGCATGCAGGAGCTCGAAGGCCAGGGGCAAGTCCTCCTTGGCGCGGACGTATTCGGGCGAGCCAGGCGTGGCGCCGACCGGGACGGTCCATTCGGCGGCGTCCAGGAGCGAAGCGGCGCGTTCTGGATCGAAGGGCAGGGGAGAGAGCCCTTCGGCAAAGGCCCAGGTTCCAGGGAGGACCGCACCCGTGGCGATGAGCGCCTGGCCCTGGAAATAGCGGTCGATGATCGACTGCCGGTTCAGGCCGAGCATCAGCGCCTGGCGCACGCGCTTATCGGCCAGGAAGACCTTCTCCGGATGGCGGGTATTCAGGAAGACGAGCTCGGCACTGGGCAGCCGGGCGGAGTAGACATTGGTGTCCCCGTCGGCCAGAAGCGTGTTCAGCGTCGCTCCCGTGACACCGGACAGGCCCTGGACGTCGCCGGCCTGGTAGGCCTGCAGCGCCTCCTCCTGGGTTTCGAAGAAACGGAAGTCTACGCGCTCGAGATACGGTGCCTGGCCGTAGAAGTCCTCATTGGCGCTCAGCGCCAGGCGCAGAATCCGCCCCTCCTCGATCTCGAACCCTTCGAAGCGGAAGGGGCCGGTGCCGATGGGGTGCAGGTTCTGCGGGTGGTCGATCAGCTGTGCGGCGCTGACGCCCCGCAGGAGATGGTCCGGAAGCAGGCCGACGGAAAGGTAGTCCAGGAACGGCGCGAATGGCTCGGGGAGTTTGAACTGCACCGTCAGGCCATCGACCTTGGTCACGCTGATCTGCGACCACATTTCCCGCAGGTCGGCCGGCCCGGGGTAGTCTTCGTCCTGTAGTTTCGAGAAGGTGTAGATCACGTCGTCCGACGAGACCGGGGAACCGTCGTGCCAGCGGGCGTCGTCGCGCAGCGTGACGGTGTAGCTGGTGCCGTCGGCGGAGATGGCCCAGTTGGCCGCCAGATCCGGCTGCGGGGCGCCCCTGGAGTCGAAGCGAACCAGCCCGGTGTAGATCAGGCGGTCGATCTCGCGGTCGACCGGATTGAGAGCGTCGAGCACCGGGTTGAGGCGCGAGGGCGTGCCGACGACGGCTTCGGCGTAGGTCCCGCCCCGTACCGGCTCCGAGGTGCTTGTCTCACTTCCGGGCGCCTGGGTCAGGAGCAGGGCGGCGATGAGAATCAAGCCGCCCAGTGCGATGATCAACTGCCAGCGAAGACGTCCCATGGATTGGGGGTGTGTGGGCCCCAGAGCTAGGAGACCAGCACGACGCTCATCAGGGTAATGGCGAAGAAGACGACGCTCAACCCGATGGTCAGGTTAAAGAGCAGCCGCTCGATGCCCCGACGGGAATGGTATCCGTACCCGCCATAGTCACCGCCCGCCAGGGTGCCCAGACCCGCGCCGCGGCTCTGCAGCACGATGACGACAACCATGGCAACGGAGAGCACGATGATCGCCAGATCGAGGTAGGTCCGCACGCAACTGCCTCCCGAAGAACGCTAACCTGCAAAGTATAACAGGCTCACGCGATTCCATCAATGCTTGCCGGGAAGGCGAGACGAGGGCAGGGCGAGTCCAACTCGGGCGAGCGGCGGCACCGCCGGCGATGGCGCTACGCGGAGGCCGGACCCGAGTCGAGCCCGGATCGAAGGTAGGCCTGGATGAAGCCGTCCAGATCGCCGTCCAGGACAGCAAGGGTGTTCCCGGTTTCGTGGCTAGTGCGATGGTCCTTGACCAGTTGGTACGGGTGCAGGACGTAGGAGCGGATCTGGCTGCCCCATTCGGCCTTGATGAATCCGCCCTTGAGCCTGGCCAGTTCCTCTTCCTGCTTCTGACGCTGCAGATCCAGCAGGCGGGCGCGCAACACCCGCAGGGCGTTCTCCCGGTTCTGGGTCTGCGAGCGCTCGTTCTGGCAGGTAACGACGATGCCCGTGGGCAGGTGCGTGATGCGGATGGCGGTCTCGTTCTTCTGGACGTTCTGGCCGCCGGCGCCGGCCGACCGGTAGGTGTCGATCTTCAGGTCGGACGGGTTGACTTCAATCTCGTCGGCAGCATGGACCTGCGGATAGACCTCCAGCCCGGCAAAGGCGGTGTGGCGTCGATGGGCCGAGTCGAAGGGAGACAGGCGCACGAGCCGGTGGACGCCGCGCTCGGCACGCAGGTAGCCGAAGGCGTAGTCCCCATTGACGGCCAGGGTGACGCTCTTGATCCCGGCCTCCTCGCCCTCACTGGTGTCGAGAATCTCGGTGGCGTACTTGTGCCGTTCGGCCCAGCGCAGATACATGCGCAGGAGCATGGCGGCCCAGTCCTGGGAGTCCGTGCCACCGGCTCCGGCATGAATCGAGACGATGGCATCATCGGCGTCGTAGGGTCCGGAGAGTAGCGCGCGGAACTCGCGCTGCTCGAGGTCCGTCTGCAAAGCCTCCAGCGCTGCCGAGAGCTCGGGGCGCAGGCTCTCGTCGCCGAGCCCGGCTAGCTCGAGCGTCTCCCCCAGCCGGCGCTGCAGATTGCGCCAGCCGTCGACCTCATCGCGCACCTGCGACAGGCGGCGCATGGTCTTCTGCGCCTGCTCGGGATCGTTCCAGAGCGTGGGAGACTCGGATTCCCGTCCGAGGTGTGCTAGTTCATGCTCGCGGCGAGGCAGGTCAAAGACGCACCAGGAGATCCTGGAGACGTTCCTCCAGCTGATTCAGTTCGGCGATCAGGTCTTCCATTGTCCTGTCCTTGTGGCAACGTGCGAGCCGTGCTGGGGACTATTCTACCCGCTCGCCGAAGAGCCGGCGGCGGAAGGCAGAAGGGCCTCGACGTAGGCCAGTGGATCGAAAGGCGCCAGATCTTCCGGGCCTTCCCCCAGCCCGGTGTAGGTGATAGGAAGGCCAAGCTGATGGGAGATGGCCAGGGCAATGCCGCCCTTTGCCGAGCCGTCGAGCTTGGTCAGCAGGATTTCGGTCACCCCCACCGCCTGGGTGAACGCCCGCGCCTGTGCCAGGCCGTTCTGGCCGGTCGTGGCATCCAGCACCAGCAGCACGCGCTGCGGGGCTCCAGGGACGACCTTGGCGGTGGCGCGGCAGACCTTCTGGAGCTCGGCCATCAGGTTGTGGCTGGTATGCATCCGGCCCGAGGTATCCACCAGCAGGACGTCGAGGTTGCGGGCCACGGCAGCCTGGGCGGCGTCAAAGGCCACGGCGCCCGGATCACTTCCCGGTCTACCCAGCACGACCTCGATCCCCAGCCGGTCCGCCCACAGCTTCAGCTGCCTGTCAGCGGCGGCGCGGTACGTATCGGCTGCTGCAAGCAGCACTCGCCGGCCCTCCATCTGCAGCCGCGCCGCCAGTTTGGCAGCGGAGGTCGTCTTGCCCGAGCCGTTGACGCCAACAAGCACCATGACGAGCGGCCGGGTTTCGACAGGCCTGGGAGCGGGCGAAGCAAGGTAGCCCAGAAGGGTGTCCTGGAGGGAGCCCCGCAGGTCACCGGAGCGAGTCAGCCCCTGGGCGCCGGCGCGCTTGCGAAGAGTGGCCGTGACCTCGGAGGCCAGGGCGGCGCCGAGATCGGCCTGCACCAGGCCGACCTCCAACTCCTCCCAGACGGCACCGTTCAGCTCGCTGGTCCCGAAGATCTCCGAAAGCCGTCCGAGAGCCACGCGCCGCGTGCGGTCGAGTGCCTTGCGCCAGCTGAGTTCGGGCATGCGCGGCATTCTAACATTCCGTATGCCCGGCCGGGCGCGGTACAGGCGCGGGAAGACAAGGCGGCCATGCCCGCACCGACACGGGGCGGCAGGCCCAGAACCGGCGTTCCCATACCCGTTTGGCTATCGCCCGGAATCGGGTGGCAGCAGCAGAAACGAAGATGGGGGGCAGGGCATGGGCGCCTGAAGGGGCATGGAGAGGCTGCCTCGCGGGCTGCAGCCAGGGCGTGGCAGGCCCACGGACGCCACATAGGGAAGCCGAGCCCCTTTCGGCTTAGGACACGCCGTCCAAGTGACTAGAGCATAGCCTCGAGCGCGGCGCGGCTATCTGCGAAGGCAGGGTCCTGGCGGAGCGCCGGACACTCGGCGACGTGGCGCGACTGCTGCAGCAGGCCGGAGGCGAACGCCATGCAGGTGGGGACTCCGCACTGGCCGCAGTTTGTGTGAGGCAGCAGCGCCCAGAGATCGAGCATCGCGGGCGCCCGCCTCCGGCTGGTGACCGGATTGAGTTTGGACCGGTGCTGCCAGGTTGTGTTGACGGCCTCCGTCAGCACCTCGAGCAGCGCCAGCCCTTCGTCCAGGCCGCCGACCTTGGTGATGTAAACGATCTGGTCGTAGAAGGTGATGAAGCCGGGGTCACGTCGCAGAGTGAGGGCGACCGCCTCCGGGTTGTAGGCGAGGGCGTTTGGCAGCGAGGCCAGGTAGGGCAGGACCTCGGCCATCCCACGTGACGGCCGGCCGACGACGATGATCCGTCCGGGATCGGCCGGGCAGGGCATGGTGCGGGTCAGCGCGATCGAGTCGAGGAAGGGCGCGGTCACGGCCTGACCTGTGGTGGGGGCAGCGGTCGGATGCCCGAACCGGGCACCGCCAGCAGGACCTTTCAACCACCTTCGAGGAGTTCCCTGGCCTTCCCCTTGACGTGCCGCTTGAGGAAGGCCAAGGCGGCATCGGCGTCGTCATCCATCAGGATTCGCGCCAGCTCGATCCTGTCCCTGTCGTCGAGGATGATGGTGAGGGCCTTGTTCAACTCGGACACTTCGCGCCTCCTGCGGCGGCCGAAGCGGGGGATACCGGCGGCGCGCTGCTGCCGCGCTCGCCGTCACCCGCTAGGCACACCGGATGCACACATCGGTCGGGCGGTTGGTCTTGTACACCAACCCGCACTCCGGGCACCTCGTCTCCCGCAGGCCAGCGGTACGGGATGGCGGCTTCGGCCGCGCCTCGGGCGGAAGGCCCGCAAACGGGTCACGGCAGGCGCACGCGCCCGACTCGGAAGGGGGCGGGGGCTCGGGCGCCCCAGGCGACAGGTCAGTCATCCGTCCGCCTCAGCCTGTCGCAGCCGAGGCGGTCTCTTGAGCGTACCAGCGCCGCCGCAGGGCGAAGGCGACGTTCACCAGTCCGATCATGACCGGCACCTCGATCAGCGGTCCAATGACGGCCGCAAAGGCCGCGCCGGAGTTGATGCCGAAGACGGCCACCGCCACGGCGATGGCCAGCTCGAAGTTATTGCTGGCGGCCGTGAAGGCAAGCGTGGTCGTCTTGGAGTAGTCGGCTCCGATCAGCCGGCCCATCCAGAAGGACACCAGGAACATGACCGCGAAGTAGATCACCAGCGGGATGGCGATGCGCACGACGTCGAGCGGGATGGTGACGATCAGGTTGCCCTTCAGGCTGAACATGATGACGATGGTGAAGAGCAGGGCAATCAGCGTGAGCGGGCTGATGCGCGGCACAAAGACCTTCTCGTACCACTCCTTGCCCCGGGCGCGGATCAGGACGAGGCGCGTGAGGAAGCCGGCCAGGAAGGGGATGCCCAGGTAGATGAAGACGCTGCGGGCGATCTCGCCGATGGTCACATGAACGGTGCTGCCCTGGAGTCCAAGCGCAGCCGGGAGGACGGTGATGAAGACATAGGCGTACAGGCTGTAGAAGAACACCTGGAACAGGCTGTTGAAGGCCACCAACCCGGCGGCGTACTCCGTGTCGCCCCGGGCCAACTCATTCCATACGATCACCATGGCGATGCAACGCGCAAGACCGATCATGATCAGCCCGGCCATGTACTCTGGATAGCCGCGCAGGAACGCGATCGCCAGCACGAACATCAGGATCGGGCCGATGACCCAGTTCTGCAGGAGCGAGAAGCCGAGGATCCTCCAGTTGCGGAAGACGTCGCCCAGTTCCTCGTAGTGCACCTTGGCCAACGGAGGGTACATCATCAGGATCAGGCCGACGGCGATGGGAATGTTCGTCGTGCCGATGGAGACGGCCTGGTTGAAGGCCTCGACGGAACGCGGGAACAGGTAGCCCAGCCCGACGCCGATCGCCATCGCCAGGAAGATCCACAGCGTGAGGAAGCGATCGAGGGTCGAGAGGCGCCGGGTGTTGCTGGCAACGTTGACGGCCATGGTGAGCTCCTTGGTCAGATGGACGGTCCGGTTGCTTGGAGCGCGGCGAGGACCCGGCGCCGAATGTCGTCCCGCACCTGGCGGAAGGCATCCATCACTTCTGACTCGGAGCCCGTCGCGCGCGCCGGGTCCGGAAAGCCGATGTGAAGCCGCGTCCCGCGGCCGAGCCAGACCGGGCAGTCCTCGGCGGCCGAGTCGCACACCGTCACAACCAGGTCGAACTCCGCCTGCCGGTATTCGTCCACCGACTTGGATTGTCCTGCGTGGCGGATGCCGATCTCGGCCAGAGCGGCCACGGCCAGCGGATGGACCGAGCCGGTCGGGCGTGTGCCGGCGCTGTGCGCCTGCCACGTCTCCGCCAGGTCATGGTTGACGATCGCCTCCGCCATTTGTGAGCGGCACGAGTTGCCGGTGCACAGGAACAGGACGCTTCGCATCGTCCGATCCTCAGGCCAGGGCGGTCGTCAGCCAGGTGGTGACTTCGGCTTCGGTGGGGATGCGGCCGCTGCAGACCACCTGCTCGTTGACCACCAGCCCGGGTGTACCCAGGATCGGGTAGGCCGTGATTCTGGCCATGTCGGTCACCTTGATCACTTCGGCCTCAACCGCCAGGCCGGCGACGGCTCGACGGGCGATCTCCTCGACCTTCTTGCAGTTGGCGCACCCGGAGCCAAGGATCTTGATCGTGAGCATTGGGTCCTCCAGAATAAGCCGTTTCTCGAATGGATCTCTCAGCCCCCAGCGGCCGCGGGCTCGGATGGCCGGGTCGCCCTGCGCCCGGCGAGGAGCAGCGCGCCGGCCAGGAGCGCCAGGAACCCTGCCAGGTAGCCCGCAATCATCAGCAGGCTGGCACCGTCGATCCAGGCGCCATAGATCAGACCCGCCGCGGTGCTGAAGAGCGCCACCCAGGCCACGTAGGTCCAGGCCTTGACCCGGCCAAGGATGGCGGTGATGAGCAGGATGCTCTGCAGGCTGAGCTCGGGATCAGCCATCAGGTAGGCCAGGAGCGGGCCGCGGTGCATGCCGAGGCTGAGGAACATGTTGGCGATGGGCACCTCGACCAGCGTCGGGAAGTACATGAAGACCCCGAAGGCCAC
>DYJB01000285.1 GCA_020723365.1 Candidatus Aquidulcis sp. | reverse complement strand
GATCGATCTCGTCCAGGGGCCGGCTCTCCGGCCCTGCCTCCAGCCCCACCAGCCAGACTCCCGCCTCCCGCAGGCCGCGCATCGCCTGGGCCAGGTTGCCACGCGCGATCTGCAGGTGCTCGCACGCCCCCACGGAACTGCCAACCACCGCCGGCGTGATCCCGACGGCGCGGTGCTCCGCCAGGAACACCCCGTGCACTCCAACGGCTTCCGCCGAGCGCAGCAGCGTGCCCAGGTTCTGAGGGTTCTGGATCAGATCCAGGATCAGCAGGAAGGCGGGCTCGCCGCACCAGGAGGCATGCTCAAGGATTCCGTCGGCGTCCACATACGGATAGGCTTCGACGGAAGCGCCGACACCCTGGTGCGAATCCGACTGACGATCAAGCTCCTGCCGAGGCACGCGCCGAACGGGAACTCGCCGATGGGCCGCCAGGTCGAGAAGGCGTTTCAGCGCGCCGCGCGCCTCGGCGCCCTCCGCCACCTCGATCCCCGACACACGCCGCCGTTCAGCCCGCAGCACCTCGTAGACGGCGTTGCGGCCGAAGATCCGTTCCCCCGCTCCGCCCACCACGGCAATCGCCTGCTGCCGATCAGCGCCGGTGCCAGGTCGTGCCGCTCTTGGCGTCCTCGATCAACACGCCAAGTTCGGCCAGCCGGTCCCGGATGCGATCGGCGACCGCCCACTGCTTGGCGGTGCGCATCGCCTCGCGCACTTCGAGCAGCAGCTCGATGAAGGGTGCCGCCGGTTGGTCTCCTCCTTCGTCCGCCGCCAGCCGCAGCCCAAGCACGCCCGCCAGCTGGCGCAGGCCGGATTGGGCCTCGCTCAGCGATCGCTCGCCGACGCCGGCGTCACGCGCCTGGTTGATGGACCGCACCAGGTCGAACAGGTGGCTCATGGCACCGGACGTGTTGAAGTCGTCATCCATCGCGGCTTCGAACTTGCGGCGCGCTTCGGCCACCGCCGCCGCCAAGCCCGCCTCGGCTGCCTGCGCGCCGGGAGCGGGAACGGCGGGCTTCAGTGCCGCCCGCAGGCGGTCCAGCGCGCTCTCCGCCTGGCGGACGACCTCGTCGGTGAAGGTCAGCGGCCCGCGGTAGGAGGCGTTCAGCACCAGCATGCGGAAGGCATCGCCGCTGTGCTGCGCCAGGAAGTCCTCGATCGTCACCAGGTTGCCCAGCGACTTCGACATCTTCTCCCCGGCCAGCTGCATCATCCCGTTGTGAATCCAGTAGCGGGCGAACGGCTTGCCGGTCAGGCTCTCGGTTTGGGCGATCTCGTTCTCATGGTGCGGGAAGATCAGGTCGTTCCCCCCGCCGTGAATATCGATCTGCTCCCCCAGATACTCCAGGTTCATCGCCGAGCACTCGATGTGCCACCCGGGGCGTCCCCGGCCCCACGGGCTGTCCCAGGCCGGCTCACCGGCTTTGGCCGATTTCCACAGGGCGAAGTCGGCCGGATCCTGTTTGCGCTCGTCGATCTCCAGCCGGGCCCCGGCGCGCATGTCCTCCGGCTTGCGGCCGGACAGGCGCCCGTAGTCGGGATCCTTCGCCACGCGGAAGTAGACATCGCCGTCCACGGCGTACGCGTACCCGCCGGCGATCAGGCCCTCGATCATGCCGATGATCCGGCCCATTTCCTTCGAGGCGCGCGGGTACTCGGTCGCCGGCAGCACGTTCAGCTCCTTCAACTGCCGATCGAACTCCTCGATGTAGCCCTGCGCCAGCGCCAGCGGATCGACGCCCTTCTCGGCGGCCCGCTTGATGACCTTGTCCTCGACGTCGGTGTAGTTCACCACATGGCGGACCCGGTAGCCGCGGTACTCCAGGTAGCGCCGAATGATGTCGAACACAACCGCCGACATGGCATGGCCGACATGCGCCCGGTCGTAGACCGTCACGCCGCAGACATACATCCGGACCTTGCCCGGCTCAAGGGTCTCCAAAGGCTCCTTGCGCCGAGTCACCGTGTTTTAGAGCTGCAGCGCCATGGGCCGCCTCCCCCGCTCAACCCGAGACGGGGCGGGCGAAGATCATCCGCCCGGCCACCGTCTGGAGGACGCGGGTGACGATGACGTCCAGTTGCTCGTTGAGGTAGCGGCGGCCGCCTTCCA